>JBKPKI010000265.1:0-7466 GCA_046731055.1 Actinomycetota bacterium | reverse complement strand
GTTCCCCGGGTATTGCCGGGTGGCCTCGTCGAAGGTCACGGTAGCCATATTCAGGACTCCTTCACCGGCAGGAACGTGCCGGACGATCCGTTGTAAAGGGTGCAACGCCACCGAGCACGTCCTCGATGACCTTCGCATCATTGCTCACAACCGCCACAGGCGCCAGCATCCCGCCGTCGAGTGGACGTTCCACCACACTCCGCCGTGGGGAAACCACCAATCCCGGACGGTTAGCGGCGCCGCCGGGGGCCAGTCACCGATTCTCTCTTGTGCAGAGGCATGGGGAGGCGCTCCACGGTCTCCGACGTCGACGCTCCGAGCAGCACCTCCACGGAGCGCCGGCCCATCTCGAAGTACGGAAGCCCGATGCTGGTGAGCCCCGGCGAGAGCCACCATGACAGCTCCGAGTTGTCGAACGAGACCACAGACAGATCGCGCGGGATGCGCAGCCGCAGGTCGGCGGCCGCCTGGTAGACCCCCATCGCGATCCGGTCGTTCATCGCAATGACCGCGGTGGGGCGCTGGCCGTCCGCGCTGGTCGCCAGCGCCTCGCCGAACTCGGCGTGGGCATCCGGCGGCCACCACGAGCACTGCACCTGATTGGCGAGCGCGAGACCGGCAGCCGTCAGCGTCGCGACGACGGCCTTGCGACGCTCCCGGCCGGCGTAGGGTCCGCGCCCGGTCTCGCCGACGAGCCAGATGCGGGCCGTATGCCCGGCGTCCAGCAGGGTCGTCGCGGCGAGGGCTCCTGCGTACGACTCGTCCGGCACGATCGCCGTGGCGATGGACCGCGGGTCCTCGCAGTTCACGAGCACAGTGGCCTGGTCGAGCAGCGCCTCCGGCAGCCGTGTCACGCGGGTCGACAGTGCCGCGTACACGAACCGGTCGACGCCGCGGTCGATCAGCCCCCGAACGAGGTCGTCCTCGAGCCGGCGCGGACCATGGGTGTCGACCGTGACGATCCCGTGCCCGTGCTCGGCGGCCGCCTGGATGGCGCCCCGGATCATCTCGCCGCCGTAGTGGTCCGATGCGACGGCGTCGGTGACGAACCCGATCACCGGCATTCGCGGGCCCCGTCCGCCGCGGCGCCGCGTGGCGTAGTCGTACCCGAGATCCCGAGCGGCGGCCACGACCCGGTCGGCCGTCGGGGGGGAGATCCCCATGTCCCGCCCGGTGAGGACGAAGGAGGCCGTGGTGCTGGACACTCCGGCCAGTCGCGCAACGTCGGCGAGGGTAACTCTTGAGCCTCGTTGCCTCGACGTGCCCATGCTCTCCCCACTAGCGTCATCGCGGGTGGCGTGCATCGTTGCGCGGCCCCTTGACAGCGAATTCCGCCACGCCCATACTCACCCTAAATCTTTAGTAATCGTTTAGCAATGTCGCTAGGCGGCACGGCGAGACGGTGAACCAAAGGGGTCTCATTGGCAGCCTCGACGCGCGGCGGCCACCGGACGGTGGCGCTCGAATCCGCTGGCGTCCAGGCGATTCTCGACTTCCCCGGCGACCTGCTGCCCGAGCTCGTGCACTGGGGTGCGGCGGTGCCCGGGCTGACCGCGACCGAGGCGGACCAGTTGGTCGCGGCGACGAAGCCGCTGGCCGGACCCAACGACGTCGACGAGCCGGCGCGCGTCGCGCTTCTGCCCGAGCACGCCACCGGATGGACCGGCCGGCCCGGCCTGCAGGGCTCACGTGCCGGCACCGCCTGGTCGACGCGGTTCGTCACGACGTCGGTGACGCTCGACGGCACGCCGGTCGACGGGTATGCGAGGGGCGGACCGGGCGCGGTGGTCGTCGAGGCGGTCGACGAGGAGGCGGCTCTCGGCCTGACACTGCGGATCGAGCTCCTGCCCAGCGGGCTGCTCCGGGCCCGAGCAGCGGTGACCAATCGCGGTGACGGGACCTACACCGTCGACGGGCTGACGCTGGCGTTCCCGGTCCCGGCCGAGGCGTCCGAGCTACTCGACTTCGCCGGGCGTTGGGGCCGCGAGCGGACGCCGCAACGCCTGCGGTTCCGAGTCGGGAGCCACGTCCGGGAGAACCGCAAGGGCCGCACCGGGTCGGACAGTGCCTATCTCCTGCACGCCGGGACGCCGGGGTTCGGCTTCGCCGGTGGACGGGTGTATGCGGTACACACCGCCTTCAGCGGCAACCACCTCCACTATGCCGAGCGGACCTTCAGCGGGATCCGCCTGCTCGCCGGGGGAGAGCTGCTGCTGCCGGGGGAAGTGCGCCTCGACCGCGGTGAGACCTATACGAGTCCCTGGGTTTACGGGTCCTTCGGCACCGGGCTCGACGAGGTCGCGAGCCGGTTCCACCGGCACCTGCGCTCCCGCAGCCGCCAGGTGTCGAGCGCCCGCCCGGTGACGCTCAACGTCTGGGAGGCCGTGACCTTCGACCACAACCTGGGCCGGCTGGTCGAGCTCGCCGAGCGCGCCGCCAAGATCGGCGTCGAGCGGTTCGTCCTCGACGACGGCTGGTTCGGGGGTCGGCGGCACGACGAGGCGGGACTCGGCGACTGGGTGGTCTCGCCCGACGCCTGGCCGGAGGGCCTCCACCCGCTCGTAGACCGGGTTGGCACGTTGGGCATGGAGTTCGGGCTCTGGTTCGAGCCCGAGATGGTCAACGCCGACTCCGACGTCGCGCGGGCGCACCCCGAGTGGATCATGGCGGCGCGGTCCACGTGGCCGGTCGAGTCTCGTCACCAACAGGTGTTGAACCTGGCGATTCCCGAGGCCTACGACCACGTAAAGGGCCAGATGTCGGCGCTGCTGGACGAGTACGACATCGCCTACCTCAAGTGGGACCACAACCGCGACCTCGTCGAGTCCGGCAACCAGCTCGACCAGGGTCGGCCGGCTGTGAGCGCCCAGACCCGCGCGGCCTACCGCCTCCTCGACGAGCTGCGCGACGCATACCCCGCTCTGGAGATCGAGTCCTGTTCGTCCGGCGGTGGGCGCATCGACCTGGAGGTTCTGGAGAGAACTGACCGCGTGTGGGTGTCGGACAACATCGACCCGCTGGAGCGGCAGTACATGCTTCGGTGGACGGCGCAGCTCATCCCTCCGGAGTACCTGGGTTCGCACATCGCCTCAGGCCGGTCGCTGACGACTGGCCGGGTCCATTCGCTCGCCTTCCGGGCGGCGACCGCAGTCTTCGGGCACCTCGGCATCGAATGGGACCTCGCCGAGGCCACCGACGAAGACCTGGAGGAGCTGCGCGCCTGGGTCGCGTTCTTCAAGGCCGAGCGCGACCTCTTCCTCGGCGGCACGCTCGTGCGGATGGACACCTTCGACGAGCACCTGTTCCTCCACGGTGTCGTCGCGCTGGACCAGTCGGCGGCGATGTACGCGATGGCCGTCGTCGGCAGCCTCGAGGCCGTTCCTGGTCCGCGCATCCGGTTCCGCGGGCTGGACGCCGAGGCGACTTACCGGATCCGGCCCATGCTCGTCGGCAGCCGGCCCTCGGGGCTCCAGGCCCCGGCGTGGTGGGGTCCCGAGAGCGCGGGCTACCCGGGATCCGTCCTCTCCGGCGCGGCGCTCGCCGAGGTCGGAGTGGCGGCTCCGATCGTCCACCCCGACCAGGCCGTCCTCTTCCACGCCGAGCGCCAGCCGCCTCCTTCAGCGAGCCGCCGATGACCCGGTAGGCACGGCCTTCTCATCCCCTTCAGAACCAACCAGACAGCAAGGAGCAGTCATGCGCCGTATCACCAAGGTCGGGGTCGCCGTCGCCGGCCTCCCCATCCTGCTGGCCGCCTGCAGCAGCGGTAGCAGCGGGTCCTCGAGCGGCGGCGGTGGTGGCGGTGCCGCCACCAGCTCCGCCGCGGGCGGGGGCGGAACCCTCGTCGTGTGGGCGGACAACTCGGCCAACACCGCCAAGGCCATCGAGCCGCTCTGCCAGGCCTGGGCGCAGGCCAACGGCGTGACCTGCACCGTCAAGAAGTTCAACGGCGGCGGCGAGCTCCAGGAGGCACTGGTCAAGGGCAGTGCCAGCGGTGGCGAGGTCCCCGACGTCTTCGAGGGCGCTCACAACGGGATCGGCACGCTCGTGAAGAACGGTCTGCTGGCACCGATCGACTTGTCAGCCAACAAGTCGAAGTTCCTTCCAGCCGCCGTCGCCGGCGTCACCAACGGCAGCAACACCTACGGAGTCCCGTGGGCGGTCGAGAACGTCGGCCTCTTCACCAACAAGGATCTCGCCCCGAACTGCCCGAGCTCGCTCGACGAGGCGGTCAGCAACGCCAAGACACTGATCGCGTCCGGCAAGGCCACCAGTGGTCTCGGCATCGCCATGCAGATCGGTGACAAGGGCGACTTCTACCACTGGTTCCCGATGTACACGGCGGACGGCGGGTATGCGTTCAAGCAGAACTCCGACGGGTCCTACGACATCAAGGACCTCGGGATCGGCAAGGAAGGCAGCGTCGCGGCCGGCAAGCGCCTGAAGACCCTGGTCGACGACGGGATCCTCAAGCCGACGGTCTCCTACGACATCGCCAAGGAGAGCTTCGCCGGCGGCAAGTCGCCGTACATGATCTCCGGACCGTGGTCGACACCGGACCTCAAGGCCAAGCTCGCCGACAAGCTCACGCTGTGCCCTGTCCCGCCGTGGCAGGGCAGCTCCAACAAGGCCATCCCGTTCCTCGGCGTCCGCGTCTTCTTCCAGGCGGCCAAGGCGAAGAACGCGGCGCTCGCCTCGACCTTCTTGAACGACGAGGTCATGACGACCGCCTTCCAGGACGGGATGTACAAGATCGACCCCCGGCCGTCGGCCTGGGTGGAGTCCCTCGCCACCGAGTCGTCCGACCCGATCGTCAAGGCCTTGGGCGAGTACGGCAAGCAGGGCATCCCCATGCCGGCCGTGCCGCAGATGGATGCGGTCTTCGCCGAAGGTGGCCTGGCGCAATACAAGATCGCGACCGGGGCCGACCCGCAGGCCACGATGACGGCCGCCGCCGAGTCCATCGCCAAGACCAACGCGGCCTTGGGCTGACCGAAGGACCTGAACGGTCATGACGGACACCGCCACGTCGGTCCCTCAGCAGGACGAGGAGCGGGAGGCGCGAGCCTTCCGCTCCGGGGGAGCCGGCAACCTCATCCTCAAGATCATCCTGGTCGGGCTGATCGACGTCCTGCTCCTCTACCTTCTCGTAGAGACATACCAGGCGCGGTGGTGGATCGCCTTCGTCTTCTTGGCAATCGTCGCGGTGGCGGTGAACTATGCCTACTTCACCCGGAAGTCGCTGCCCTTGAAGTACCTGCTGCCGGGGCTGGTGTTCCTGGTGGTGTTCCAGCTCTACACGATGATCGCGACGGGCGTGTACTCGTTCACCAACTACGGCACCGGTCACCTGGGTGACAAAGCGACCGCCATCACGGCCATCGAGCAGTCCAACGTCGTGTCGGTGGAGGGCGGCACCCAGTACAACGTCGTCCCGGTCGTCAAGGCCGGCACGGTGTCCATGCTCATCACCGACCCGACGACCAACCAGGTGTCGCTCGGTACCAATGACGGGCTGACCCCCGTCGCGGACGGAGACGTCCAGCGGGCCGGCAACCGGGTCACCGGGGTCACGGGTTACGAGAGCCTCAACCTGGCTTCTCTCAGCGCGAACGCCGCCTACAAGGCCCAGTGGGACGCGCTGCGTCCGCCGGTCGAGGGCCAGCGAGGCGTCTACCTCCGGGCGCTCTCCGTCACCCGCGCCGGCCAGGCCAAGGCCGGCTACGTCTACGACGAGGCCCAGGACGCGATGGTCTCCAGCACGGACGGCACGGTCTATCCAGCGAACCCCGACATCGGGAACTTCCAGTCGGCCGCCGGTCAGACTCTTAGTCCCGGATGGCAGGTAGGGGTCGGCTTCAGCAACTACACGAAGCTCTTCACCGACCCCACCGTCCGCAGCCGGTTCCTACCGATCGCCGCGTGGAACTTCTTTTTCGCCATCGGCACGACGTTCCTCAACTTCGCGTTGGGCCTTGCCCTGGCGCTGGTGCTCGGTGACCGTCGGATGCGGGGGCAGGGGATCTACCGGTTCCTCTTGATCATTCCCTACGCTTTGCCGGGCATTCTCACCATCCTGGTGTGGAAGGGCATGCTGAACACGGACTTCGGGCTCATCAACCAGGTCCTCGGCGCCAACATCGACTGGCTCAACGATCCGACCCTTGCCCGGTTCTCCGTGCTCGCCGTCAACCTGTGGATGGGGTTTCCCTACTTCTTCCTCGTCTGCTCGGGCGCGCTCACGGCCGTTCCGGCGGACCTCAAGGAGGCGGCGTTCGTTGACGGGGCGTCCGGGGCGCACGCCTTCCGGACCGTCATCCTGCCGCTGCTGCTCGTCGCGACGGCTCCGCTGCTGGTGACGACGTTCGCCTTCAACTTCAACAACTACACACTCATCGAGCTCCTGACCGGTGGTGGCCCCTTCCCAGGCAGCCTCACCGACGGCGGATCCACCGACCTGCTGATCAACTACACCTTCCGGATTGCCTTCGGCAGCGGTACCGGCACGGCGAACCAGCAGCTCGGCCTGGCTTCGGCCATCGCCATGCTCATCTTCGTCATCGTCGGGGCCGTCTCCGTGTATGGCTTCCGGCTCACCAAGCGACTCGAGGAGATCGGTCGATGAGCACCCAGACCACGCCGTTCCGGCTCGACCCCGACAAGCCCGGTATTGACGCGCCCGTCGGAGGTGGCCCCGAGGAGACCATCAAGGCCGAGCGGATGCCGTTCGGCCGGTGGATGCGCCTGGTGGGATGGCGGCATGTCGTCGCCGTGATCTTCGTGATCTGGGCGCTGTTTCCGGTCTTCTACGTCATCAGCCTGGCGTTCTCGGGCGGGAATACGCTCACCGCGGCGTGCCCACCCGACCGGCAGGGCCTCGCGGCGCTCAGCTGCATCTTCCCCTCGAAGATCTCCTTCGACAACTTCACGAATCTGCTCCAGAGTGATCAGTACCCGTTCGCGGTCTGGTTCCGCAACACGTTGGCGATCGCCTTCATCAACTCCTTCGCCGCGCTGTTCATGGGCGCGGCGGCGGCGTTCGCCTTCAGCCGGCTCCGGTTCGCTGGCCGCCGGCTCGGGCTGCTGCTGCTCATGCTGGTCCAGATGTTCCCGGGGGTCCTCGCGCTGACCGCGATCTACGCCCTGATGACCCAGATCCAGAAGGTGTTCCCGTCCTTCGGCATCAATACGCTGTGGGGGCTCAGCCTGGTCTATCTCGGCGGCGCGCTCGGCGTGAACACCTTCCTCATGAAGGGCTACTTCGACACCATCCCGGTCGACATCGACGAGTCCGCGCGGATCGACGGAGCCGGCCACGCCCGGATCTTCTTCGGGCTCATCATGCGCCTGGCCATGCCGATCCTCATCGTCGTCTTCTTCGTGAGCTTCCAGTCGACCTTCAACGAGCTCCCGATCGCTCAGGTCGTACTGCCCGACCAGTCGAACACGACGCTGGCCGTCGGCCTGCG
>JBKPKI010000264.1:0-5146 GCA_046731055.1 Actinomycetota bacterium | reverse complement strand
GCAGCACCGCTCTCGTCGTCGGCACCCAGAGCCAGACCGGCATCCATCAGGGAGAGCGGGTCGAGGGTCAATACCGCGGAACTCTCGTCCTGCTTCGGGACACCGACTGGCTAGTCGCCGGCTTGCACCTGAGCCTGCCCGAGCCGCCCGAAACGGGGTGACCGCCGAGAGCAGGACGCTGGTCGTGGACGGCCGCAAGAACTCGGGCATTGTCGGTGTCACTGAGGCTGTGGAGCGATAGCGCCGCAGCCATCCAGCCACGTCCGGTTGTAGCGAAGGCGACAATGGGGTCACACGTAGAGGCAGAACGGGTGGCCGGCCGGGTCCAGTAGCACGCGTACGTCGTCCTGCGGCTGGAACTCGGCCAAGGTGGCGCCCAACGCCACGGCATCCTCGACCGCCGCCGAGAGGTCGGTCACCTGCAGGTCGAGGTGCAGCTGCATCTGTTGCTCACCAGGGGCGCCCGGCCAAATCGGTCGGACGTGATGCTCCTCGGTCTGGAACCCGAGGTTCACCGGAGCGTCCGGCATGCCGATCGTGCACCAGTCCGACTCGTCGGTCGCCAGCTCCCAACCCAGGAGGTCGCGGTAGAAGTACGCCAGCTCGCGCGCGTTGGGAGCGCCCAGCACGATGCCGAGCCAGCCTCGTCGTTCGCGTCCACGGATCGCCATAAGGCGCACTCTGGCAGCCATCGCCGACAGCCGGCGTCCGGACTGCGGCTGGCAGGATGCCGGTATGCCTCGCGGCCGCCAGCACTCTCCGCGACCCGACGCATACCCGGTCTTCGAGCTGCCCGAGAAGGCGGAGGAAGTGCTCGAGGTCGTCGACCAGATCCCCGAGGGGAAGGTGCTCACGTACGGCGACGTAGCGGAGATTGTCGGGAGCCGGGGCGCTCGGTTCGTCGGCAACGTCATGAGTCGGTACGGGTCCGATGTCCCCTGGTGGCGGGTGGTCCGGTCCGGGGGGTGGCCACCGCGTGGGCTGGAGGACCGGGCCCGCGACCACTACCGCGAGGAGAACACGCCGATGGTGCGCGGCACCCTCGAGGGCCTTCGCGTCGACCTGGCCAGGGCGCGCTGGCACGGACCGGCGAGCTGACGGACGTTGTCCCCCGCCCGTGGTGGGATGACGACGTGGTCACCCTGCGACGAGCCCCAGCACTCGTCGTCGACGCTCCCCGACTCGACGACGAGCAGCAGTCGGTGCTCGAGACGCGAGCGCCACTGGTCCGGGTCCTCGGCGCCCCTGGCACGGGCAAGACGACGACCGCCGTCGAGTTGGTCGTCGACCGGGTGCTCGTCGGTGGACTGACCCCCGACGAGTGCCTGCTGCTCACCTCTACGCGCGTGGCGGCGGCCCGGCTGCGCGAGCGGGTCACCGCACGGCTGGCCCGCACATCGACCGAGCCGCTGGCTCGCACGCACCAGGCGTTCGGATTCGGGATCCTGCGGCGGGAGGCCGCGCTTCGGGGTGACGAACCTCCGCGCCTGATCAGCGGTCCCGAGCAGGACGTCATCCTCCGTGAGCTGCTGGCCGGCCACGCTCAGGGTGACTCGCCCCGGCCGCCGTGGCCCGAGCACGTCCTCCTCGCCCTCGACAAGCGCGGCTTTCGGGCCGAGCTGCGCGACCTGCTCATGCGGGCGGTGGAGCACGGCATCGAGGCCGACCGCCTGGCGGTGCTGGGCGCGGAGCACGGGCGGCCCGAGTGGGTCGCGGTCGCGCAAGTGCTGCGCGAGTACGACGAGGTCACGGCGTTCTCCCGCCCTGGGGCCTACGACCCCGCCTGGATCCTCACGGCAGCGGCCGAGCTGCTCGAGGACGACGCCCACGCCTTGGTGCGGGTATGCGGTCAAGTGCGACTCATCGTCGTCGACGACGCGCAGGAGCTCACCTTCGCCGCCGGACGGCTGCTGCGCGTGCTCACCTCGGGGTCGGTGGACGCCGCAGGTCCGGACCTCGTCCTTGTGGGAGATCCGGACGCCGCCGTGCAGACGTTCCGTGGCGCCGACCCGCGCATCCTTGCGACCGGCTGGACCACGCTCGGCCGACCCGACCCCACCGCCGAACCCCCCACAGTCGTCCTCCACACCGCATACCGGCAGCCGACCGCACTCGTCGAGGTGAGCCGCACGATCACGACCCGGATAGGAGCGCTGGGCGGCGGCCGGCAACGGGCACCTGAGCCGGTATGCGACGGTGGCGCGGTCGAGGTCGCCCTCCTTCGATCTCCGGCCCAGGAGGCGGCCCATATCGCCGCGCGGCTGCGGGCGGCTCACCTCCTCGACGGTGTTCCGTGGGGTGAGATGGCGGTCGTGGTCCGCAGCGAGGGACGCGACGAGACGCTGCGCCGGATCCTGATGGCGCACGGGGTACCGATGCGGCCCTCCGGTAGCGAGAGCCCCGTACGCGACGAGGTGGCCGTGCGCCCGCTGCTGGCGCTCGTCGACACCGTCCTTCGGGTCGCGTTGAACCCCGGCCACCAGATTGCGCCGGACTGCGCGATCGACCTCGTCCTCTCGCCGCTGGGGGAGTGTGACGCCGTCGGCCTACGCCGGCTGAGGCGGCTGCTGCGACGGGAGGAGCTCGAGGCCGGTGGCGAGCGCTCCAGCGACGAGCTGCTGGCGGCCGTCCTGCTCGAGCCGGGGCACGCCGCCGGCCTGGGCCACGACGCGGCCGCGCTACGCCGGCTCTCACTCGCGATCGCGGAGGGGCTCGCCGCCGCGCGCACGGTCGACGTCGACGGAGTGCGTACCTGGGCTTCCGGCGTGACCGCCGAGACGGTGCTGTGGGCGGTCTGGGACGCCCTTGGAGTCGCCGACCGATGGGCACGACTGGCGCTGCGCGGCGGGAAGCGCGGCGCGCGCGCCGACCGTGACCTCGATGCCGTCGTGGCCCTCTTCGACGCGGCGCAGCGCTACGTCGACCGTCTTCCGGCCGCGGGTCCCGACGCGTTCCTTGAGCACATCAAAGGGCAGGACGTGCCCGGTGACACGCTGGCGGCCCGGGCTCAGTCCGTCGACGGCGTCGCGCTGCTCACGCCGGCCGGTGCGGCGGGCCGCGAGTGGCGCTACGTGGCGGTCGCCGGGGTTCAGGAAGGTGTCTGGCCAGACCTGCGGCTGCGCGGCTCGCTGCTGGGCTCAGAGGAGCTGGTCGATGTCGTGACCGGGCGCGACCGGACGTTCCGGGCGGCGCAGACCGCGGTGCGCTACGACGAGACCCGGCTGTTTCTCGTCGCCACGTCCCGCGCCACCGAGCGGCTGCTCGTGACGGCCGTGCGGAGCGAGGACGACCAGCCGTCGGTCTACCTCGACCTCGTCGACCCGCTCGTCGGCGCCGGCGCGTCCGCAAACCACCTCCCGCCGGAGCAGCGCGAGTTCACCGAGCTGGGACGCACTCTTGCGCTGCCCTCACTGGTCGCCGACCTTCGCCGCCGACTCGTCCTGGACGACGCCGACGGGGCGGGGGCCGCCGCGAGCGCCCTGGCCCGGATGGCCGCGGCCGGGGTCGACGGCGCCGACCCGCAGCAGTGGTGGGTGCAGCGCGTTCTCAGCGACGACCGGCCGCTGCGCCGCCCGCAGCAGCAGGTCCGCCTCTCACCGTCCAAGGTCGAGAGCTTCGGCGACTGCCGGCTGCGCTGGGCCCTGACCAGCGCCGGGGGAGACGCACCGAGCCAGGGGTCGGCCAATCTCGGCACGCTCATCCATGACATCGCCCACGACCTCGGCGACGAGGTGGACGCCGACACCCTGGTGGCCGAGGTGGAGCGGCGGTGGGGCCGGCTCGGCCTGCCGCCCGGCTGGGCGACCGACCGCCAGCGCCAACAGGCATACCTCATGGCCCGCCGGCTCGCCGCCTACTACGCCGACGCGGAGCGGCCGGAGAAGGTCTCGTCCGAGGTTCCGCTGCGGGTCGACGTCGGCCGCGCGACGATCACCGGCCGGGTCGACCGGCTCGAGCGCGAGCCGGACGGCCGCCTGCGAGTGGTCGACTACAAGACGGGGAGCAGCAAGCCCAAGGCCGACGAGGTGGCCACCCATCCGCAGCTCGGGACCTACCAGCTGGCCGTGGAGCACGGCGCGTTCGGCAGCGAGGGCCGCGTCTCCGCCGGCGCGGCGCTGCTGCACCTCGGCAAGGCGGCGGGCGCCTCGGAGAAGCCGGCCCTCCAGCAGCAGCCGCCGCTGGAGTCGCAGGACGACCCCGAGTGGGCCGATCGGCTCGTCGCGGCGACCGCGGAAGGCATGGGCGGCGGCGAGTTTCCGGCCAGCCCCGGGTCGTGGTGCACCTTCTGCCCGGTGAAGACGTCGTGCCCGGCCATGCCCGAGGGGAGCACCCTGCGATGACGAGCCATTCCGCCCTGGGCCTGGCTGAGGCCCTCGGCCTCCCACCGCCGACCGACGAGCAGCAGGCGGTCGTCGAGGCCGACCCGTGCTGTCCCGTCCTCGTCGTGGCAGGGGCCGGTTCCGGCAAGACCGAGACGATGGCGTCGCGCGTGGTGTGGCTGGTCGCCAACGGCCACGTCGAACCCGACCAGGTCCTCGGCCTCACCTTCACCCGCAAGGCCGCCACCGAGCTGGCCGAGCGGATCGGCCGCCGGTTGCGGCGCCTCACCTACGCCGGCATCTGGACGCCGCGTCCGCTCGAGGAGGACGGCGCCGAGCCCTTGGGCGGCATCCCGGTCGTGTCCACATACCACTCGTATGCGGGTCGGCTGGTTCGGGAGCACGCCCTGCGGCTGGGCTACGAGCCGGAATCGCGGCTGCTGTCCGAGGCGGCGGCGTGGCAGTTCGCCCACGAGGTGGTCAGCCGCTACGACGGCGACGTCGAGGAGCTGACGTCCGCCGAGTCGACCGTCACCGCCGCGGTCGTGTCACTGGCCGGTGAGCTGGCCGAGCATCTGCTCGAGCCCGAGGACGTCGGGCGCTATCTCGACGAGTTCGAGGTGGCGATGCGGGCGGTGCCCAAGGGATTCACGCGTAAGCGCGCCCACCCGATGGAGACCGAGAGGGTGCTGCCCGCGCTGCGGAACCGGCGGGCGATCCTCCCGATGGTCCGTGCCTACCTCGAGCTCAAGCGCGACCGCGACGCCATGGACTTCGGCGACCAGATGGCGCTCGCGGCTCGGCTCGCGCGCTCGGTCCCGGCGATC
>JBKPKI010000263.1:0-6190 GCA_046731055.1 Actinomycetota bacterium | reverse complement strand
GCGACAGGGCAACGAGGTCCGCGAGGTCATCCCAGGTGACCCGGACCACCTCGTAACCCAGCTCGCGCAGCCGGTCCTCCCGGCGCTTCTCGGCCCACAGCACCTGCTGCGGAGTGCGCCGATTGCCGAACGGGTCCGGATCGTCTGGTGAGCGGCCGTACTTCACCTTGCCGTCGAACTCGACGACGACGTTCTCGCCGTCGACGGCGAAGTCCACGTATGCCGAGAACCCGGGCGCCGTGATGTGCGCCTGGGGAGTCACGGCCACCCCCATGAGGTGGAATGCGTGGGCCAGCCGGGTCTCGCCCGGCGACTCTCGACGCCCGTCGGCGAGCGCGACGAAGCGCTTCACGCCCGCCGATCGTGGGTGGAACCGTATCCAATCCAGCGCCGAGGACAGGTCCTCTCGCGTGGCCAGCCGTTGGTGGAGCGCCGCGTCGGCGGCGACCAGCGCCGACAGCGGGCCACTTGAGAGGCCGTGCTGCACCACGGCCAGCGCGGGGGACACCGTATCGGCGAGCTGGGCGCTGGCCGGGACCGCCCGGCCCACGCTGTAGCCGGCTCGCGTCCTCGTCGGTCCAGGCGTCCGGCGGGCCAGTCGCACCCGCGACAGGTCTGCTCGGTAGGTCGGCAAGCCGAGAATCAGCAGCGCGCTGTGATGCGACGCGACCAGCTGGCCGGGCCGGGCGCGCAGGAGGGCGCGAGTGGTGAGGATGTGCCGGTCCTCCGGGCCGTTGGGAACGCCCACCGCGTACCAACCGCGCGCCAGCGGCGTGAGCTCACGAGCGGCGACCAGCGACTCGATCTGTCCCGCGCCGAGCGCGGCCCGCCGAAGGTCCGCGGTGGCCGCGATGCCGTGGCGATCGGCGGCCAGAGCCCACTCGTCCATGAGTCCAGCATTCCCGTGCAGAGGACTCCGACCGCCGCGTCGTCCACACTCCCGCCGCCTCCGCGCATACCTCGACTCACTGTCGACCAGCTTGACTCACCCTCCACGGTGAGTCGACCTGCTCCCACGTGAGTCGAGGCGTGGGGGGCTAGCGCTTAGGCTCGCCGCCATGCCGACGCCGCGGGTGCATCTTGTTCTCGCGAGCGCCTCTCCCGCTCGGCGCGCCACCCTGCGGGCGGCCGGCATCGAACCCACGGTCATCGTCAGCGACGTCGACGAGACCGCCACCGTGTCCCACGCCGTGAACCGCCACGGCCTTCTGGAACCGGCCGACGTCGCCCTGCTCCTCGCCCGCGCCAAGTGCGAGGCGGTCGCCGCCGATCTCAGGACCAGCGCCCTGGTGCTCGGTTGCGACTCGGTCCTCGAGCTGGACGGCGAGGCGCACGGCAAACCGCGCGACGCCGCGGAAGCGACCGACCGCTGGCGGCGGATGCGCGGACGAGCCGGCACGCTGCATACCGGCCACTGGCTGCGCGACGAGCGACGGGCGGACGAGGGCGGTACGGGCGCCACCCTCGGTGCCACCGCCTCCACTACGGTCCACTTCGCCATGCTTGCGGACGACGAGATCGGCGCATACGTCGCCACGGGTGAGCCGCTCCGGGTCGCTGGCGGGTTCACCGTGGACGGGCTCGGCGGGGCGTTCGTCGAGGGCATCGACGGCGACCATCACAACGTCGTCGGCCTTTCTCTCCCGCTGTTGCGAGCCCTCCTGAACGAGGTGGGCATCGGCTGGTTCGCCGTCGCCGGAGCGCCGCAGCGCTAGTCGCAGTTGGGCACGCCCTGCCAGCACGGCGCCTGGTCGACGACGAGCCCGTCATCCCGCCGACGAGGAGGAGCACGGGTCCGACCGCGAGCCCGAGGTGGTACGGCTGGGCCCGCCACCCGCGCGAAGTATCGGAGCGGAGCGGAGAACTTCGTGGGGTGATCAAGGGAAGTAGATGGGCCCGTCGAGGTGGCTGACGATGAGGTAGTTCTGGATCCACCAGACCTGCTGCCCGAGCCCCAGCAGCGCCACGCCGACCAGCCCCCAGACCTCCCAGCGGCGCCACCACTTCAACCGCAGGAACCAGGCGATGAATAGCGCGAACGGGAACGCCAGCAGCGCATAGCGCAGTCGAGACGGCCCGGTGTTGGTGACGAGCAGCTGGTATGCGGGGTAGGCCCCGGCCCAGCCCCACAGCTCGGGGCCCCAGCGCCACGACCGCTTGGTCAGCATGAACCACCCGAACGCGAGAACCATGGCGATGCCGGCGACGATGCCCCACCAGCCGTACGCGAAGTCGAGGTAGTTCCACCAGCTCGACAGCTTGATGTCGGTGCCGATCTTCCAGGCCTGCATCGTGTCGGCGTAGCCGGCCGGGTTGCGCGTGACCGCGCCGATGATCGCCGGCCAGAGGAAGGTCAGCGCCCCGGCCTCGACGATCAGAGCGCCCAGCAACACCTTGTCGCGCATCGGGAACTCATCGCGCTCATGGCGCCATCTGACGAACCCGTGGGCCAGCAGGACCGGCACCATGGCCACGACGACGTTCCGCGTCAAGGCGAGCAGGACCAGCGCGACAACGGTCCACCAGTAGCGGCGCGCCCTGACCAGCATGAGGTTCACGACGACGAGGAGAAGAGCGAGCGACTCGGTGTACGTGGCCTGCAAGATCGGCGCACTGATGAAGGTGCACACCCCGACGACGGCGACGATGGCCTCCCACCGGCCGACCGCCCGGTCGACGAGGCGGAAGAGCAGCAGGATCGCCGCGGCGCCGATGGCCATCGCCGTGAACCCCCCGACGACGTAGAAGTCGCCGCCGGTCACCCGCATCAGCGCCCCGACGATCATGGGGTAGAGCGGGAAGAACGCCCAGGCGTTCATGTCGACGTGGCCGGTGTCGTCGAGAGGCAGCGGGTTGGGATACCCGACATCCGCGATCTGCTGATACCACTGCCCGTCCCAGTTTCCCATCACGACCCAGTAGCCCGGCGCCTCGCCGGTCGGGTACATGATCCGGAGAATTCCGTTGGGCGCCGGCAGCGCGATCTGGGCCCGCTGGCAGATGAGCACGACGAGGACGGTGAAAACCCGGGTGGCGGCGAACACCGCCAACGGGAACCAGATCTCGAACCGCCGCCACCACGGCGTGCCGGGTTCCGCGGATGTCGCCGGTCGGGCTTCCGGTTCCCGTTCGGACTCTGGGGTCTCCTCGCGCGCGCGCGTCAGCAGACTGGTCAGAACGCACCTCGGAAGTCGGCTCGGTCGGGCGGCGGCAGGGATCGCCGGGAATGTCGCCCTCCAGCGTAGGTCAGGCCCGGAGCGACGGCCCGTCGGCCTTCATCGCGCCTTGGTCACGATCTGTTCGACGGGTCCTCGACGTCAGACCGGCGGGATCCCGCGCCGCCGCTCGCTGAACGCGCGGTCCCGGCGCGACGCGTACCGCAGCCGGTGCAGGAGCTCGGCCCGCAGCTCGTCAGCCTCGACGACCCCGTCGACGACGAGGTCCGCCGCCAGCCGCTCGAGGTCGACGTCCTCCTCGTACTCGCGCCGCTTGTCGGCCACAAAGGCGTCCCTGGCCTCGGTCCCGCGGGTTCGCTCGACCTCGGCGACCTGGTTCGCGTAGACGGCGTTCACCGCCGCCTCGGGTCCCATCACCGCGATCCGCGCGGTCGGCAGGGCGAGCGTGGCGTCGGGCATGAACCCCGGCCCGCCCATCGCATACAGGCCGGCGCCGTAGGCCTTACGGACCACGACGCAGAACTGCGGCACCGTCGCCGACGCCACGGCGGACACCATCTTGGCTCCGTGCCGGATGATGCCGCCGCGCTCGACCTCGGTGCCGATCATGAATCCGGGGACGTCGGCGAGGTAGACGATCGGGATCGAGAACGCGTCGCACAGCCAGATGAACCGGGAGGCCTTGTCGGCGCTGTCGGAAAAGAGGACTCCGCCCTTGACCGCCGAGTTGTTTGCGACGAACCCGACCGTCTCGCCACCCATCCGCCCGAACCCGACGACGAGCTCGGCGGCGAAAAGGGGCTTGATCTCGAAGAACGATCCGTCGTCGACCAGCCCGTCGATGACCTCGTGGACGTCGAACGGCACCGACTCCCGCTCCGGCACGACCTCACGGGTCAGCGCGACGGACGGCTCCTCGGGGTCGTACGCGGGTGCGGCCTCGCGCCACGAGCCCGGCATGTAGGAGAAGTAGAGCTTGGCCAGCTCGATGGCCTCGACGTCGTCCTGGGCGAGCAGGTCGCCGCAGCCGGAGACGGTGCAGTGCATGCGCGCGCCGCCCATCTCCTCGAGCGAAACCCGTTCTCCGACGACCATTTCCGCCATGCGCGGGCTGCCGAGGTACATGGATGCGTTGCCCTCGACCATGATGACGATGTCAGTGAACGAGGGAATGTATGCGCCGCCGGCGGCACTCGGGCCGAAGAGGCAGCAGATCTGCGGGACCTTGCCGGAGAGTGCGACCTGGTTGTGGAAGATGTGGCCGGCGCCGCGGCGGCCGGGGAACATCTCGACCTGGTCGGTGATCCGTGCCCCGGCGGAGTCCACGAACCAGAAGACCGGCAGCTCCTCGCGCAGCGCCGACTCGGTGGCGCGCACGATCTTCTCCACGGTCCGGGCGCCCCAGGAACCGGCCTTCACCGTTGGGTCGTTGGCGACGACGATCGCCGGGCGGCCGTCGACCGTCCCGCGCCCGGTGACCACGCCGTCGGCCGGCAGCCCCGCCGCGGTCGCATTCGCATACCGGCCGTCCTCGACGAACGAGCCCTCGTCGAAGAGCAGTCCGATCCGGTCGCGGACGTAGATCTTGTTCTGGCTGTCCAGCTTGGCGCGAGCCTTGTCGGTGATCTTGCCGGAGGCCTCGTATGCCTCGTGCAGCCGCGCGCGGACGTCGCCGACCCGCGGGTCGGGCTCGTTCATGCCGGCAGGCCAAGGCCGCGGGCGATGACCATCCGCTGGACCTCGGAGGTGCCCTCGCCGATCTCCAGGATCTTCGCGTCACGGTAGAAGCGGGCCACGGGATACTCCTCCATGAACCCGTTGCCGCCGAAGACCTGGGTCGCCGTGCGCGCCGCGGTGACGGCGGCCTCGGTCGAGAACAGCTTGGCGACCGCCGCGGCCTGCTTGACCTCCTGGACCGACCGCCGACCGGCATTGAGCTCGTCCTTGAGCCAGGCCGCCTTGTAGGTGAGCGTCCGGGCCGCCTCCACGGCGACCGCGACGTCGGCGATCGGGAAGGCGACGCCCTGGTTCGCGCCGATCGGCCGTCCGAACGCCTCTCGTCCCTTCGCGTAGTCGGTGGCCAGCTCAAGGCACGCCTGGGCGCAGCCGACGGCGAGCGCGCTGATGGCGATCCGGCCGTCGTCGAGGGTCTTGAGGAACTGGCGCAGGCCCTCGCCCTCCTCGCCGAGGAGGTTATCGTCGGGGACGCGGCAGTCGTCGAAGGTCAGGCCGTGAGTGTCGGACGCGTGCCAGCCGAGCTTGCGGTAGCTCGGGTCGACGGTGAATCCAGGCGTGCCCGCCGGCACGAGGATCGCACTGACCTGCGGCGAACCGTCGGGATTGGTACCGGTGCGAGCGGTCACGGTGACGACTGAAGTGAGGTCGCTGCCGGAGTTGGTGATGAACGCCTTGGCGCCGTTGACGACCCATTGGTCGCCGTCACGGACCGCCCGGGTGCGGGTAGCCCCGGCGTCGGACCCGCCGCCCGGCTCCGTGAGGCCGAACGCCGCCAGGGCACGCCCCGCGACGAGATCCGGCAGGAAGCGCTCCTTCTGCTCGTCGCTGCCGAAGCTGAGGATCGGATTGATGCCGAGGCCGACGCCGGCGCTGAGGGTGATGCCGATGGACTGGTCGACGCGGCCGAGCTCTTCGATCGCGACGCAGAAGCTGAGGAAGTCGCCGCCGTGCTCGCTGGAGCCGCCGTACTGCTCCGGCACGACGAGGCCGAACAGGCCGAGGTCGCCCATCTTCGGGATCAGCTCGACGGGGAAGTAGGCGTCGCGGTCCCACTCCGCGATGTTCGGCGCCACCTCCGCATGGGCGAACTCGCGCACGACCGCACGGAAGTCCTCGTGCTCCTTGCTCAGCTCGAACACCACAAACCCCTTCATCGCATACTTGACGTTTACGTAAAGGTAAAGCATTCTGGGCGACGTGGCAACCGAGCCGGAGACGGAGCGTCAGACATGGACCATCGCGCAGGTCGCCGCGGAGTTCGGCGTCACGCATCGCGC
>JBKPKI010000262.1:0-3376 GCA_046731055.1 Actinomycetota bacterium | reverse complement strand
ATTGCGGAGACCAAGCCGGTCTCGCTGGCCGGCCTGGCCGCGATCTCGGGGGTGGGCGCCCGCAAGCTGGAGGCCCACGGCGCGGCTGTTCTTGCCGTCCTCGGGGGCGCGGAGCCGGAGGGTGTCGCCCGAGACGCTGGTGCTGCAACCACATTGACGCCTAACGACCCCGGCTCCGAAAGAAAGTCACGCAATCGACCGAAATAGTGTGGTGGTATCTGGGGGGCGCCCACTACCCTCTTGTGGACGTACCCGTGTGTGCGTTGGCCCGCACACCCCAGTCCGAGATAGCGAGAGGAGGGGTGACCCTGATGGAGAGCAACAGCCCGACGAGCGGCGCGGTCGAGATGACCAGCGCCCACGCGCGCGTCTGGCGTGAGCGTCGGCAGCCGGGGACCCGCCTCCTCGCAGACCACGTCACTGCGCTCCAGGGGACGACTCTGTCCATCTCCGGCAAGTCCGGAGTCGTCGGCCAGGTCGCCGTCCAGGGAGCCGGCGCCGTTCCGGCGTTCGTCAGCAGCTCCATCGCTCGCACGTACATGGATGTCCCACCGTTCCGCACCGGAAGACCACCCGTCTGACCTCCAGACACCGGTCTCCCACCAGGCCGCGGAACCCGACATCCGGGATCCGCGGCCTTTCTGTTTGTCCGGCCGCACGACCCACAGGGAAAGACACCGAGAAGACCCGAGAAACACCGCACGACCAGACGCAACAGAGGGCCGACATGACCAGCACCGCTCGGCGCACGCACCACCACCACGCGGGACGCGCGCCGCATCGAGAGGCAGACGACCGACATCACCGTCATCCCGGTGAGGCCGGACAACAGAGGGAGACCACGAGGGAGGAGGTGACCAGGGACATGGCGACGCTTACCCTGACGGAGCTTCTGGACCTGCGCGCAGACGCGCAGGCCGGGGGCGAGGTCATTCCGTGTCGCGAATACGACGCGGAGCTCTGGTTCGCCGAGAGCCCGGCGGACGTCGAGTTCGCGAAGTCGCTCTGCGGGACCTGCCCGGCACTCCAGGAGTGCCTCGCGGGTGCGCTGGAGCGGCGCGAGCCCTGGGGCGTCTGGGGCGGCCAGCTCTTCGTCCAGGGGGTTGTCGTTCCGCGCAAGCGGCCGCGGGGCCGTCCGCGCAAGAACGAGATCGCCGCTTGAGGTGAGCAGACCGGCTCGTATCAGGACCACTTCCGAGCCGTCTGTTCACAGCCACTCACAACCGACTAAGAAGCGACAGGAGAAGCGGATATGTACACGCAACAGACGTATCCCGATCTGGCCAAGGCCATGATCGAGGAGCGCCTGCGTCGTGCACCGCAGACCGGCATCCGCCGCAGCGCCCGACTGATCTCAATCGAGATCCGCCGACGGCGTCACGCGGACCACGGTCGAGAGCGGTGACACTGCCGCCACCGGGCGGCTGACGCGGGACATCAGGGACGAGGACGTCCATCACCGAAACGACACCGAACCACTCACCGGGAAGGGCGGGGATCCAGGGGGCTCCCCGCCCTTCTCCATGCCCAGGCCAGTGGGGGCGGCCGGACCGGCCGGGCCAGGCCAGGCCAGCCGACGAAAGACCCAGCGGGTACCGTCCGGCCATGACCGTGCCCCTGACCCGAGGCGAGACGAGAGCGACCCTGACTGCGGCGGTCGCCGCCCTGACGGCAGCCGAGCTGTCGAGCATCGTCGACCTCGTCGTCTGGGTCGACGACGTCGAGGGTGAGCGCGTCGCCCACGCCGCCAACCACCTGGGGACGGTGCGGCTTCACCCCGGCGGCGTCCACGAGGTTCTCTCCGGCACCGACCCCATCGGGTCGGAGGACCCCATGGCCTTTCTGCCGTACCCGACGGAGATCGAGGCAGAGGGCCCGCGCTCCAGCACCGCCAACGCCTACCCCTACGCGGCGGAGCGCCTCCTGTCCCTCTTCGCCGATCCCACTCGCAGCCCCGATCTCGCGATCGTGCACACGCCGCGGCACTTCTTTCCGGACGAGGGCGGCCACGTCGGTGAACACGGCTCGCTCGACGTCGTCCAGTCGCGCGCGCCGCTCGTCCTCGCCGGAGCCGGTGTCCGGACCCTGGGGTACGTCGACCGCCACGTCCACCTGGTCGACGTCGGACCGACTCTGGCCACCCTGTCCGGCGTCCCGCCCCAGGACCTGCGGGACGCGGCCGGTGAACCGCTCGACGGGCAGGTGCTCGACGCATACCTCGACCCCGCCGTCAGCCCGCGCGCCGTCATCGGCATCCTCTGGGACGGCGCGCACTGCGGCGAGGTGCTGCGCCTCACCGAGGCCGGCGAGCTGCCGGCTGTCGCCCGGTTGGTCGAGCGGGGGTCGGCGCTTCGTGGCGGCGCCGTGGCGCAGTTTCCCAGCGTCACGTTGACCAACCACACCTCGATCCTCACCGCCGTCGGGCCGGGGCGGCACGGGGTCCTGGGCAACGTCTTCTACGACCGTGAGACCGGCGAGCGCGTCGTGCCGAACGACGAGACCACCTGGCACCGGTCGGCCGAGTGGCTGCGACCGGGCGTCCGCACCGTCTTCGAGATGGTCGCCGATCACGTTGCGTTTGAAGGTTTTCCGCGCACGGCCTGCATCGACGAGGCCATCGACCGCGGGTCCGACTTCTCCACGATGAAGGTCATCAGGGAGAGCGGCAGCAGTGACGGTGCCGGCGGCTTGGACGACCGGCTGCCACCGGCCGAGCAGTCGCCGTTCCTCGGCGAACCGGCGTTCCTCGACGACGCGTACTTCCGGTGGGGCGTCCGGGTGGACGACCTCGGACTCGCCCAGGTCCGCGAGCTGTTCACCGACCCGGCGCGGATGCCGCGCCTCACCTGGTGGGCCAACGTCGTCACCGACGCCGGTCACCACGGGGGTGGGCCCCGGTCGCCCATGGCCCGGGACTCACTCCGGCAGTCCGACGCCCGGCTCGGAGTCTTCCTGGATCACCTCGAGGCCCTCGGCGTGCTCGACGAGGTGGCGTTCCTCCTCACTGCGGACCACGGGTTCGAGGGGTCCGACCCCGCCGTCGTCGGGTCGTGGCGCCCGGCGCTGGAGTCGCTCGGCGTGCCGTTCCGCGACGAGGGCCCGGGGTTCGTCTACTTCCTCTGACACAGCCGCCTCCCAAGAGCTCCGCACGTGAGGGCTTGTATGCCGACATGCCGGACATCGGCCGCCAAAAGGTCATCACGTGCGGAGAAGTGGGGCTGCCGCAGGGGTCCGCCCGCCCGCCTGCCGGCCCACGCGCGGAGTCGGGACGTGGCCCGCAGTCGGGACGTGGCCCGTTGCGACCGGTCGTAGGGTGCTCGGCATGAAGGCCTCGCTGCACATCGCCCAGGACCCGGCCGCCGACGAGGTGCTCTCG
>JBKPKI010000261.1:0-2196 GCA_046731055.1 Actinomycetota bacterium | reverse complement strand
CCAACCTGGACCTCGTGCGCGAGCGGCTGCGCACCGACGACGGTTCGGACCGGCTTCCCGGGCGTCTGCTCGGCGCGGCCTCCGGGCCCCGCACGATCACCACGACCGCCGGCGCACTCGGTGGGGTGCTCCTGGACGTTGGAACCGACCTGGACACTGTGGGCCGCGCCGTGACCCTCGCTCGGGCGGACGACCCCCAAACGCACGTGTGGCTCTTCGTGCGCGCTCTCGTCGTGGACCCTGATGAGGCGGCGTCCGCTGCCGCGCCGCTGCTCGGCTCCTGTGCCGCGAGGATGGCCGCGGCACCAGAGTGGTTCGGCCTGGACGCCGACGAGCTCTCCCTCGCACGCCTGGTCGCCAGCCGCCACGACTACCTCCGGCATGGGACGGCGACGGCCACCGCGGACACCGACGACGAGGCTGCCCGGCTGGTCCGCCGACGCTTCCTCCTCGTCACGTCCGCAGCCGAGGTGACGCGTCAGGTGTCGTCGTACGCGCGGCTCGGCATCGACGGCCTGGTCATCGCCGGTGGGCTGCCCGGAGTGGTCCCCGGACTGCCGGCGCTCGCGGACTCCCTGCAGGCGGGGCGGTCCGGCCCAGTTTCGACGCCGAAGGACCAACAATGACATCCACCCCGACTGCACCGGCTCCGACCCTGATCGGTGACGCGGTGTCGGCCTTCGCCGCCACGACAGGGCTCGACGACATCCCCGCTCCCGTGCAGAGGTTCGGTCGTCTGCTGTTCGTCGACACACTCGGGGCCCTGCTCGGCGGCCTGCGCTACCCGCCGGTCGAGCGTCTTGCCCGCGCCCTCGCGCTGGCCGAGACCGGGGAGGCGGCATCGCCATTCGCCCGGCTGATGACGCTCGGGACGGCCGCGACCTGGCTGGACGCCGACTCGGGCGGGTCGTTCCATCCCCAGGGCCACCGGCTTCCGCCGGTGCCCACGGCGCATCCGGCGCCACATGTTCTTCCCGCACTGCTGCAGGCCGCAGCCGAGCGGGACCTCGACGATGCCTCCCTCCTCCAGGTGTTCCTCGTAGCGTCGGAGGTTGGGATGCGGAGTGGCGTCGCCTCGTCCCTGCGCGTGGGCCTGCACCCGCACGGCGTCCACGGGCCCGGTGCAGCCGCCCTCGCGACGGCGTTGCTCCGAGGTGTGCCCCCCGAACGCCTCGGCGACGCATACCTCCTGGGGTCCTGCCTGCCCCTGGCCGCGACGCTCGACGTACCGGTGCGCGGAGGGACGGTGCGCAACGCGTGGACCGGCCTGGGGTCCTACTACGGCGCGGTCGCCACCGACCTCGTGGTCGCGGGCGCCCGCTGCGACGACGCGCCGTACCGCCGCCTCTTCGACGGCGCGGTCTGCACCGACCTCGACGACGACCTCGCCATCGCCGGGCTCGGCCGCCGCTGGACGATTCTCGACAGCTACCTCAAGCCGTATGCCTGTGCCCGCTGGATTCATCCGGCGCTGGACGCCTCCCGGCTCGCGCTCGCCCAGGCCTACGGAGGCCCGACCGGCGGAACAGGCGGAGTGGACCCAAAGCAGGTCGAAAAGGTGCGCGTCGAGACCTTCGCGTTCGCGGCCTCGTTGTCCGCAACGGAGGTGACGTCGGACATGCAGGCCCGCTTCTCACTGCCCTACGCCGTAGCCGCGCTCGTCGCCGACGGCGTGCTCGACGCCGGGACGTTCCTCCCGGATGGCCTCGACCGGCCCGCCGTCGCCGACTTGGCCCGGCGGGTCGAGCTGGTCGAGGAACCGGCGATGACCGCCGCCCTGCCGCGGGAACGGCCGGCGACGGTGACGGTCCATCTGCGCGACGGTCGGCGCGGCACCGGCCGGGTTCGCACCGCCCGAGGCAACCCCGACCACCCCCTGACCGCCCTCGAGGTGACGGCGAAGTTCCGCGGAAACGTCGGCGACCTCGTCCCTCCAGCCCTCGTCGACGACGTCCTAGGCACACTGCTCCCGGCCGACGACCGCTGGCCGGCGAGCCATTCCGTGGCCCGGCTGGCGCGCGAGGTCCTCGCGCGGTCACGGTGATAACGACCGGATCTCCGGTCGTTATCACCTCGAAGCGCTGTCCACACCCGGTGGCCAACTGGTCCCATCATCCACACCTGAACACAGCCTGATCGCCAACGCGTCTGGGTGAGCCGACTGTTGACGCTGTGTCTGCCAACCCGCCCGCCCGC
>JBKPKI010000260.1:0-6264 GCA_046731055.1 Actinomycetota bacterium | reverse complement strand
GCGACGGCACATACCGCTGCGGACCCACGGCGAGCCCGATTCGATGGTGTCCCAGGTGAATCAGATGATTCAGCGCGAGCTCGATCGACGCCTCGTCGTCGTTGGAGACGAACGGCGCGTCGACGCCCGGCATGAACCCGTTGACCAGGACGATAGGCAGCCCGCGGTCGCGAAGGTGCACCTACCGCCTCGGGTCAGTGCGGGTGTCGGCGTGCTGGCCGGAGACGTAGATGATCCCGGCTACGCCCCGGTCGAGGAGCATCCGCACGTAGTCGTCCTCGTGAACCCCGCCGGGGGTATGCGTGCACAGCACGGGCGTGAAGCCCTGCCGCACGAGGGCGGTCTCGATGACCTGCGCGAACGCCGGGAAGATCGGGGTTGGTCAGCTCAGGCAGGATGAGTCCAACCAGGCCAGCACTGGCCCGGCGCAGCCGACTGGGCGCCGGTCGTACCCGAGCACATCGAGCGCCGTCAGCACGGACTGCCGGGTGGACTCGGCGACGCCGGGGCGGCCGTTCAGGACGCGGCTAGCGGTCGCTTCGCTGACGTCCGCGTGCTTGGCGATGTCGGCCAAGCGAGGCATGCGCTCGTCCTTGTCATCGGTCGATCTCGGTCCGTCCGTGCGGATCCAACACGGTATCGCGCCGCCCGCCGGCGGTCCGGAAGCGCAATGTCATCCGGAGCTCGTGGGACTCGGCTGGCGCTCGGCGTGGAAGAGCACCGCCTGGTCCGGATGCAGGATCGGCGCCGCCACGCCGACGTCCGCGAGTGCGGCACCGGAGAGGAGGGTCCCGGGGTAGTCCTGGCTCTCGGCACCCCACCAGGCCGGCGCCTCGAGTCCCGATGGCCGGCTGCCGACCAGCACCGGGCGGATCCGGTACGTCGCCTCGGCGTCCAGCCCGCGGAACCGGATGCGCGGACCGGGGACGGCCTCCAGGCTGCCCACGACGGCCATCGCGTACATCGCGGCCGTCCGGTCGGGCGCGACGACGCCGTGGACGAAGAGGTGGTCGTCGAAGGTGTCCATCCGCACGAGCGTCCCGGCGAGGAAGAGCTCACGCTCGGCCTTGAAGAATGCGACCCAGGCGCGGAGCTCCTCGAGATCCTCGTCGGTCGCCTCGGCGAGATCCCACTCGATCCCGAGGTGGCCAAAGACCGCGGTCGCCGCCCGGAAGACGAGCGAGTGGACGCGGCCGGTCGTGAGCGACCGCCCTGAGGCGACGTGTGAGCCCAGGTACTCCGGCGGGATCAGCTGCGCTGTCCATCGGAGCATGTATTGCCGCTCCAGCGGGTCGATGTTGTCCGACACCCACACCCGGTCAGTTCTCTCCAGGACCTCGAGATCGATGCGGCCGCCGCCGGAGGAACACGACTCGATCTCCAAGGAGGGGTATGCCTCGCGCAGCTCGTCGAGCAGGCGGTAGACCGCGCGCGTCTGCGCGCTCACACTAGGTCGACCACCGTCCAGCTGGTTGCCGGACTCGACGAGGTCCCGGTTGTGGTCCCACTTCAGATAGGCAATGTCGTACTCGTCGAGCAGTGCCGACATCTGGCCCTTGACGTGGTCGTAGGCCTCGGGAATCGCCAGGTTCAACACCTGCTGATGGCGTGACTCGACCGGCCATGCGGACCGCGCCGCCATGATCCACTCGGGATGCGCCCGCGCCACGTCGGAGTCGGCGTTGACCATCTCCGGCTCGAACCAGAGACCGAACTCCATGCCGAGCGCGCGAACCCGGTCCGCGAGCGGGTGAAGTCCCTCGGGCCAGGCGTCAGCCGAGACCACCCAGTCGCCGAGGCCCGCCTCGTCGTGCCGCCGGCCCCCGAACCAGCCGTCGTCGAGGACGAACCGCTCGACGCCGATCTTCGCGGCGCGCTCGGCGAGCTCGACCAGCCGGCCCAGGTTGTGGTCGAACGTCACGGCCTCCCAGACGTTCAGGGTGACCGGGCGGGCGCTCGAGACCTGGCGGCTACGGGAGCGCAGGTGTCGGTGGAACCGACTGGCCACATCGTCGAGTCCCGTGCCGAACGACCCGTAGACCCAGGGACTCGTATAGGTGTCGCCGCGGTCGAGCCGCACTTCTCCAGAGAGGAGTAGCTCGCCCCCACCGAGCAGGCGCACGCCGCTGAACGTCCGCTCGGCGTAGTGGAGGTGGTTGCCGCTGAAGGCGGTGTGGATCGCATAAACCTGTCCTCCGGCGAAGCCGAAGCCCGGCGTGCCGGCATGCAGCACGTATGCACTGTCCGACCCGGTGCGGCCCTTGCGGTTCTCCCGGAAGTGCGTGCCGACCCGGAAGGGCAGGCGTTGCGGCGTCCGCTCGCGGCCCCACCGCCCGGCGAAGTCCAGCAGCTCGGAGGCCTCCGCCGGGACCGGGAAGGCCAGGGCCAGCCCGTCGACGGTGTAGGCGCCGTCACCGAGGTTGGTCAGGGCCGCTCGCGCACGAAGCAGCCCGCTCGGCAGGAGCTGAACCCACAGCGTCAGGCCGAGGGCCGCCTCCTCGTCGACCGCCTCGACGACCACTGCACCCGGTCCGCCACTCGCATACCCCTCGACCGGCGTGCCGTCGAGCGTCACGGACGCCGTGACGAACCGGGTCGACCATGAGGCGCCGGCTCGGGACCCCTGGAGGCCGGGTCGGCCGGTCCATCCGTTGGCGTGCTCGGGAAGGAGGGCGACGCGCGCGGGCTCGTCGACGTCGTTCGGTCCCGGCAGCGGCTTCGTCGCCGCGACCACGTGGTCCGCCTCGGCCGCGGTCAGCCCTGGCACCGGTCGGCCCCAGTGGACGAGCTCCGGCAGCAGGTTGTCCGGAACGTCGAGAATCACCTGGACGCCAGCGGATTCGAGCGCCACCGTCCGGTGGCCGCCGTGCGTGGAGGCTGCCAATGAGACCCCTTTAGGTTCGCCGTGTCGCCGTGCCGCCGAAGGTCATGGCTGAGCGACTGAAGAAGAACGTGCGGAGTAGCCGAAATCGCTTTCTACGGGCCGCGCGACAGCGCGCTACCCGCGAAGACGCTAGTAGGCGGAGCGTGGGCGCGTCGAGGCGACCTGGGCCGCCGAGGAGCCGTCCCAACCGGCAGTTCCACCACACCGGCATGGGCCCAACCGTCCACTCGGCGGCGCCAGCCTGGCGCCTCATGGCTGTTGTAAGCCAGAATGCGAGGGTCGCCGAGGACGTGCTCGGTGGCGTTGCACCCTTTACAACGGATCGTCCGGCACGTTCCTGCCGGTGAAGGAGTCCTGAATATGGCTACCGTGACCTTCGACGAGGCCACCCGGCAATACCCGGGGAACCCCATTCCGAGCGTCGACAAGCTCAACATCGACATCGCCGACGGGGAGTTCCTCGTCCTTGTCGGACCCTCCGGGTGTGGCAA
Source organism: Actinomycetota bacterium (assembly GCA_046731055.1). Lineage (GTDB taxonomy): Bacteria > Actinomycetota > Actinomycetes > Actinomycetales > Dermatophilaceae > Lapillicoccus. Next base: position 2,889 of record JBKPKI010000260.1, on the reverse strand, counting down.
GTCCACCTCACTGCGCATGCTGGCCGGCCTCGAGGAGGTCAACGGCGGCCGCATCCTCATCGGCGACCGCGACGTCACCCACCTGTCCCCCAAGGACCGCGACGTCGCCATGGTCTTCCAGAACTACGCGCTCTACCCGCACATGACGGTGGCCGACAACATGGGCTTCGCCCTCAAGATCGCCGGCGTCGCCAAGGACGAGATCAGCAAGCGGGTCAAGGAAGCCTCGAAGATCCTCGACCTCGACCCCTACCTCGACCGCAAGCCGAAGGCTCTGTCCGGTGGTCAGCGGCAACGCGTCGCCATGGGTCGCGCGATCGTCCGGAGCCCGCAGGTGTTCCTCATGGACGAGCCGCTGTCCAACCTCGACGCGAAGCTCCGCGTCCAGACCCGCACCCAGATCGCGTCGCTGCAGCGCCGCCTGGGCGTCACGACGGTCTACGTCACGCACGACCAGGTCGAGGCCATGACCATGGGTGACCGGGTCGCGGTGCTCAAGGACGGTCTTCTCCAGCAGTGCGACAGCCCGCGGCACATGTACGAACACCCGAACAACGTCTTCGTGGCCGGCTTCATCGGCTCGCCGGCGATGAACCTCCTCGACCTGCCGGTCAAGGACGGTGGGGTGCAGTTCGGCGACGCCGTGCTCCCGATCGCCCGTGAGGACGCCAAGGACCTCGGCTCCCACGTTACGGTCGGTGTGCGGCCGGAGGATCTCGACCTCGCGGACACGGGCCAGGGGCTCGCGGTCACTGTCGACGTCGTCGAGGAGCTCGGCGCGGACGCGTACATCTACGGCCAGGCGAAGGCGCACCTCGTCGACGCGGACCTCGACGAGAGCGAGGCGCAGGCCAAGCCGTTCATCGCTCGGGTGGACGGCCGGCGTCCGCCGGAGAAGGGCCAGACGGTCTACCTTCGGCCGCGCCAGGGCCACCTGCACATGTTCAACGCCGATAACGGTCTACGAATGGGCGACTGACGGCGCAGCATCGGAGGGGCGGCACCCGGGTGGTGCCGCCCCTCTGGCGTCTCGTGCCGAGGATGGGAGCATGACGACGTGCCCCTGGAGCTGACCGCGGCCCGGCCCGATCCGGCCCTGCTCGACCTGCCCTGGTCCGTCCCGCTCGAGGACTGGCCGGCCGACCGGCTGGCCGCGCTCCCGCGAGGCATCTCGCGGCATACCGTGCGGTTCGTCCGGCTGTCACACCGCGTCCTGGCCATCAAGGAGATCAAGGTCGACCTGGCTCGCCGGGAGTATGCGATGCTGCGCAACCTCGAGCGGATGGACCTGCCTTGCGTCGAACCGTTCGGGGTGGTGAGCGGTCGGCAGACGGCTGAGGGTATGCCGCTCGACGCGTGCCTCATCACCCGGCACCTGCAGTACTCGCTGCCGTATCGAGCCCTGTACAGCCAGAGTCTTCGTCCGGACACCTCGAAACGGCTCATCGACGCGCTGGCCGTGCTCCTCGTCCGGCTCCACCTGGCCGGCTTCTGGTGGGGCGACGTCTCGCTGTCCAACACCCTGTTCCGGCGCGATGCCGGCGCCTTCGCCGCGTACCTGGTCGACGCGGAGACGGGGGAGCTGCGCCCCAGCCTCAGCACCGGACAGCGGGAGCACGACCTGGAGATCGCCCGCGTCAACATCGCCGGGGAGCTGATGGACCTCGAAGCCGGCGGCCTGCTGGAGGAGGTCGCCGACCCCATCGGGGTGTCGGTGCGCATCCTCGACCGGTATCGCGACCTGTGGTCGGCCCTGACTGAGTCCGAGCGGTTCGAGACCGGCGACCGCTGGCGGGTGGAGGAGCGGATCCGGCGGCTGAACGACCTCGGCTTCGACATCGACGAGCTGTCCATGTCGACCGACCTGGATGGGACGACGATCCAGATCCAGCCCAAGGTCGTCGACGCCGGTCACCACTCCCGACGCCTGCTGCGCCTGACCGGGCTCGATGTCGAGGAGAACCAGGCTCGCCGGTTGCTAAACGACCTCGACTCCTACCGCGCCGCGACCGACCGGCAGAACGAGGCGGAGGAGCTCGTTGCCCACGACTGGCTGGTGTCGGTCTACGAGCCGACGGTGCGCGCCGTTCCGCGCGAGTTCGCGGGGAAGCTGGAACCGGCCGAGGTGTTCCACGAGGTGCTGGAGCACCGGTGGTACATGTCGGAGCGGGCCGGCACCGACGTCCCCATCAGGCTGGCCGTCCGCGACTACATCGACCGGGTGCTGCCGGCCAAGCCCGACGAGCAGTCGGTCCTCGGCGTGGACACCGTCGAGATGCCGGTCGTGGCCATGTTCGACGACTGAGCGACGGGTGACCTTCGAGACCGAGGACCTCAACCGGCGCCTGCTGCGTGCTCGCGACGCGATGGACCGCCGGTATGCCGAGCCTCTGGACGTGCGCACGGTCGCCGACGTGGCTCATGTCTCTCCGGCGCACTTCAGCCGCTGCTTCCGTTCGGTCTTCGGCGAAACGCCCCATCGCTACCTGCAGCGACGCCGGGTCGAGCGGTCGATGTTCCTGCTACGTGAGACCGACCGCTCCGTCACCGACATCTGTTTCGACGTCGGCTTCACCAGCCTCGGAACCTTCAGCCGAACCTTTCGGGTGATCGTCGGAGAGGCGCCGAGCGCCTATCGGCGAGGGCACGGCCCGATCGTTGCGCCGCACTGCGTTCAGCTCGCCGCCCTGCGACCTCGGACCAGCGTCGGGCAAGTCGGAGAGTGAGCAGTTTTGGAGAAGGTGTGTCGGTGACCGCTCCGTAGAGTCGGCTCGTCCTACTCGAACGGTGCGGGAGAACGCAGATGATTCGCAGGTTGAACGTCGCCACGATCTATGTCCTCGACAAGGACCAGGCGCTCGACTTCTACGTCGGCAAGCTGGGGCTCGA
>JBKPKI010000259.1:0-4679 GCA_046731055.1 Actinomycetota bacterium | reverse complement strand
ACCGTGGCGTCTTACCACGGCGCCCAGGTGTTCGAGGCCATCGGCTTGTCGCAGGCCGTGGTCGACCGGTACTTCACCGGCACGACCACCCAGCTCGGCGGCGTCGACCTCGACGTCATCGCCGAGGAGGTGGCCGCCCGGCACGCTGTCGCCTACCCCCGCGAGGGCATCCACCCGGCGCACCGAAAGCTGTGGGTCGGAGGCGAGTATCAGTGGCGCCGCGAGGGCGAGCCCCACCTCTTCGACCCGGAGACGGTGTTCCGGCTGCAGCACGCGACCCGGGCCCGTCGGTACGACGTCTTCAAGCAGTACACGTCGCGGGTCGACGAGCAGTCGGAACGGCTGATGACGCTTCGCGGCCTCTTCGAGTTCGCGCCGGGTGACGAGACCGGCCGGCCCGCCGTGTCGATCGACGAGGTCGAGCCGGTCAGCGAGATCGTCAAGCGGTTCAGCACCGGCGCGATGAGCTACGGCTCGATCAGCCTTGAGGCCCACGAGACGCTCGCCATCGCCATGAACGGGCTCGGCGGCAAGTCCAACACGGGTGAGGGCGGGGAGGACGAGGACCGCCTGCTCGACCGGTCCCGTCGCTCGGCGATCAAGCAGGTCGCCTCGGGGCGCTTCGGCGTGACCAGTCTCTACCTCACCGAGTCCGACGACATCCAGATCAAGATGGCCCAGGGCGCCAAGCCGGGCGAGGGCGGCCAGCTGCCCGGGCCGAAGGTCTATCCGTGGATCGCCAAGACCCGGCACTCGACCCCGGGCGTCGGCCTCATCTCGCCGCCGCCGCACCACGACATCTACTCGATCGAGGACCTGGCTCAGCTGATCCACGACCTCAAGAACGCCAACCCGCAGGCCCGGATCCACGTCAAGCTGGTCTCCGAGATCGGTGTCGGCACGGTCGCGGCCGGCGTCTCGAAGGCGCACGCCGACGTCGTCCTGATCTCCGGTCACGACGGCGGCACTGGCGCGTCGCCGCTCACCTCGCTCAAGCACGCCGGCGCGCCGTGGGAGCTCGGCCTGGCCGAGACCCAGCAGACGCTGCGGCTCAACGGCCTGCGCGACCGGATCGTGGTCCAGACCGACGGCCAGCTGAAGACCGGTCGCGACGTCGTCATCGCCGCACTGCTCGGTGCGGAGGAGTTCGGCTTCGCCACCGCGCCGCTCGTCGTGTCCGGCTGCATCATGATGCGGGTCTGTCACCTCGACACCTGCCCGGTCGGCGTCGCCACGCAGAACCCCGAGCTGCGGGCGCGGTTCTCCGGCAAGCCGGAGTTCGTCGAGACGTTCTTCGAGTACATCGCCGAGGAGGTCCGTGAGCACCTCGCCGCGCTGGGGTTCCGCACCCTCGCCGAGGCGATCGGGCACGTCGACGCCCTGCACACCGACCGCGCCGTCGAGCACTGGAAGGCGGCGGGTCTGGACCTGACCCCCGTGCTGACGATGGTCGAGGACCCGACCGGAGGCACCGCATACCAGACCGTCGGCCAGGACCACGGCCTCGAAAAGGCCCTCGACCACCAGCTCGTCGCCCTGGCCCAGGGCGCCTTGCACGAGGGCGAGCGGGTCCGGGCCGCGCTCAGCATCCGCAATGTCAACCGGACCGTCGGGACGATGCTCGGCCACGAGCTGACCAAGCTGCATCCGCACGGGCTGCCGGACGGGACGATCGAGTTCACCCTCACCGGGTCGAGCGGTCAGTCGTTCGGGGCGTTCGTACCGGCCGGCATCACGCTGGTGCTGCACGGCGACGCGAACGACTACCTGGGAAAGGGCCTGTCCGGCGGTCGGCTCGTCGTCCGCCCGGACCGGTCCGCCCCGCTGACCGCAGAGCACAACGTCATCGCCGGCAACGTCGTCGCCTACGGCGCCACGACCGGTGAGATCTTCCTGCGCGGCCAGGCCGGGGAGCGGTTCTGCGTCCGCAACTCTGGAGCGACCGCGATCGTCGAAGGCGTCGGCGACCACGGCTGCGAGTACATGACCGGCGGCACGGTCGTCGTCCTAGGGCCGACCGGGCGCAACTTCGCGGCTGGCATGTCGGGTGGTGTCGCCTACGTGCTCGACCTGCGTCCGGAGCTCGTCAACCCCGAGCTGGTCGACCTGGTTCCGTTGCGCGACACCGACGAAGCCGTACTTCGTAGGCTGCTCGAGGCGCACCGCGACTGGACCGAATCACCGGTCGCCGAGCGGCTGCTCGAGGCGTGGTCGGAGAGCCGGAACCGGTTCACGCTCGTGCTGCCCCGCGACTACCAGCGGGTCCTGGACGTCAGGGCCGACGCGGAGGCTCAGGGTCTCGATCTGGACGGAGCGGAGGTCTGGGAACGGATCATGGAGGCGTCCCGTGGCTGACCCACAAGGCTTCCTCAAGGTCCGGGAGCGGGAGCTGCCCACGCGGCGGCCGGTCCCGGTGCGGATCAAGGACTGGCGCGAGGTCTACCAGGACCAGGACCTGCCTCAGCTGCAGCGCCAGGCGGGGCGGTGCATGGACTGCGGGATCCCCTTCTGCCACAACGGCTGTCCGCTCGGCAACCTCATCCCGGAATGGAACGACCTGGCCTGGCGCGGCGACTGGGCCGAGGCGATCGAGCGCCTCCATGCGACGAACAACTTCCCGGAGTTCACCGGCCGGCTCTGCCCTGCGCCGTGCGAAACCGCGTGCGTCCTCGCTATCAACCAACCCGCGGTGACGATCAAGCAGGTCGAGATCACGACCGTCGAGGAGGCGTTTCGCGCCGGCCGGGTGACTCCGCAGCCGCCGGAGCGGCTGTCCGGCAAGACCGTTGCCGTGGTGGGATCGGGGCCGGCGGGGCTGGCCGCGGCCCAGCAGCTCACTCGGGCCGGGCATACCGTCGCGGTCTACGAGCGCGCCGAGAAGCCCGGCGGGCTGCTCCGCTACGGCATTCCCGAGTTCAAGATGGAGAAAGCCGTCCTCGACCGGCGGCTGGCCCAGATGGAGGCCGAGGGCACCCGGTTCCGCAGCGGTGTCGACGTCGGGGTCGAGATCACGGGGCAGCAGCTGGTCGACCGCTACGACGCCGTGGTGCTGGCCATCGGCGCCACCGTCGCCCGCGACCTGCCGGTTCCCGGGCGGGACCTGGACGGCGTCCACCAGGCGATGGAGTACCTCCCACAGGGCAACCACGCGGCGCTCGGCCTGATCGTCGAGAACCAGATCCTCGCCACGGACAAGGACGTCGTGATCATCGGGGGCGGCGACACCGGCGCCGACTGTCTCGGCACGGCCCACCGGCAGGGCGCCCGGTCGGTGACCCAGCTCGAGATCATGCCGCGGCCCCCGGCCGAGCGGCCGTCGGGCCAGCCGTGGCCGACGTACCCCATGACCTACCGGATCTCCAGCGCTCATGAGGAGGGCGGCGACCGCGTCTACGCCGTCAACACCGAGTGCTTCCTCGGCGACGACGACGGGCGGGTTCGCGCGTTGAAGCTGGTCGAGGTGGAGCTGCGGAACGGACGGTTCGAGCCGGTGGAGGGGAGCGAGCGCGAGATCCCCGCGCAGCTGGTCCTCCTGGCCATGGGTTTCCTCGGGCCGGAGAAGCCCGGGCTTGTTGAGCAGCTCGGCGTAGCCCTCGACGAGCGCTCGAACGTCAAGCGCGACAAGCATTTCATGTCGTCGGTTCCGGGCGTCTTCGTGGCCGGCGATGCAGGCCGTGGGCAGTCCCTCATCGTCTGGGCGATCGCCGAGGGACGGGCCGCCGCCAACGGCGTCGACCAGTGGCTCACCGGGTCGAGCCAGCTGCCCCGGCCGATCAACCCGACTGACCGGCCGCTGCTCGTCTGAGCGGCTGCTCAGGTCGTGACCCGCGGGGTTTCGTACCCAGGCGTAAGTCCTAAAGTTCCGCGTATGCGCCGCGCCAAGATCGTCTGCACGTTGGGGCCCGCGACGTCGTCGCCGGAGCAGATCGCCGCCCTGGTTGAGGCCGGCATGGACATCGCTCGGCTGAACCTTTCGCACGGCGAGTACTCGGTGCACGAGGACGTCTACAAGTCGGTCCGCGCGGCGAGTGACGCGACCGGGCGGGCGGTCGGGATCCTCGTCGACCTGCAGGGCCCGAAGATCCGCACCGGACGATTCGCGAACGGCCCGATCAGCCTCGCGCCCGGAGACCGCTTCACCATCACGGTCGACGACGTCCCCGGCGACCAGCAGCGGGTCAGCACGACGTACAAGGGCATGACCGGCGACGTTCGGGCCGGCGACACTCTCCTCATCGACGACGGCAAGGTCTGCCTGCGGGCGGTGGAGGTGACGGCCACCGACATCGTCACCGAGGCGGTCGAGGGCGGCGTCATCTCGAACAACAAGGGCATCAACCTGCCTGGCGTCTCGGTGAGCGTTCCCGCCATGTCGGCCAAGGACGTCGACGACCTCCGGTGGGCGCTCCGGCTTGGCGTCGACCTCGTCGCCCTGTCGTTCGTGAGGTCGGCGGCCGACGTCGAGGACGTCGGCCGGATCATGGACGAGGAGGGCATCCACGTCCCGGTCATCGCCAAGATCGAGAAGCCTCAGGCCGTCGACAATCTCGAGGAGATCGTCCACGCCTTCGACGGCGTCATGGTCGCGCGCGGTGACCTTGGTGTGGAGCTGCCGCTGGAGGACGTGCCGCTCGTGCAGAAGCGGGCCGTCGAGCTGTCCCGCCAGCAGGCCAAGCCGG
>JBKPKI010000258.1:0-7263 GCA_046731055.1 Actinomycetota bacterium | reverse complement strand
GGGCCTGTTGTTCCTCCTGCTTCGGACGACGCCCTCGCCTCTCACCTACTTCGGGTGGATCGTGGGGCTGGTCACGGCCGTCGCCGCAGTTCTGCCCCTGACCGTCAGCGGGGACACGGGCGCCAAGGTGGCCACGTCGCTCATCAACGCGGCAATCGGCATCGCGATCGGCACGCTGACGGTGTCGGCCGCGCGGCGGTCGATCCTCTACGTCCCGCCGAGCGAGCCGGAGCTCCAGCCCCCGTTCATCTGACCGGGCAGCGGTTCCTGGGAGTTCGCCCAGAGTTCCTTGTGCTACCCCGATGTGCGTGCCAGGGTCGTTCGGTGGTCCCGGGGACCCCGACCCGGGCACCGGGTGCGCCGCTGGCGCAGAACGGAAGAAGGAACCATGACCGCACCCTTCACCAGGACCCGCTCCCGCTCCCGTCTCGCCGCCGCCGGGCTCCTCGCCGGCGTAGCGGGCCTCGTCCTCGTCGCCGCCGTACCGGCGAGCGCAGCGGCACCGGCGGGCAAACCGACCGGACCGCTGCCCGGCGGGTACAAGAACCTCGTCGTCATCTACGAGGAGAACCACTCGTTCGACAACCTCTACGGCACCTGGGGGCGGGTCGGCGGCCAGGTCGTCAACGGCCTGCAGAACGCGACCGCCGCGAAGACGATCCAGGTCGATCAGCAGGGCAGCGCATACCGATGCCTCCTGCAGAACGACGTCAACCTGACGTCACCGCCGCTCTCGAGCACCTGTCACGACCCGGCGCATGCGGTCCCGGACAGCCACTTCCGCAACTGGTGGTTCACGATCGACAAGTACATCAAGCCCACGGACACGACGTGTCCGGCGCCCGGCGCCTCGGCGCCCTTCGGCGTCCGGAAGGGCGAGGGCCTGCCGGGCGGCTGCACTCGTGACATCGTCCACCGCTTCTACCAGGAGCAGTACCAGATCAACGGTGGCCGCCAGAACCGCTACGTCACCGGATCGGACGCGGTCGGCCTCGTCATGGGCCGCTACGACACCAAGGCGCTCCCGATCTACAAGTACCTGCACAGTAAGGAGGCGCCGAACTACGTCGTCGCCGACAACTTCTTCCAAGCGGCGTTCGGCGGGTCGTTCCTCAACCACCAGTGGCTCATCGCCGCTCGTACGCCACTCGACACGAGCGGCGGTGTGCTGGGAGCGAAGAACTCGCTGCTCGACAGCAACGGCATGGTGAACAGCTACGACCTCTACACGCCGACCGGACCTGTCAACGACGGCCAGCTCACCCAGGCGTGCGCCGGCACGACGGCCAACAACTACGTCGCGGCCTGCGGCGACTTCGCGGTCAACACGGTGCAGCCGAGTAGCCCGCCCGCGGCTACCAGCGGCGCCAAGATCCCGCTCATCGACGACACCGCATACCCCAACATCGGCGACCGGATGACGGCACGCGGCATCACCTGGAACTGGTACGCCGGCGGCTGGGACGACGCCGAGGCCGGGCACCCCGGGAAGCTGTTCCAGTTCCACCACCAGCCGTTCAACTACTTCGCCGACTACGCGCCCGGAAAGCCGGGACGGACCCACTTGAAGGACGAGACGAAGTTCTTCACGGCGGCCCAGAACGGCACGCTCCCGCAGGTCTCGTTCGTCAAGCCGTACGGTGCCGAGAACGAGCACCCGGGGTATGCGAGTGAGCCGAACGGCAGCGACCACCTCGTCGACCTGCTCAAGGCCATCACCTCCGGACCGCAGGCCAAGGACACCCTCGTCGTCGTGACCTACGACGAGTTCGGCGGCCAGTGGGACCACGTCTCGCCGCCGGTGGTGGACAAGTGGGGACCCGGGACTCGGATCCCGGCGCTGGTGCTCTCGGCCGGAATGGTGAAGTCTGGCGTCGACCACACCACGTACGACACGACGTCGATCATGGCGACCATCGAGCGGAGCTACGACCTGGCTCCCGTCGACACCCGTGACGCCCACGTCAAGGACCTGACGGCCGCCGTTCGGCTGGGCGATCCGCGCCACCACGGGCAGGACGGCCGCTAGGGCCATCGAGCTCGAGCGGGGTCGTCGCGAGCCGGCGGCCCTGTTCGGACTCGTTCGGAGGTCACGTAGCCTCGAGGTCATGGCGCCGGTCGTCCTGGTGGTCCAGCACCAGCAGCTGTGCCCCCCGGGCTGGGTTGGTGAATGGCTCACCGAGGAAGGTCTCCGGCTCGACGTCCGGCATCCGTATGCGGACGACCCCCTTCCCGACGACCTGCTGGAACACGACGGGCTCCTGGTCCTCGGCGGACAGATGGGCGCGAACGACGACGACGCATGCGCCTGGCTGTCGCGAACCAAGGACCTGATCCAGTGTGGCGCCCAGCTCGGCGTTCCGGTGCTCGGCATTTGCCTAGGTCACCAGCTAGCGGCGGTCGCTCTGGGCGGCGAGGTGGTCGTCAACGCGACGGGCAAGCGCCGGGGCGTCCTCGACACCAGCTGGACCGACGACGCCGTCGACGACGTCCTCGGCGCGTGCGGCCCCAGGGCGGTCTTCTGGCACCGTGACGTCGTCACGCGGCTGCCCGAGGGCACCCGCGTGCTCGCCCGCGCGCATACCGGAGAGCTGGTGGCCGCCCGCTACGCGCCCACGGTGTGGGGCGTTCAGTGCCACCCCGAGGCCCGGCCGGAGATCGTCACCGAGTGGGCGGCCAAGGACCGGGTACTCGCGACGTCCGACGCCGAGAAGGCCGACGTCGACCGGGCGCTCGCTGCGGTGATCGCCGCCGAAGCCGAGCTGGAAGCGGCTTGGCGACCGCTGGCAACGGGCTACGCGGAGCACGTTCACGCGAGGGCGGTTAGTCGAGGACGGACACTTCCACTTCCGGTAGGCGCTCCGGGTCGGCGATGACGTCGATGGCGGTGATGCGTTCTCCCGCCGTCTGGAACGTCAGCGCCACGGCCAACCGTCCGTCTACCGCCATCACCAGTCCCACCGCCCCGTCGACGAGTGCGACGGCGGTGTCTGGTGCGCGGACGGCGGACGCCACGGCGCCGTGGGCGACGGCGTGGGCGCCCCGCAGCACGCGGGGGGTCGGGGTGGACGCAGCCGTGCGGTCGGCGTGGAGGACCACATCGGGATCGAGGAGGGCGACCAGTCCCTCGAAGTCACCCCCGCGGACGGCGGCGAGGTAGGCCTCGACCAGCCGCCGTTGCCGGACGACGTCGCGACCGGGCGGGTGGTCGCTGCCCCGGACCCGCCGCCGGGCCCGGCTGGCCAGCTGACGGGTCGCCGTGGGCGTCCGGTCGACGAGCGGCGCGATGTCCTCGAACGGCAGGTCGAACATGTCGTGAAGCACGAAGGCCAGCCGCTCGGCCGGGCTGAGGGTGTCAAGGACGACGAGGAGTGCCAGTCCCACGGATTCGGCCAGGACGGCCTGGGGCTCCGGTTGCGTCTGCACGTCCTGGTCGACTGACGGGTCCAGTGCCTCCGGCGGCTCGAGCGGCTGCTCACGCCGGGTCCGCCGGGACCGGAGCATGTTGAGACTCACGCGCGCGACGACAGTGGTCAGCCAGGCGGAGAGGTTGTCAACCTCGGCGGCGTCGACGCGGTTCAACCGGATCCAGGTCTCCTGCACGGCGTCCTCGGCGTCGATGGACGACCCCAGCATCCGGTACGCCACCGCCGTCAGCCGTCCGCGCTCTCGCTCGAAGCGACCGGCGAGCCAGTTCACGTCGTTCTCGTCGGGCACCGTGTCACGTTCCTTCCGTCTGCCGGGTCGTAGGAGTAGACCCCTCTGCGGTCCCCGATGTGACCGCTCGTGGTCCACGGAACCGACTCACTCCAGGAGCAGACCATGTCCTCACCCGTCCTCGTCACCGGCGGCGCCGGAACGCTCGGCCGGCTCGTCGTCACGCGGCTCGGGGAGGCTGGCCGCGAAGTCCGGGTGCTGAGCCGGACGTCTCGTCGACTCGGCCCGGGAATCGAGGTCGTCGAGGGAGACCTCACCACCGGTGCCGGCGCCGATGCGGCGGTCGCCGGCGTGGAGACGGTCGTCCACTGCGCGGGGACCGCCAAGGGCGACGACGTCAAGGCCCGAACGTTGACGCGGGCGGCGGCCGCGGCCGGCGTCGGGCACCTCGTCTTCATCTCGGTCGTCGGCGCCGACCGGGTTCCGGTCGTGAGCGGGCTCGATCGCGCCATGTTCGGGTACTTCGCGTCCAAGCGGGCCGCAGAACAGGTCGTGGAGAGCTGCGGGATCCCGTACACGACGCTGCGGGCGACCCAGTTCCACGAGCTGGCGCTCACCACCCTCGCGGCGATGTCCCGGTTCCCGGTGATCCCCGTGCCGAGCCGCACCCGGTTCCAGCCGGTCGCCGCGGCCGAGGTGGCGGACCGACTCGTCGAGCTGGCGCTCGGTCATCCGTCGGGGCTGGTGCCCGACCTCGCCGGTCCGCGCATCTACGGGATGGACGAGATGCTGCGCGGGTTCTTGCGGGTCACCGGTCGTCACCGGGTGCTGGTACCGGTCCGAATGCCGGGTCGGGCCGCCCGGGCAATCCGGGACGGCGCCAATGTGGCGCCGGAGCACGCCGACGGCCACCAGACCTGGGAAGAGTTCGTCGCCGACCGGGCGCAGGAGCACGAACGGCGCCTGGCCGTCTGAGGGTGGCCCAACGACTCCGTGGTTGCGCTAGCGCCGCGCAACGACGACCGCCGTGGCGATGGCCGCGATCCCCTCCCCCCGGCCGGTCAGCCCCAGGCCGTCGGTCGTGGTTCCGCTGACCGATACCGGCGCGCCTGCCGCCTGGCTCAGTGCGCTCTCGGCGTCCTCCCGACGGGTCCCTACCTTGGGCCGGTTGCCGACGACCTGGACGGCGACGTTGCCGATCTGCCAGCCCGCCTCGCGGACCAGCCGGGCCGCGTCGGCGAGGAGCACGACCCCGGAGGCTTCCGCATACTCCGGCCGACTCGTGCCGAAGTGGGCGCCGAGGTCGCCGATCCCCGCGGCCGAGAGGAGCGCGTCGCACGCGGCGTGGGCGGCGACATCGCCGTCGGAATGCCCGTCGAGTCCCCGCTCGCCGGGCCAGTGCAGCCCGGCCAGCCAGAGTGGCCGGTCACTGCCCTCGACGGACAAGGCGTGCACGTCGATGCCCACGCCGACCCGCGGCAGCCCAGGTGAGACCTCAGGCACTGCCGGTTCCCCAGTCGATGCCCCCGCGGTGGAGCAGGTGCGGCGCCGCTTGCGCGACCGGTTTGACGACGAGCCGGTCGACGTTGACGTGCTGCGGCAGGTTCACGCAAAAGGCGATGCATTCCGCGACGTCCTCCGCGGTGAGCGGTCGGTCCACACCCTCGTAGACGGCGTCCGCCTTGCTCTGGTCGCCGTGGTAACGGACCAGCGAGAACCCTTCCGTGCGCACCATGCCGGGGCAGATCTCGACGACCCGGACCCGCTCACCGTTGACCTCGAGGCGCAGGGTTTCGGCCAGGGCGCGCTCGGCATGCTTGGCCGCCGTGTAGCCGGCGCCGCCGGGATAGACGACCTCGGCCGCGAGCGAGGTCACGACGACCACGGTGGCGCGAGCCGAGCGGCGCAGGGCGGGGAGCAAGGCCTGGGTCACCTGGAGCGTGCCGACGACGTTGCTGTCGAACATCTCCCGCCACTCGGCGGCGTCACCGTGCTCGACCGGATCGGTGCCCAGCGCGCCGCCGGCATTGTTGATCAGAACGTCGCAGGCGCCGATGTCGTCGGCTGCGGCACTGACGCTCTCTGGGTCGGTGACGTCCATCACGACCCCGCGAGCACGGGCGCCCATGGCCTCGACGACGGCATCGAGTCGCTCGCGGCGTCGGCCGGTCACAACGACGTCGAAGCCGTCAGCGTGCAACCGTCTGGCTGTCGCGGCGCCGATGCCCGACCCGCCACCGGTGACGACCGCGACCGGGCTCACCGGGCCACCTCGGGCGTGTCCGGACTCAGATGTTCGTCGGTTCTGGAGCATCCGACCGCGAAACCGAGGAAACATCTGAGTCCAGTCGGGAGAACGACGTTAGTCGGCATCAGCGCCTCCGCTGTCGACGAGGCCGACGACCCGGTCGAGGTCCGCCGGCGTGGTGATCTTGTGCGCGAGCGGGTCACCGGGGATCACCAGCACCGGCAGCCCGAGCGCCTCTACGAGGGCCGCGTCGTCGGTCACCGACCCGGGAAGTCTTGCGGCGTGGGCACGTTCGAGTACGTCGCGGCGGAAACCCTGCGGCGTCTGGACGGCTCGCAGCGTCGCCCGCGGCAACGTCTCCACCACGGTGCCGGTCTCGTCGACCTGCTTGATGGTGTCGGCCACCGGTAGCCCCGGCACCACCGCCGGTGCGCCGGCGGCGACGGCGGCAGCAACCGCGGCGAACAGCGACGACGGCGTCGTCGCCCGGGCGGCGTCGTGGACCAGGACGACGTCGACGCCACGCGGCAGTGCGGCCAGTCCGGCGGCTACGGAGTTGTGGCGCTCGACCCCGCCGGGAACGACGCGAACCGGAGCACCCGCATCCCCGATCGCCTCCCGCTCGGCCTCGGCGAGGTGCGACGACGGCGCCACGACGACGACGCACGCGACGCCGGGGCACCCGAGCGCCGCCGCGACCGACCGGGCCAGCAGGGTACGGCCGGACAGCGTGACGAACGCCTTGGGAACGTCGGCGCCGTAGCGAGCTCCGGTCCCGGCCGCGACGACGACCACCCCGACCCGGGGCTCGGCCATGGCGGCGGGACGCGCGAGCGGTTAGGAGGCCAGGACCTCGTTGAGGATGGCCTCGGCCTTGTCCTCATTCGTCTTCTCGGCGAGGGCCAGCTCGGAGACGAGGATCTGGCGGGCCTTGGCGAGCATCCGCTTCTCGCCGGCGCTGAGGCCACGGTCCTTGTCACGTCGCCAGAGGTCGCGAACTACCTCGGCGACCTTCATGACGTCGCCGGAGGCCAGCTTCTCGACGTTGGCCTTGTAGCGGCGCGACCAGTTGGTCGGCTCCTCGGTATGCGGGGCTCGAAGCACCTCGAACACCCGGTCCAAACCGTCCTGGCTGACGACGTCGCGCACGCCGACGAGGTCGCAGTTCTCAGCGGGAACCTGGATGGTCAGATCGCCTTGGGCGACCTTGAGGGTGAGGTAGATCTTGTCCTCTCCCTTGATCGTGCGGGTGGTGATGTCTTCGATCAGTGCCGCCCCGTGGTGGGGGTACACGACCATTTCGCCGACCTTGAAAACCATGTGCTGTTTTCCCCTTTCGCGACGACCAGAATACCACG
>JBKPKI010000257.1:0-3808 GCA_046731055.1 Actinomycetota bacterium | reverse complement strand
GTCCCGAGGAGGTCGGCTCCGTGTGGCCGGCTGAGGACGACCTCCTGTCCGACCGTGCCGCACTGACGTCGGTATGCGTCATGCAACCCGGCCGCGTCGCCGCTGGTGAGCGAGGCGTACCAGCGCACCAATGTGGAGAGGTATGCGATCACGAGCCGGTTCCGGTCGACCCGGCCGGCCCCCGCCAGGCGTAGGGAGGTCGCGCTGTCGACGGGGAGCTGCTCGCGGTCCTGGTCGATGTTGATGCCCGTTCCGACGACGACGCAGCTCTCACCCAGACCGGTGACGACCTCGCAGAGAACGCCGCACACCTTGCGGTCGGCGTCGTCGGGCAGCAGGACGTCGTTCGGCCACTTGAGAGCGGTGTCGAGACCAGTGACCGAGGACACCGCCTCGGCGACGGACAGGCCGGCCAGCAAGGGCATCCACCCAGGGCCCGGGGCCGGGACGGGCAGCGTCGCCGACACCGCGACCGAGGTTCCCGGCGGTGCCTCCCAGGCCCGGGAGAGCCGACCACGACCCTGGCTCTGGTGGTCGGCGACGACGACGTGCCATGGTGCCCCGAGCAGCGCCGCGCGCGCGTTGGTGGAGCCGATCGTCGGGTGGTGTTCGACGTCCTGCCAGGGCGAACCAGCGGTGACCAACGCCGCATACAGGACGTCTCGGTCGAGGGAACCGGCCACGAGAGGCAAGGCTAGGCGGGGTCCCCGCGAAGTATCGGAGCGAAGCGGAGAACTTCGTGGGGTGATGAGGCGGGGTCCCCGCGAAGTATCGGAGCGAAGCGGAGAACTTCGTGGGGTGACTAGGCGGGGTCCCCGCGAAGTATCGGAGCGAAGCGGACAACTTCGTGGGGTGACTAGGCTCCGCAGCATGCCCCCCGACGCGGAGCCGCAACCCGACCTCTCCACGACTGCGGGCAAGCTGGCCGACCTCAAGCGCCGCGTCGCTGAGGTCGCCCACGCCGGGTCAGAACGCGCGGTGGAGAAACAGCACGCCCGCGGGAAGAAGACTGCGCGCGAACGACTCGAGATGCTCCTCGACAAGGGGACGTTCATCGAGATGGACAAGTACGCGCGGCACCGCAGCACCGCCTTCGGCCAGGAGAAGAACCGGCCGTACGGCGACGGCGTGGTCACTGGTTACGGGCAGGTCGACGGGCGCCAGGTGGCGGTCTTCGCCCAGGACTTCACCGTCTTCGGCGGCTCGCTCGGGCAGGTCTTCGGCGAGAAGATCGTCAAGGTCATGGACTTCGCCATGAAGATCGGCTGCCCGGTCATCGGGCTCAACGACTCCGGCGGCGCGCGGATCCAGGAGGGCGTGGTCAGCCTGGGCCTCTACGGTGAGATCTTCCGGCGCAACGTGCACGCCAGCGGGGTGGTCCCCCAGATCTCGCTGATCATGGGCCCCTGCGCAGGGGGCGCGGTCTACTCCCCCGCCATTACGGACTTCACCGTCATGGTCGACCAGACGTCGCACATGTTCATCACCGGTCCGGACGTCATCAAGACGGTCACCGGTGAGGACGTCGCGTTCGAGGACCTCGGCGGGGCGCGCACCCACAACACCAAGTCCGGCGTCGCCCACTACATGGGGACCGACGAGCAGGACGCCATCGACTACGTCAAGGCGCTGCTGTCGTACCTGCCCTCGAACAACCTCGAGGAGCCACCCGCATACGAGGGCGGCGGTTCGTTGGAGGTGACCGAAGAGGACCAGTGGCTGGACACCTGCATCCCCGACAGCCCGAATCAGCCGTACGACATGCACGAGGTGATCCGGCACGTCGTCGATGACGAGGAGTTCCTCGAGGTCCAGCCGATCTTCGCGCCCAACATCATCACGGGGTTCGCGCGCGTCGACGGGATGGCGATCGGAGTCGTGGCCAACCAGCCGATGCAGTTCGCGGGGTGCCTCGATATCGACGCGTCGGAGAAGGCCGCCCGCTTCGTGCGGACCTGCGACGCGTTCAACCTCCCGGTCCTGACCTTCGTCGACGTGCCGGGCTTCCTGCCCGGCACCGACCAAGAGTGGGACGGCATCATCCGCCGCGGCGCCAAGCTCATCTACGCGTATGCGGAGGCGACGGTTCCGCTCGTAACCGTCATCACTCGCAAGGCGTACGGGGGGGCATACGACGTCATGGGCTCGAAGCACCTGGGAGCGGACATCAACCTCGCGTGGCCGACCGCGCAGATCGCGGTGATGGGCGCCCAGGGTGCGGTCAACATCTTGTACCGCAAGGAGATTGCCGCAGCCCAGGCGGAGGGCCGTGACGTCGACGAGGTGCGGGCGGCCTTCGTGCAGGAGTACGAGGAGCACCTGGCGAACCCCTACATCGCTGCCGAGCGGGGATACATCGACACCGTGATCTCGCCCGCCAACACTCGGATGAACGTCACGCGCGCGTTGCGAGCGCTGAAGACCAAGCGCGAGACGCTGCCACCCAAGAAGCACGGCAACATTCCGCTATGACTACAGACCTGCCGATCGTTCGCGTAGTCCGAGGCCAGCCGACCGAGGAGGAACTGGCCGCAGTGGTCACGGTCCTGGTCGCCGCCGTCCGCGAGGTTGCACCGGAAATGCCTGCGCCACAACGGCGTTGGGCTTCTCCCGCGGCTCGACTGCGCTCTCCCGCGTACGGCAGCCGACCCGGTGGCTGGCGCGCGTCCGGTTTGCCGCGCTGAACTCGGTTTCGGCGTGGGCTTTCGCCCGCGCAGCATAGAGACGGTGGGCTGGTGATCCCGGCGACAAGGCGGGTCCGGAAGGGGCGAACCGGCTCTCACAGGGCGACGAGTTACCTTGACGAACATGCCTCGCGTCGCGGTCCTGCACCCGGGAGACATGGGAGCCGTCATCGGCGGCGACCTGGTCCGTGTGGGCTCGGACGTCCAGTGGCTACCGACCGGGCGCAGCACCGGAACTCGCGACCGGGCGCAGGCGGCCGGGCTCCGCGAGGCCGAGAACCTGGACGACGTCGACCTCGTCATCTCGCTGTGCCCACCGGGCGCGGCGGTCGACGTCGCCCGGTCGGTCGCCGGGTTCCGAGGTCTTTACCTGGACGCCAACGCCGTGGGTCCACGCACGGCCCGCGAGATCGCCTGGATCGTGACCGGGGACGGCGCCCGCTACATCGACGGCGCGGTCATCGGGCCACCACCGACCTCGACGGGTACGACTCGGCTGTACCTGTCCGGCGCCGCTGCCGGGGAGGTCGCCGAGCTGTTCAAGGGCACCCGGCTCGAGACCCGGGTCATGGACTCCGGACCCTACGGCGCGTCGGCGCTCAAGATGACCTATGCCGCGTGGACCAAGGCCGGCGGTGCCCTGCTCATGGCGGCTCGCGCCACGGCCGCCAAGCTGGGGGTCGAGGCCGACCTCCTCGCCGAGTGGGCCATCTCGCAACCGGGTGCCGAAGAGCGGTCCGAGTCGGCCAAGCGCTCGGCGCAGGAGAAGGGATGGCGCTGGGAGGCGGAGATGCTCGAGATCGCGCGGACGTTCGGCGACTCGGGTCAGCCCGAGGGATTCGGGCGCGGCGCGTCAGAGGTGTTCCGCCGGTTCCCTCGTCCGCAGAGCTAGCGGCGCCTTCGATAGCCGCGGATCGCCCGCACGTCGCCGGACTTCGGGTACGAAGCGTTCGTTGTGGCAGAACGAAACTCGAAGAGATCGATCATGAGCTGCATCGGGTAGTCGACGCCCTGTTCCACACTCCGCACCAGGTCGTCGTCGACGTAGAAGCGGACTCGGCTGGCGTCCCACTCGGCCGAGTAGGTGTGCCACGCCGTCGCGTCCAGCGGCATCGTGACGCGCG
>JBKPKI010000256.1:0-18904 GCA_046731055.1 Actinomycetota bacterium | reverse complement strand
AGCGGTCACCGCGGGCCGCATTGAGTGTCTCCCGCAGCCGGATGCCCTGCGCGCGAGCCCGACGGGCACTGATGACCGACCACACGGCGGCCTCGTAGGGCGAGTAGAAGAGCGCGGGTCTGAGGCCCGGCGCCACCCCGTGCAGCGCACCGATGACCGGGTCGCGCCGTCCCAGGGCGGCGAACCCCTCGCCGTCGTGGTCGCAGGACAGCACGCGGGCGACTTGCCGCGCGACGACGTCGGGGTCGGCATCGCCGTGGACGGTGATGTCGAGCTCATCGCCCCGCTGCCGGACCTCGACACCGGCCGCGGTCTCCAGGTCGCCATCGACCCGGAAGGCCATCCTCATCACGCCGTCGAAGTCGCGCTCGGCCCGATGCCCGAAGCCGAAGAGGGCCAGCTCCTCCAGGGAGAACGGCCCTCGGGTCGGGATGGTCCGCGATTCGCTCGTGGCCGTCGTCATCGTCTGATCGTTGCGCGCCGCACCGACAGTCCCGGCCGGTCAGCCGCCCGTGACGCGGGCCCAGGGTGCGAGGATCGCCTGGACCGCGCGGCATGCCGGCACGTCCTGTCCGAACCGCTCCGCCCGGCGGACCACTGACCCGTGTAGGGCCTCGAGCTCCATCCGACGTCCCGTCGTGAGGTCGTGGTACAGCGACGAATAGGAGTCGGCCGCGAGCCCCTCCGCGAAGTGCATCTGCTGCTCGACGACGTCCTCCCCGAGGGCGATTCCCTCGAGCCGGGCCAGCTGCACAACCTCCGTGACAATGTCGCGGAACATCGCCCAGGCCGGCGGTGACTCTCGAATGTCTCCCAACGGCAGCCGGACCGATGCCGTCATGCCCGCCGTCGCGCAGATGAAGGCGAACTTCGTCCACAGCACGGCACCAATGTCGGGGGCGATGTCCGCGTCAATGCCTGCGTCGCGGCAGGCGGCCAAGAGCCGCTCGACCCGGTCGCTTCGCCGGTTGTCCCGCTCGCCGAAGACGATGCGCGCGGGTCCGCCGGTATGCGTGACGCTGCCCGGTTCGGTGATGGTCGAGAAGATGAACGCCGCACCTCCGACGACGTGCTCCGGGCCGACCACGGTCGCGAGCTGGTCCTCGTTGTCGACACCGTTCTGCAGCGACACGACGGCGGTGTCCGGGCCGAGCACCGGCGCCAACCCGGCGGCAGCCGACTCGGTATCGAAGGCCTTGACAGAGAACAGCACCACGTCGCAGGGGCCGAAGGCGCTTGCGTCCTCGGAGACCGGGACGTCGACGGAGAAGTCGCCCTTGACGCTGTGCACGCGCAAGCCGTGCTCCCGCAACGCGGCCAGGTGCGGCCCGCGCGCCACCATCGCGACCTCGTGCCCGGCGGTCGCCAGCCGTCCGCCGAAATAGCCGCCGACGCCTCCCGCCCCGATTACGACGACCTTCATGCCGCCGAACGCTAGACCCTTCGTCGGCGTCAACCACCGCGGCTAGGGTCCGGACATGAGAGCAGAGGGCACCTTCACCGTCGCCTCCTTCGTCCCCGCCTCGCTCACGCCGCCGCCACCGGCGATCGAGGTCGGCCTCCCGGTCGGGACCGCGGTGATGGAGAAGGTCTACGAAGGCGACGTCTCGGGGCGCTCGTCGACGATCTTCACGTCGGCGTTCGACATGGGCACGGGGGTCGGCACCTACGTCGCGCTCGAGACCTTCGAGGGACGGCTCGGTGAGCGCTCGGGCGGCTTCGCCTACGTGCACTCGGCCACCACGACCGGCTCCGACCGGAGCAATCAGTTCTTTGCCATCGTCCCGAGCAGCGGGGTCGGTGAGCTGGCGAGCATCTCGGGGGCCGGCGGGATGGACATTGATCCGGATGACACCCATCGCGTCTGGTTCGACTACGAGCTGGGCTGAGTTTCCGGCGACTGGCTCCGCTCGAGTGGAGTCAAGTTGCCGCTATCACGTCGACCTCACTCCACTCGGGGCTCGGCCCGCCTCAGTGGCCGCGCACCTCTTGGTACCGGGCCAGTGACTCCTTGCGCTCGGTGTCGTGGTCGACGATCGGCTTCGGGTAGTCGTCCGGTGGATCGTCCAGGGTCCACGGCTCGTGGACCGCGCTTCCGGAGACGGAGGCAAGCTCCGGCACGTAGCGCCGCACGTAGTCGCCGTCCGGGTCGAACTTCCGCCCCTGCAGGACGGGGTTGAAGATTCGGAAGAACGGCGCGGGATCGGTCCCGGTGCCGGCCACCCACTGCCACGCGTGCTGGTTGTTGGCCAGGTCGCCGTCGATCAGGTAGTCCATGAAGTGCCGGGCCCCGAGCGTCCACTCGAGATGGAGGTCCTTGACGAGGAACGACGCGACGATCATCCGAACCCGGTTGTGCATCCAGCCGATTGAGAGCAGCTGCCGCATGCCGGCGTCGACGATCGGGTAGCCGGTCCGGCCCTGCTTCCAGGCCTCGAAGCGCTCGTCGGCCGTCCTGCCGGTGTCGAACCTCATCTGCTGCATTCGCGGCTGGAAGTAGCCGTAGGCGCTCTCGGGCCAGAAGTGCAAGACCTGGGCGTAGAAGTCGCGCCAGCAGATCTGCCGCCGGTATGCCTCGCCGCCCTTCGCGAGGTCCGCCAGCATGGTCCGGGGATGGATGGTCCCGAGGTGCAGGTGTACGGACAGGTGTGACGTGCGGTCCAGGTCTGGACGGTTGCGGTCCCGGCCGTAGTGCGCCAGATCGTCCTTGCGGAACGCCCGCCACGTTGCCCGGGCGGCGGCCTCTCCGGCGTCCGGTAGGTCGGCCGTGATGGCCGGGTCGTCTGGGATGTCGACGCCGTCGACCGAGTGCCAGGTGATCCGGCCGGGGTTCGACGTCGACGGCGTATGCCAGCCCCGCCGCACCCACTCGCGGTAGAAGGGGCTGAACACCTTGAACGGCTCGCCGTCCGGCTTCATGACGAAGCCCGGCGAAACCGCATACGGGCTCCCGGTGCGCACCAGCGGGACGCCCGAACCGACCTCTCCGAGCGCCTTCTCCACCCGCTCGTCCCGACGCTTGCCGTACGGGGCGAAGTCCTCACTGATATGGACCTCGCTGGCGCCGATCTCGTGAGCGATCAGGGGGACGACGTCGACAGGCCGGCCTCGCACGACGGTCAGCCGGCCGCCGTGCGCGCGCAGGTCCTCGTCGAGAGCGCGGAGGGTGCGGGAGAGCATCGCCGTGCGCGGGCCTTGGTCGCGCTCGAGCAGGACGTCGTCGAGGACGAACAGGGCGGTGACTGGACCCTTCTTGGCTGCGGCGTCCAGCGCGGGGTGGTCGTGCAGCCGCAGGTCCCGGCGGAACCACATCACCGTCGGAGCCGCCGCGTCTGCCGGCACTACGGGAGCACCTCGAGGATCTCCTCCCGCTTGATCGAGCCTTCGAAGAGCGGTGGCAGATACCGCAGCATCAGCATCGCCCACGTCAGGTGGGTGAGCATCGGCGCCTGGATGCCACCGGAGGCCCGTCGCTGCAGACCGAAGAGGGCGCCCATCACCCCGCCGGCCACGACGAGCGCCGGGTTGCGGCTGGCCGCGGTCGCGGCGGTGTAGGCGACCGTCGAGATGAAGATCGGGCTCTGCGGCGCGGCCGTGTAGAACGCGCCGCGGAAGAACAGCTCCTCCGCGATGCCGTTCACCGCGGTGGTCGCCGCGACGAGCGGCATATTGCCCTGGTCGGCGTAGCGCAGCACGCTGCCGATGGCCTGGTTGAGGACCGGGACGTGGCGAGCGACCAGCGCCGCACTGTAGAAGGCGCCGAACGCCCCGACACCCGTCGCGATCGGCGTGAACACCGGCCGACGCAGGGTCTCGTCGCGGCTCTTGATCCACCCCAGGTGCAACGGGCCGGACGCGACCGCCCCGGCGGTCCACGTCGCCGCCAGGGCTCCGGTCAGCCAGTAGAACTTCTGCGAGCCGGGCTTGGTGCTGAGCGAGACACCGAGCAACGTGGCCCCGGCGATGCCGACGCCGGCGACGACCTGCCGGCGGCGCTGGCGAACCGCGTCCGACTCGTCGGGCACCCTCGGCGTCTGGAGGTGGAAGGGCTGTGGCAGCGCACCGAGGAACTTCTCGAACGGCCCGTGCTCCACCGGAGCCGCCGGTGTCGGCTCCTCCCGCGCGGCCCGCTCCTCGAGCGCGACCCGCACCGCGTCGTCGTAACCCATCGGCTCGAACGGCACGAGCTTGCGGATGGCCTGGTCGCGCACGACGATCTCGTTGGTCATCGAGTCGACGAGGTTGCGGCCCGTGGTCGTGTCGACGTCCGTGACGAGCGACAGCCAGAGTGACGACATGTAGGGCGAGAGAAACGGGACTGGGACGATGGGAAGGTCGCGCCCGAGAATCGTCGCCACCCGCTGCAACATGGTCTTGTAGCGCAGCACTTCCGGGCCGCCGATCTCGAACGTCCGCCCCACCGCCTCGGGGCGGTCGAGCACGCCGACGAGGTAGCGCACGACGTCGGCGACGGCGATCGGCTGGGTGCGGGTCATGACCCATCGCGGGGTGATCATCGCCGGCAGGTGCTCGACGAGCTGCCGGGTCATCTCCCACGAGGTGCCGCCGTCACCGATGATGATGCCGGCGCGCAGCGTCGTCACCGGCACGCCGAACTCGCCGAGAAGCTGCTCCACCTGGCGCCTACTGCGCAGGTGGGCGGAGAGCTCGTCGTCGGCGTCGCCGAGCCCTCCGAGGTAGACGATCTGCCTGAGTCCGGCTCGGGACGCTGCGCCGGCGAAGGCCTGAGCCCCCTCGGCGTCCTTGCTCTCGAAGTCGTCGGCGTCCAGCGAATGGACGAGGTAGTACGCGGCCTCGCAACCGGCGAGTGCCGCGTCGACAGAGTCCGGGTCTCCTACGTCCCCCGCCACCGGAGTGCCCGGCCCGGCATACGTGTCAGGATGCCGGGTCATCGCCAGCACCTCATGCCCCGCGTGCTCGAGCGCGGGGGTGAGGCGGCGCCCGACGAACCCGGACGCCCCGGCGACGAGGACCTTCACGAGCTTGCCCCTGCCGCGAGGGGCGGAGCAGGCACTCGGAGACCGAGGGCTTCGGTCACCGGATCACCGCGCAGCGCCGTCGATCCGGTCGCTGCGACGACGGCAGGGGTGGCACCCGCTCCGGCGAGCACCAGCGGGACCCGCTTCGCGAGATCCCGCAGCTCATCTGCCGCCTCGTCGAAGTACGACGAGGAGGTGGCGGCGAGCACTACGACCGCGGGCTTCAGATGGCGCACCGCGCTGTCGAGATCGCTTACGGGGGTGTTGTTGCCCAAGAAGGTCACGCGCCAGCCGCAGCGGTTGAGCGCGATGCCGAAGACCATCAGCGACAGGTCGTGCAGCTCGCCCTCGGGGCCGGCGAGCACGGCCCGCGGGCCGACTCCCTGACCCCATCCGAGAGCCAGGCCGGCGAGCCGGCCGCGGAGCAGGTTGCTGGCGAAGTGCTCCTGGGCGACGTCGACCGTCCCCTGCTCCCAGCGGGCCCCGAGCTCGGCGAGGTACGGCATGACGACGTCTCGCAACACGGTGGTCAGGCTGAGCTCCCGCAGCATCTGGTCGACGACCTGCTGCGCGCCGGAGTCGTCGTAGGCGTCGAGAGCGTTTCGCAGGGCGTGGTAGTGCCGCTTCGCCGCGTCGGGATCGTCGTCGGGGGGAGCCACGAGGTATGCGTCGTCGCCCGATCCGGGGCGGCGCGCCACTCGGGCCGCCTCGGCCGCGGACAGTCCTCGGGCCAGCTGGTCCTGCATGACGCGGATGCGCTGCTCGTCCTGGGTCGAGTACAGCCGATAGCCCTTGAGGGACCGGGCCGGTCGGAGCACCTGGTACCGGCGTTCCCAGGCCCGCAGCAGCTCGGCGCTCACGCCGACTCGGCGGCTCAGCTCGCCGATGCGCACGCCGACCGGCGGCTGATGCTCGTCCGGTGCCGGCGTCTGGCCGGGAGTGCTGCGGTTGACGACCGAGGTCACGCGCACATGGTACAAACCCTGGACAAAGATGCAACACGAGGGTCAAAGGAGGATGTCGCGGCGACGGACATCACATCGTCATGGTCGTGGCGGAGCCGTCGTCAACCGGAAAACCGGCATACCCGGTGCGGCGGCCGCAAGCTCGGCGTCCGTGGACCGCTTGGACAGGCCTTCGACGAACCGGCCGACCTCCCAGCCCCACCGCTGCAGGTAGACCCGGAGGACCGGCCCGCGCTCGCTGGGCGGCACCTCGTCCAGGCGCACCTGCTCCACGCGACGACCGACCCGCAGCTGCGCGTCCCCGGCGGCGCGAACGTTGCGGACCCACTGGGTGTTGCCGCGCGGAGCCACCAGATAGCGGTCTCCGGCGAGGGTAAGGAGGTTGACGGGAACCGACTGCGGCGTGCCGGTGCGCCGGCCACGGACCGTGAGCACCCGCGAGCCGAGCAGGCTCACGCCATGCTCGGTGAGCCAGCGGACCGCCTTCATGAAGAGGACCTCTCCGCGCGAGGTCGGGGCGATGTAGCGGGTGGGGGACCCGGGCTGTTGGCTCATGGTGCGTCTCCTCTGATGAATGTGAGAGCGGTGCTCTCGTTTCAGTATGCGACCAGGTGGCTGGCGAGTCAAGAGCAGTGCTCTCGAATTTGTGTCAGACTCCCGCCATGACCGAAGGAGTCCGCGCCCGCCGGCGCGACGACGTTGCCCGACGGGTGCTCGAGATCGGTCGGCGGCACCTCGGCGAGTACGGGGCGGCCGCCCTGTCGCTGCGCGGGGTGACCCGCGACCTGGGGATGGTGTCTTCCGCTGTGTACCGGTACGTCGGCAGCCGGGACGAGCTCCTCACCCTGCTCGTCGTGGACGCGTACACCGAGCTCGGCGACGCGGTCGACGCCCGGCTGGCCGACTCGCGGAGAGCGGCGTGGGACACCCGGATACTCGCTGTCTGCACCGCCGTTCGCGACTGGGCGCTCCGCGAGCCGGCGCGCTACGCCCTGCTCTACGGGAGCCCGGTGCCGGGGTACGAGGCGCCCGGTGAGCGGACGACGGAGCCGGGCACTCGGGTGATCCTGGCTCTCGTGCACCTCGTCGCCGAGGGGGTCGAGGTGGGCGACGTCACGGATGGGCCGGCCCTGGTGCCGGTCCCGCGGCCCCTGCGGGCCGACCTCGGCCGGGTGACCGCCGACATCGGCGTGGACGTCGACCCGGCGGTGATGGCCCGGGCGGTGCTCCTCTGGGCGACGCTCTTCGGCGCCGTGAGCCTGGAGGTGTTTGGCCAGTATGGGAAGGACACGTTCGCCGAACGAGGCCTGCTGTTCGAGCACCAGATGCGACTGGCCCTCGCGGTGGTCCGCGGCTAACCGATGGCCGAGCCGTCCATGCTCCCCAGGTCCATGCTGCCCAGGTCCATATGGATGACCTCCCAGACGTGGCCGTCGGGGTCCGCGAAGCTGTGGCCGTACATCGGGCCGTCCTCCATCTTGGGCAGCCAGGCGGAGCCGCCCGAGGCGAGCGCTGCGCCCACGAGGCGATCGACCTCCTCCGGCGACTCCGCGTTCAGACAGCTGATCGCCGTGGGGCCGTCTCGGGGATCGCCGACCGGGCCGGCGACGAACTCGGCGAACCGGTCGCGGGCCACGAGCATGACGACGATGGTCTCGGAGACGACGATCGCGGCGGCCTGGTCGTCGGAGAAGGCCTCGTTCACGGGAAAGCCGAGGGCGGTGTAGAAGTCCCGCGACGCCGCCAGGTCCCTGACCGGCAGGTTCACGAAGATCATCCGCCTCATGCACCGTGAGACTGCCACGGAGTGGAAAACCTGTCGGCCGGGTGTCCGAGGGGACGCGTAGGTTCGTCTCCATGACTTCGGTGGCCAGCAAGACACGCAGCGCGACGACCGACCGCGCGGTCGATCACGTGAATACCGACGGCGAGTTCATGGCGCTCGTCGAGCCGCTGAGAGGTGAGCTGATGGCCCACTGCTACCGGATGCTGGGCTCCGTGCATGACGCCGAGGACCTCGTGCAGGAGACCTACATCCGGGCCTGGCGAGCCTTCCACGGCTTCGAGGGCCGCTCCTCGCTGCGGACCTGGATGTACCAGATCGCGACCAACACCTGCCTCACGGCGCTGCAGAGCCGCTCCCGCCGGCCGCTCCCCACCGGGCTCGGAGCGCCCGCCTCGGACCCCACCGGTGCGCTCGAATCACGACCGGAAGTCACCTGGCTCGAACCGATGCCCGACCGGCTCATCGCCGGCGCCGGCACCGCCCCGGAGGACCCCGAGGCCACCGCGGTCACCCATGACTCCATTCGCATCGCCTTCATCGCCGCGCTCCAGCACCTCACGCCGACCCAGCGTGCGGTCCTCATCCTCCGCGACGTCCTCAACTGGCGGGCCGCCGAGGTGGCCCGTGCCCTCGACTCGACCGTCGCCGCCGTCAACAGCGCGCTCCAGCGGGCTCGCGCCCACGTCGAGAAGCTCGCCCCGGCCGACGAGGCATCGTCCCAGCTCGACGCCGACGACCCCGAGATCAAGGCCAAGCTGGAGCGCTACGTAGCCGCGTTCGAGGCCTACGACATCGACACCATCGTCGAGATGCTCACCACCGACGCGATCTGGGACATGCCGCCGTTCACCGGCTGGTACCAGGGCAACAAGGCGATCGGCACACTCATTGCCACGCAGTGCCCGGCGAGCAAGGCCGGCGACATGCGACTCGTGCCGACGACCGCGAACGGGCAACCCGCCTACGGGCTCTACATGCGGTCCGCGGACGGGCGGATGCTGCCGTTCCAGCTCCAACAGCTGACGGTGGGCCCACAGGGCGTCGAGCGGGTCACGGCGTACTTCGACCTGCGGCTGTTCGAGACGTTCGGTCTGCCCGCGGAGCTGCCCGCCGCCTGATCGAGGCTCAGCCGGCCCAACGCGCCACGAAGAGTGTGGCGGCGGCGCCCGGAGCCGGGCGGGTCGCGACGTAGATGCGGTCACCGACCAAGGCAGTGGCGATCGGAAGGCCGGCCGGTCCCGCCGAAGCGACCCACGAACCGGTGTCCGACCGGCTGAGGACCGTCGCGGTCGGTCCGTTGGGGCTCACGATGACGGAGCTGATGCGGGCGATGACCGGCGCAGGGACGACGTCCTGGTCGCCGACGGCGATCGTGGGTATGCCGGTCTGACGGGCCGCGCGATCGCCGTCCACGGACCACACGGCGAGCCGGCCGTCGACCTGACCCGCCACGACACAGCTGGTGGGGGACGGGGCGCCGCAGCGCGCGGACACGCTCTCGCTGTGGGTGCCTGAGTCGGGCAGGTCGATGCGGTGCCAACCGGTGTTGACCCCCGACGACCGCCACACCGCGGCGGTCTGCTTGACGCCGTCGTCCAGATGTAGCGCGGAGCCGGTCATGAGGATCCCGTCGCCGTCGCTCGTCGCACCGCGCGGTCCGACGAGGAGTTTCGACGTGCTCTCGAGGGCGGTGCCGGCCGGATCCTGACGGGTCCAGACCGGGTCGGCGAACGTCCAGACCGCGGCGTCGAGACCGGCCTGAGCGCCGCCCCAGCTGCCGACCAGGGCATCCCCCGTCGGCGTGATGACCGCGTCGACGAGCTCGCCGGCTCCCCATCCCCCGAACGCATAGAAGTTCTGCGGCAGCTCCTGGACGCCGGCCAGTGTCCCGCTCCAGGTGGTCCAGCGGACGTTGGCGTGAGCACCCCCGTTCGCTCCCCCGATCGCCACGATCCGGGTGCCGTCCGTGACGACGGAGTACCAGCGGGCGATCGGCGCATACGGGGACTTCGGCATGAGCGGAACGGACTCGAGGATGTCTCCGGCGTCGAGGACGAGCATCACCGGCGAGGGTGTCTCGGGGGTGTCGCCCGCCTTGAGTCCACCGACCAGGAGCCGGTCTCCCATCGTGGTGAGGGTCTTCGGCTCGACGCCGGTAGGCAGCTCCACCGCGCTCCAGGCCAGGGGCGGGCCGGTCCGGCCCGGGGTGGCTGACGTCGAACCCGGGACGGAGGGTTCGCTGCTCGCGCACGCACCGAGTCCGGCCGCGACGACCACCGCGGTCGCGACGACGGAAGTCCACCGCGCGGTGGGCCGAGCCATCGGGCCAGTATCACTCCGGCGGTCTGGGCAAGTATCTACGTGCCAGCCTTCACGTCGTGCGCGCCGCGGACGTCGACATCGTCCTGGCCGGCTGACGACCGGGAGCGGCTCAAGCCAGGGCGTCGAGGCGCTCGAGCGCGTCGGACCACCGCTGCTGCAGGGCCGCGCGGTCCGGTCCGGCCGGCTCGTGGCGCAGTAGGACGCGCGTCCCCTCGCCCTCGGGAGCGAGATGGAGGTCGACCAGCGATCGGGGGGAGTCGGCGTCCGCGTGCCAAGAGACGCGCACCTGTTCCAAGGGGTGGTAGCTGCGCCAGACGCCGTGGGTGCCGTCGTCGGCGTGCCACGGTTCGCCCTTGCCACCGAGGCGGGCGCCGCGGCCGAGCAGGGCCTGGACGCCGTCGTTCGTGGTCAGGACGCGCCACACGTGGTCGACCGAGTGGGGCAGCACGGTGTCGATCTCGACCGAATTGTGCTCCGCGCCCCCGGACGACTGGTCTGTCTTCTCGTCGACCGCCTCGCTTGGTGCCGTTTCGGACATTCGAGCCTCCTTGGTCGGGCCCCGCCGCGCCATACTGCCGGCGGTCTGGAGTTCCTGGCCCAGGGCACCTATGTCATCGCGTCCCGGGCCTCGGCGCCACCCCTACCGCCGAGAAATATGGCGGATCACAAGCTCGACACGGTGTGGTCTACATCGTGCGTCCCCGGGCCGTCGCCACTACCGTGACGAGAGGCCCAAGGGACTGGGCCGACCCCCCGAAACAAGGAGTGCGCCGATATGGACGCCTGGGTGTGGATTCTGATCGTCGTCGTCGTGGTCGCGGTGATCGCGGCAGTTGTGGCAAGCCGCTCGCGGCAGCAGGAAAACCGCCGCGTCGAGGCCGCCGACCTGCGGGCCCCGACAGCCGACCATCACATGGAGCTGCGCGAGAAGGAAGCGGCCGCGGCATCGTCCGAGGCTGAAGCCCGACGAGTTCGTGCCGAGGCCGACCAGCGCGCCGCCGAGGCGCAGCGGCTCCAGGTGCAGGCCCAGCGGGCGGCCATGGACCGCGACACCGCGGCGGCCACCAGTGAGGAGAAGCTGCGGCGGGCCGACGCGCTCGACCCGGACGTCAAGACGGACCGCGAAGGCTACCGCCTCGACGACCAGGGCAACCGGATCGAGAACCCCGACGCCGATCGGGAGGGACCGGGATTCGGGGCGGCGGCTGCCACCGGAGCCGGCGGTGTGGCGGCTGGATCGGGCGTGGGGGCGCTCGGTGAATCGACGGTTCGCGAGGGCGAGCACGGCCCCGGCGAGCACGGCCACCGGGCCGATGACCTCGACGAGCCCACCGGCGGCCGGATCGGCAACGTGCGCGATCTCGACGACGACGTGGACGGCCCGGGCCGCTCCGGGGAGATGCGCCCCGACGAGCGTCTGCACGACGAGCGGATCGGCAATATCCGCGGCCTCGACGAGAACGCAGATGGACCCGGCCGTTCCGAAGAGATGCGCCCCGACGAGCGTCTGCACGACAAGCGGATCGGCAACATCCGCGACCTGCACGAGGACTCCACGACTCGCGACGACGACGCCGTGGCCGGAGACCGCACGGCGACGCATACCGGCACTGCCGACGACACCACCGATGACCTCGCGGCCGACGACACGACCGGCGAGAAGCCCGGCCTGCTGGACCGTGCGAAGGACCGGGTCGACGACGCGCTGGGCCGGCGTGACACCGACGACGACGGCCGGCGCGGCTGACCCGGCTCAGCCCGAGTAGGCCTCGAGGAACGACTTGAGCAGCGGCCCCGCGGTCTTCGACCCGGAGGTGCCGGTTTCGGCGTAGACGGCAACGGCCAGGTCGCCCTTCGCCGCGACCATCCAGGCGTGGGTGAGCGGCGGGTTGGCCGTGCCGTACTCTGCCGTGCCCGTCTTGGCCGCCGTGACCCCGTCGGACGCCAGCAGCGCCGCGCTGCCCTCGGAAACCACCGCCCCGAGCATCGCCTGCAGCGCCTGCGCCTCGGCCGGCTGCAGCGGCTTCTCCGGGGTCGGGAAGCCCGCGACGGCGGGATTGTCGTCGAGCAGCCGCGGGCGGACGACCGAGCCGTGGACGGCCGATGCGATAGCGGTCGCCATGTCCATCGGCGCCACGAGGATCTTGGCCTGCCCGATCATCGACGCGGCGTGCTCGGTCTCCGTTGCGGTGTTCGGGACCGAGCCGAGGTATGCCGGGAAGCCCAGGTCGAGGTCGATGCCGACCCCCAGCGCGGCAGCGGCGGTGGCCAGGTCGGCCTGCGAGACCTTGTCCTGGTTGGAGATGAACGCCGTGTTGCAGGAGTTCGCGAAGGCCGTCTTGAGCGGGATGGTGCCGACCTTGTCCGCGGGGTAGTCGTTGTAGTTCTTGAACGACCGGCCGCCGACGGTGACCGTGGGCGTGCACGAAACCGATGAGTCCGGCGTGAGGCCTGACCGGAGCAGGGCGAGGGCCGTGATGATCTTGAACGTCGAGCCCGGCGCGGCCTGCCCGGTGGTTCCGACGGCCAGGCCCTTGCTGCCCGGACCGTTCGCCGCCGCGAGTATCTCGCCGGTCGACGGCCGGATCGCGACGAGCGAGGTGGGGGTGTCGCCGGGGCCGCCTTGGAGTACCGCCTCGGCGACCGTCTGCGCGGTGGTGTCGAGGGTGACGACGAGCGGTTTCCCGTCCACTGCGGGCGACGTGAAGAGATCACGGCTCGACTTCTTGCCGGCCGAGTCGGTGCCGACGGCCTGAATGGTGCGGCCCGGGGTTCCCCGCAACCGTGCGTCGTAGCGCTGCTCGAGCCCCGAGAGCCCGACCACGTCACCCGGCTTGAGCGCCCCGTTGGACTTCGCGATCAGCTCTGCGGTCGCCACGCCGACCGTGCCGAGGATCGAGCGCGCGAAGTTGGGTGACGGACCGACGACCGACCTCCCGGGAACCCTTACGGCACCGGGGATCGCGTCGACGGCCGCCTTCTGGGAGGTGAGCAGCGGGTCGTCGGCCCGAACCGTGATCAACGGGACGAACGCCTTGGCACCGGCCGCCGTGACTGCGGTGGCATAAGCGGCCGCGTCGGATCCCGCCAGCCGGGCCAGCGCGGTAGCCGCGGCCGCCTGCTGGTCCGCCCCCACCTTGGTCTTGTCGATGCCGACCTGCGCGGTGTCACGCTCGGTCATCAGCGGGGTCGAGCCGGCTCCCACGATGTCGCCACGCTTGGCGGCCACGGTGACCAGGGCCAGCTTTTCCGTGGCGGTGAGTCCGGGAGCGAACAGCGCCGGAGTCCACGTCACGTGCCAGGTCTCGTCCTCGGCCCGGGTGAGGTTCGCGGTCGTCGTGTAGTTCCACACGACATCTGTGCCGCCGGTGGCTGCGCCCGACGCCGTCGCCGAGGCGGTTGCCGAGCTCGTGGCGTCCGTCGTCGCGGTGGCCGGACCCGTCGCGCTCGCAGCGCTGGCGGGCGCCGCGGACGGCAGGGTCCACGCGAAGGCCAGGGACGCCGTCGCGGTGCGGTCGTTGGCCTTGGGCTCGGACACCTGGCTCACCGTGACCGTGCGCTTGACGTCCTTGAGGTCGCCGACGGCCGTGGCCAGGAACGAGGTGACATTCGCCGAGGTCGCCCCGTCGAATCGGACGTGGTTCAGGTCGCCGCCGGCCAGCCCGGCCGCCAGCGCCTGAGCGGCCTGGTCGGGTCCCGGCGGCGGGTTGACGAGGTTGCAGCCGGCGAGGACGGTAGCCAGCGTCAGAGCGCCCAGCACGCCGACCGCTCGCTGCCGTAGGTTTCGTGGCGGGTGCGACATGATCCCCCATCCTCACATCGAGCAGTCGTTGAACCGACGCGACTTGAGCGGAGTCATCATGACTGTGGACAGCATCGAGAGTGTGGTCATCGTCGGCGGAGGTCTCGCGGCCGCTAAGACGGCGGAAGCGCTGCGCGACGAGGGGTATGCGGGGTCGATCGTCCTGTTCGCGGCCGAGCCGCACCTGCCCTATGAGCGTCCACCCCTCTCGAAGGGTTTCCTCAAGGGCGAGCAGAGTGCCGACGAGACCGTGGTCCTCCCCGAGTCCTGGTACAAGGAGCACGACGTCGATCTCCGCCTCGGCACGGCCATCACCTCGGTGGACGCCGCCGCGCACGAGGTCGAGGCGGCGGACGGAAGCCGTACCGCATACGACAAGCTCGTCCTCGCGACCGGTGCCTCGGCGCGGCGCAGCGACCTGCCCGGCGCCGACCTGGACGGCGTGCTCTATCTGCGGACGCTGGAGGACAGCGAGCGCCTTCGTCAGGCCTTCCAGGCCGGCGCGAACGTGGTGCTCATCGGGGGCGGCTGGATCGGCCTCGAGGCGGCGTCCGCAGCGCGAGATGCGGGCTCGAACGTCACGGTCCTCGAGATGACCGCCCAGCCGCTGCTCGGGGTCGTCGGTCCCAGGCTCGGTCAGTCGTTCGCCGACTTCCACCGCGAGCACGGCGTGGACCTGCGGACCGGCGTCTCGGTCGCGGCCATCGAACCCACGGACGACGGCCGGCGGGCGGGCTCGGTGCGTCTGAACGACGGCACGAGCATCCCCGCCGATATCGTCCTCGTCGGCATCGGCGCCGTCCCGAACATCGAGCTGGCGGAGAGTGCCGGTCTGGCTCTGGACAACGGGATCCTCGTCGACGCCCAGGGCCGCAGCAGCAACCCTGACATCTTCGCCGTCGGCGACGTCGCCAACGCCGAGACGCCCGCCCTCGGTCAACGGGTCCGCGTCGAGCACTGGGCCAACGCGCTCGACCGGCCGCCGAGCGTGGCCAAGGGAGTGCTCGGCAAGCCCGGCGACTTCGACAAGCTGCCGTTCTTCTTCTCCGACCAGTACGACCTCGGACTGGAGTACTCCGGACGGGCCGGCCGCGAGGACGACCTCGTCGTGCGTGGCGACCTCGACGGCCGCGAGTACGTTGCCTTCTGGCTGGACGGTGACCGGGTCACGGCGGGCATGAACGTCAACGTGTGGGACGTCCAGGACGACATCCAGGCCCTCATCAACTCCCATGATCCGGTCGACCGGGACAAGCTCGCCGACCCGGACGTGCCGCTCGCTCAGGTCCGCGCCTGAATGGGGCCGGCATGGCCGTGGCGTTCCGTGTCGCCGCGGGGACGGCCCTGCTCCTCCTGGTCGCGGGGTGCACGGCCGAGCCGTCGGCAACTTTGAGCTCCGCCTCCCCGACGGGGGTCCTCACCGTGAGGCGCTGCCCGGCCACCGGGCTCTCGACCGGGCCGGTAGTCGGTCAGGTCGTCGTCGTCACCACTGCACCGTCGTCCGCGTCGGCGGGTTCGGCTCTGCCGGTCAAGACCGAGATCGTCGTGCTCTCGGATGGCCCACGGATCGTGGCTCGTCCGCAGTGGTCGTCGCTGGAGGTGCTCGGCCGGGGCGCGGTCGTGGCTCGGGCCGTGGGTACGGCCGGTGCCGACGTGCCGACCGCGATCACCCGCGGGACGACCATTCCGGCTTCGACCGTGCCCACCCAGGTCACGCTCACCGGCTGTGACGGGTCGGCGCTCACGCCTGGTGCCTACCGTCTGAGGGCGCTTGTCGGCTACGCCCTCGACGGACCTGGAAGCCCGACCGGCGGGTATGTCATGGCCAGTGAGTCGGTGGACCTCACCATCACGTGAGGACCGCTGGGCCTCAACGGTTGTCGACGGCCTTCTGCATCCGCTCGAGCGACTCCTCGAGGATCGCCGTCGTCGTCGCGAAGTTGAGCCGCGCGAACCGGTGAGCCGGCGCCCGAAACGGGCGGCCCGGACTGAGCGCCACCCGGGCGTGGTCGAGGAACCAGTGCGCCGGGTCGACGTCGAGCTCGAGATCCGTGCAGTCCAGCCAGGCCAGGTAGGTGCCCTCGTTGCGGCGGTGCCGGACGCCCGGCATACCGTCCACCGCGTCCGCGACGAGGTGCGCGTGAAGGTTCAGCAGCGCGCGAACCTCCTGCAGCCACTCCTCACTGTCACGGTATGCGGCAATGCTCGCCTCGACCCCCAAGGAAGCAACACCCACCTTCGCCCAGAGCGGGATGCGTTGCCAGGCAACCCGATCCGCCTCGCTGCTCGTCACGACTTGAGCGCACTTGAGGCCAGGCAGGTTCCACGCCTTGCTGGCCGAGAGGAGCGTGACGGTATGGCCGGCCGTGGCCCCCGACAGGGACGCATACGGGAGGTGAGTGCCCTCGAGGACGAGCGGCGCGTGGATCTCGTCCGCGACGACCCGCCCGCCGTGGCGTTCGACGACCTCGGCGAAGGCCAGCAGCTCGTCACGATCGAAGACCCGGCCCAGCGGGTTGTAGGGGTTGCAGAGCAGGACGGTCCGCGCGCCCTCGGTGAAGGCCCGGTCAAGGGCCTCGAGGTCGAACGTCGGCCGCCCGTCCACCTCGACCATCGGTACGTGGACCTGCGGTCGCCCGGACAGGCTGACGACGTCGAAGAACGGCATGTAGACGGGCGTGGTGATGATCACCGGGTCGTCGGGCCCGCTGAACGCCTCGAGCGCCAGCGACAGGCCTCGCATGACGTCCGCGACGAGGAACACGTCCTCGGGCGCGACCGTCCACCCGTGCCGGCCGGCCAGCTCGGCGACCACCACGGCGGCCAGCCCTGAGGGGCCGGCCTCGAGCGGGTACCCGAAGGTCTCGGCGTCGACGGCCCGGTGCAGCGCCGCGGTGATTGCCGGCGCGGTGGGGTAGTCCATCTCGGCGACCCACATGGCCAGGACGTCGTCGGGCTGGCTGGCCCACTTCAGCGTCCGGCGACCCCGCAGCCGGTCCGGCGTGAGGGCTTGGAGGTCCGTGGTCACGCGCTCAGCTCGGCCGGAGCCAGGACCGGTTCAGTGGTGCGGCTGAAGGTGCGACGGTAGTCGCTCGGGGCGACGCCGACCTGCCGAGTGAAGTGGTGCCGGAGCAGGGCGGCCGACCCGAATCCACTGCGTGCCGCGACCTGGTCGATTCCGAGGTCGCTGCTCTCCAGCAGCTCGCGTGCTCGGTGAACCCGTTGGCGGGCCAGCCACTTCGCGGGTGTCGTGCCGGTCTCCTGGACGAACCGTCGGGCGAAGGTGCGCTCCGACATCGCCGCCCGGCGAGCCAGCACGGCCACCGGCTGCTCGGTATCGATGTTCTCCTCCATCCAGGCCAGGACGGTGCGCAGGCTGTCGGTTGCGCACTCCGGGATCGGCATCTCGACGAACTGCCGCTGGCCGCCGTCGCGCTGTGGCGGGACGACCATGCGGCGGGCGATCGTCGTAGCGATTGCGGCGCCGAGCTCGCGCCGGACCAGGTGCAGGCAGGCGTCGATGCCGGCCGCCGTGCCGGCGCTGGTGATGATGTCACCGTCATCGACGAAAAGGACGTCCCGGTTGACCTTGGCCCGCGGATACGCCGTCTGGAGCTCGTCCGCGGCGATCCAGTGAGTCGCACACTGCCGGTCGTCGAGCAGGCCGGCCGCGGCGAGGACGAACGCACCGCTGCACACGGACAGGACCGTTGCCCCGTCGGCATGGGCCTTCCGGAGCGCGTCGAGCAGCGCCGGCGAGAACTCGCGCAACTTGGTTGCGGGGACAGCGACGAGGTCGGCGCCCTCCAGTCCCTCCAACCCGTAGGGGACGTTGAGGCTCAGGCCGTTCAGGAAGTCGACTGGCCGCTCCGGGTGTTCGGCGCACGCGCGGAAGTCGAAGGCAGGGACCCCGTCGGCGGTCCGATCGAGTCCGAACACCTCGTGGACGACCCCGAACTCGAAGGCGGCGGCCTGGTCGGCCAGCAGAACGGCGACGGTTCGGAGGGTCATGCCGACCATGATGGCACACTTGGCAGGAAATTGACGAACGATGACATGGCTGCCACTAGTGGCACAAAACCGATGAGCGCAAAATTACTGCCATGACCACTGAACTGATCGCCAGCATCGCCAACACCGCCGGTGCCGTCCTCGTGGTCGCGGCCTTCGCGACCCTTGTCGTCGGCCTCCTCGAGCGGTCCCACCGTCGCGCCAGCGGCTTGGGCCACGCTCCCTACGGCGCCGATCTCGGCGCCTCTCCGGACCGTGCCCGGGTCCGCGACGTGGACACCCTGCGGGTCGAGGACGAGCTGCGGGCGGCCCGGACCCGCGACGGCGGCCCGACGCATACCCGCCTCCCCGTCACCCCGACCAGTCGAGCGCACCGCCAGCCGGTTCACACCGCCCTGCGCTCCGTCTGACCCTTCCCCAGCGCCGAGACCCGCTCGGCGCCGCCGCTCGGCCGCCCACCGTCCGCACATGTGGGCGGCCGCACGGTGCCATAGATTGACAGCATGTCGCGTCCTCACGTCTCTGCCATCGTCGAGGACGCGTGGCACCGGGAGCTCGAGCGTGGGTTGCGCCGCCGTGGCTGGCAGAACCGGATCATCGGCCACGTGGGCTACGGGTCGTCGACGTTCCTCCGGGTGTTCGCCCGCATCCTGCTCGGGCGAGCGCGGGAGGAGGGCACCAGCAGCGACGAACCCGATCCCACGTACGGCGGCCTCCGTTCGCCGTTCCTGCGCGACCGCGGCTGGCGGGCGTTCGTCACGGCCCCGGCGATGGGCGTTCCGATCTCCGTGACGGTCGGCGACCGGACCTTCCACAGCCGCAGCGACCGCTCCGGCCACGTCGACGCGACGTTCCGAAACCACGGTCTCGAACCGGGGTGGCACCGGGTGAAGCTCTCCGCGCAGGGCGCCCAGGACGTCGAGTCGGAGGTCTTCATCGTCGGGCCCGACGTCACGACCGGCCTGGTCAGCGACATCGACGACACCGTCATCTCCACGTCGTTGCCCCGGATGATGAT
>JBKPKI010000255.1:0-2697 GCA_046731055.1 Actinomycetota bacterium | reverse complement strand
GCTGGGCCGACACACTCGACCGGCTGTCGCCGGTCCTGTCACAAGAGGAGACGCCATGACCACCATGTCGAACGCGGAGCTGGACACGCTGTTCGCGGACCCCGTCGCGCGGAGGCTGTTGGCCGCGTCGCTCCCGGCGCGAGTCGCATACACCGGAAGGGACGGCGCGCCACGGGTGGTCCCGATCGGGTGGGACTGGGACGGGTCACACGTGCTGATGTGGACGACTCCGAACGCGCCCAAGGTTTCCGCGCTGCGGCGCGACCCGCGGGTGGCCGTCACCATCGACACCAACGACTTCCCGCCGAAGGTGCTGCTCGTCCGGGGAACGGCCGACGTCGAGGAGGTCGCGGGCGTACCGCAGGGGTACATCGAGGCCGGCCACAAGATGGTCGACGACGAGCACTTCGCCGAGTGGGAGGCGGGCGTCAAGGACTTGTACGACTCGATGGTCGAGATCCGGATCACGCCGACGTGGGCCAAGATCCTCGACTTCGAGACCCGGATCCCGAGCGCGGTGGAGGAGCTGGTCCGCGAGAAGCAGTCCGCCGGCTAGTCCTCCTCTTCCGAGCAGGCTCAGATGTTTGCGGGGATTCCGCAATCAGCTGCTAAAACCGCGGCAACATCTGAGTTCGGTCGGGTCCGAGAGGCGTGACCGCTACGACTCGCCGCCCGCGTTGCCGCTGGTGCCGGCGGTCACGTCGTGGAGGCGGTACTTCTCGGCCGCCTTGGCCGCGTAGTCCGCGGGAACCTCGCCCCGCTTGGCCAGCACCTGCAACGTCCGCACCGCGAGTGACGGCCCGTCGATGTGGAAGAACCGCCGCGCCGCTGGGCGGGTGTCGGAGAAGCCGAACCCGTCGGCACCGAGCGACATGAAGTCGCCCGGGACGAACTGCGCGATCTGGTCCTGCACCGCGCGCATGTAGTCCGACACCGCCAGCACCGGCCCCGATGCGTCGGCCAGCTTCTGGGTCACCCACGGGACGCGCTGCTCGGCTTCAGGACGCAGGAACTCCTGTTCGTCGCAGGCCATTCCGTCGCGCCGCAGCTCACTCCACGACGTCACCGACCACACGTCGGCGGCTACGCCGAAGTCCTCCGCCAGCAGCTGCTGCGCCTCGAGCGCCCACGGCACACCCACGCCCGATGCGAGCAGCTGGGCCCGCGCCGGCTGGTGCTCCCAGCCGTCGGTCTTGGCCGGCGCCAACAGGTACATCCCGCGGAGAATCCCCTCGGCGTCCACGTTCTCGGGCTCCTTGGGCTGCACGATCGGCTCGTTGTAGACGGTCAGGTAGTAGATGACGTTCTCCGGGTTGTCCCCATACATCCGGCGCAGGCCGTCCTGAACGATGTGGGCGATCTCGTAGCCGTACGCCGGGTCGTACGAGACCACGGCTGGGTTCGTCGAGGCGAGCAGCGGCGAATGCCCGTCGGCGTGCTGCAGGCCCTCGCCGGTCAAGGTCGTCCGGCCGGCGGTCGCGCCGATGAGGAACCCGCGCGTCATCTGGTCGGTCGCTGCCCAGATCTCGTCGCCGGTCCGCTGGAACCCGAACATCGAGTAGAAGACGTAGATCGGCACCATAGGCTCGCCGTGCGTCGCATACGACGTGCCGACCGCCGTGAACGCGGCGAGCGACCCGGCCTCGTCGATGCCGAGGTGGAGGATCTGGCCCGTCTGCGACTCGCGGTAGGCCAGCATGAGCTCCGCATCGACCGGCGTGTAGTTCTGCCCGTGCGGGTTGTAGATCTTGATGGTCGGGAAGAAGGAGTCCATCCCGAACGTGCGCGCCTCGTCGGGGATGATCGGCACGACGCGCGAGCCGAACTCCTTGTCGCGCATGAGGTCCTTGAGCAGCCGGACGAACGCCATCGTCGTGGCGATCTCCTGCTTGCCGGACCCTTTCTTCAGCTGCGCGTAGGCGTCGTCGCCCGGCAGCTTCAACGAGTCGTGCTGCACCCGCCGCGACGGCACATTTCCCCCGAGGGCAGCCCGGCGCTCAAGCATGTACTGGATCGCCTTGTTGTCCTTGCCCGGGTGGTAGTACGGCGGCCGATACGGGTCAGCCTCGAGCTGCTCGTCAGAGATCGGGATGCGCATGTCGTCCCGGAACAGCTTCAGGTCGTCCAGCGTCATCTTCTTCATCTGGTGGGTGGCGTTGCGACCGGCGAAGTGCGAGCCGAGGCTGTAGCCCTTGATCGTCTTGGCGAGGACGACCGTCGGCTGCCCCGTGTGGTTCAGGGCGGCCTGGTATGCGGCGTAAACCTTGCGGTAGTCGTGGCCGCCTCGCTTGAGCTTCCACCAGACGTCGTCGTCCGACCAGTTCTCCACCATCGCCCGGATACGCGGGTCGCGACCGAAGAAGTGCTCACGCACATAGGCGCCGTCGTTGGCCCGGAAGGTCTGGTAGTCGCCGTCGCTGGTCGAGTTCATGACGTGGACGAGCGCGCCGTCGCGGTCGGCCGCGAGCAGCGGGTCCCAGCCCCTGCCCCAGATCACCTTGATGACGTTCCATCCGGCACCCCGGAAGAAGGCCTCGAGCTCCTGGATGATCTTGCCGTTGCCGCGGACCGGGCCGTCGAGCCGCTGCAGGTTGCAGTTGATGACAAAGGTGAGGTTGTCGAGCTCCTCGTTGGCCGCGAGCTGCAGCAGACCCCTCGACTCCGGCTCGTCCATCTCGCCGTCACCGAGGAAGGCCC
>JBKPKI010000254.1:0-17376 GCA_046731055.1 Actinomycetota bacterium | reverse complement strand
CCGGCACGATGACTGCCCAGCGGGCGATCAGAGGCGGGGGATGAACTGCTTGCCCTGCAACGCCTCCAGGAGCAGCGAAGCGCTTCGCTTGGCGGCGACCAGCCGAAGTCCTTCGGTCTCGAGGTTGCCCATGATTTCACTGAGCGCCTCGGTAGTGACGTGCGGTCCGAGCTCGACTCGCGCCTCCCGATAGGCCTGGCGCATCGCGGTGATCTGCCCGTCGATGTGGCGGTCCGCCAACCAGGCGAGGGCCACCGGGTTCTTGCGCCAGCCGGCGTACAGCCGGTAGTCCGGCGGGCAGTTGTCCAGCAACCATGCGACGGCGCGCGGTTCCCACCCCGGCGTGTGCGCCGGCGGCACACCGGGCGGCCAGCCGGGCGGGACGTGCGCGGACACCCCGCCAGTGTCCCTCAGGGGGTCAGCCGATCTGGCCGGTGAGGTCACCCGCGACCGCACGGACTCGATGGCGGCGGTCCCCTGGATAGCGCGCGCTCGGGGACCGCCGCAGTCCGTACCGCGGCCGTCGCAGGCGCGTGTAGTCGCGCCGGGCACGGCAGCGGAGTCGAGGTGATGGCCGGAGTCGAGCCCCGCTGGCGTCGCCGTGCACCCGGACGTGAAGGAGCGCATCCTCCACGAGCAGCGTCCGGATCATGCGAGGCGCCCCTGCCAACACATCCGCAATCAAATGGCCGATTCCCACAACATCACGGCTGAGCGTCCGCGGCACTGGCCGGGTGGACTTCTTTACGAAGTTCTTAACCAGCGCGGGATGCCAGGTACGACGTCAGCGATTGACAAGCGACCGAAGGACGTACTGGAGAATGCCGCCGGCCCGGTAGTAGTCGGCCTCCCCTGGAGTGTCGATGCGGACGACCGCGTCGAACTGGATCGGAGTCGAGTTGTCTTTAACGGCAACGACTTTCACGGTCCGCGGCGTTCGGCCGTCGTTGAGCTCGGTGATGCCGGAGATCGAGAACGTCTCGGTCCCGTCCAGACCCATCGAATCGGCGTTCTCGCCCGCCGCGAACTGCAGTGGCAGGACGCCCATCCCGATGAGGTTCGACCGGTGGATCCGCTCGTAGCTCTCCGCGATCACCGCACGGACGCCCAGCAGCCGGGTGCCCTTGGCGGCCCAGTCTCGAGACGACCCGGAGCCGTACTCCTTGCCGGCCAGGATGACCAACGGGACATTCGCCTCCTGGTAGGCGGCGGACGCCTCGTAGATCGTGGACTGCTCGCCGCCGGCCAGGAAGTTGCGGGTGAACCCGCCTTCGACACCGTCGAGCAGCAGGTTCTTGAGCCGGATGTTCGCGAAGGTGCCGCGGATCATCACTTCGTGGTTGCCCCGGCGGGACCCGTACGAGTTGAAGTCCTTCCGGTCCACCCCATGGTCGGCGAGGTACCTACCGGCAGGGCTGTCAGCCTTGATCGATCCGGCCGGGCTGATGTGGTCCGTCGTGACTGAGTCGCCCAGCTTGGCGAGCACGCGCGCCCCGGTGATGTCCTCGACCGCGGTCGCCTCCATGGTCATGCCCTCGAAGTACGGCGGCTTGCGCACGTACGTCGAGTCGCTCGCCCATTCGAAGGTGTCCCCCTCAGGCGTCGGAAGCGAGGTCCAGCGCTCGTCCCCAGCGAAGACGTCCGCGTAGTCGCGCGTGAACATCTCCTCGTCGATCGAGCGCGAGATCGTGTCCTCCACGTCCTGCGGTGACGGCCAGATCTCCTCGAGGAAGACGTCGTTGCCGTCGGAGTCCTTGCCGAGCGGCTGCGACTCGAAGTCGAAGTCCATCGTCCCGGCCAACGCATACGCGATGACGAGTGGGGGCGAGGCGAGGTAGTTCATCTTGACGTCGGGGTTGATCCGGCCCTCGAAGTTCCGGTTGCCGGAGAGCACCGAGACGACGGCGAGGTCGTTGTCGTTGACCGCCTTGGAGATCGCCTCGTCGAGCGGACCCGAGTTGCCGATGCACGTGGTGCAGCCGTAGCCGACGAGATGGAAGCCGAGCTTCTCGAGATACGGCCACATGCCGGCCTTCTCGTAGTAGTTCGTCACCACCTTCGAGCCAGGCGCCATCGAGGTCTTCACCCACGGGGCCACGCTCAGCCCGCGGTCGACCGCGTTCTTGGCCAGCATCGCGGCGGCCATCATCACTGACGGATTGGAGGTGTTGGTGCATGAGGTGATGGACGCGATCGAGACGATGCCGTGGTCGATCTCGAAGCTCGTCCCTTCCGCCGTCGTGACGGGAACCTTCCGCGACGGGCGCCATGCGCCGTTGCCGTCGTCCGGCGGCGGCGTGCCACCGTTGAGGCCGTCGGGGCTGCCTTGCGGCGTGGGGTCGCTGGCCGGGAAACTGGCGGCAGATCCTGGATCGCCCTCGTCGTGGTTCACGTACGTGGGGAGGACCTTGCGGAACGCCTCCTTGGCGTCGCTCAAGGCGATCCGGTCCTGCGGTCGCTTCGGCCCGGCGATCGAGGGAACCACCGTCGAAAGGTCGAGCTCAAGGCGCTCCGAGAATCGCGGTTCCACGCTGGGGTCGTGCCAGAGGCCCTGCTCCTTCGCGTATGCCTCGACCAGCGCCACCTGCTGGTCGGGCCGGCCGGTGAGCCGCAGGTAGTCCAGGGTGATCTCGTCGATCGGGAAGATCGCGCACGTCGACCCGAACTCGGGGCTCATGTTGCCGATGGTCGCGCGGTTGGCGAGCGGGACCTGGCCGACGCCGTCCCCGTAGAACTCGACGAACTTCCCCACCACTCCATGCTTTCGAAGCTTCTCGGTGATGGTGAGCACCACGTCGGTCGCGGTCGCGCCGGCCGGGATCGAACCGGTGAGCCTGAAGCCGACCACGCGTGGGATGAGCATCGAGACCGGCTGGCCGAGCATGGCCGCCTCCGCCTCGATGCCGCCCACACCCCAACCGAGGACGCCGAGGCCGTTGACCATCGTCGTGTGCGAGTCGGTGCCCACGAGGGTGTCGGGGTAGGCGACACCATCGCGCTCCACGACCACTCGGGCGAGGTACTCGATGTTGACCTGGTGGACGATGCCGGTGCCCGGCGGGACGACCTTGAAGTCGTCGAACGCGGTCTGCCCCCAGCGCAGGAACTGGTAGCGCTCGTGGTTGCGCTCGTACTCGAGCTCGACGTTGCGCTCAAAGGCGTCGGCGCGGCCGAAGACGTCGGTGATGACCGAGTGGTCGATCACCAGCTCGGCGGGTGACAGCGGGTTGATCTTGGTCGGGTCCCCGCCGAGGTCGGCCATCGCCTCGCGCATGGTGGCGAGATCGACAATGCACGGGACACCGGTGAAGTCCTGCATGATCACGCGGGCCGGCGTGAACTGGATCTCGGTGTCGGGCTCGGCGTTCTCGTCCCAGGACCCAATCGCCCGGATGTGGTCCTCGGTGATGTTCGCGCCGTCCTCGGTGCGGAGCAGGTTCTCGAGAAGGATCTTCAGGCTGTACGGCAGGTTGCCACTGCCCTCGACCGCGTTCAGGCGGTAGATCTCGTAGCTCTGGTCGCCGACCGTCAGCGTGCCCTTGGCCCCGAACGTGTCCTTGGAGCTGTCCATCCCGCGTCCTCTCTGACCAACTATCTTGATATCAAGATATCTAATCACAGCTCGGTATGCCAGTGCGCGTGTCGTCTTCGAACCGAGCCTATGCCCGCCGCCAGGACCGACCACTCGGTCGAGCTTGGCGACCGAACTCAGATGGTTACCGGTTTCGGCGGGGCGCCGGCCGATTCCGCGGAAAGATCTGAGTCTGGTTCGGATGGTTGGGGAAGGATCTGAGTCCGGTTGGTGCGCACCGGTTAGAGCGACGACGGAATGAGAACCGCGATGCACTCGACGTGGTGCGTCATCGGGAAGGCGTCGAAGGCGCGCAGCGACGTGAGCCGGTACCCGCCCGACTGCAGGTATGCGGTGTCCCTCGCCAGCGCGGCCGGGTCGCACGCCACGTACGCGATCGCGCGGGGCGTGAGGGCGGCGATGTCCCGGCAGACAGCGCGGCCGGCGCCGGTCCGGGGCGGGTCGAGCACGACGAGGTCGGCGTGG
The DNA here is from genome assembly GCA_046731055.1 of Actinomycetota bacterium. Taxonomy (GTDB): domain Bacteria; phylum Actinomycetota; class Actinomycetes; order Actinomycetales; family Dermatophilaceae; genus Lapillicoccus. Next base: position 13,319 of record JBKPKI010000254.1, on the reverse strand, counting down.
ATCTGCTGCCGGACCAGCGGCCGGATCATCCGGTCGACGCGTCCCTGACGCCACTCGACCCACGGGCGCGAGGTCGTATTGGTCGCGCCAAGAGCCACCGCCCGCCGGTCGCCCTCCACGGCGAGGACCGAGCCCGAGGGGCCGACCGCGTCGGCGATCGCCGCGGCGAACAGGCCGGCACCCGCATACAGGTCGAGCACCCGCTCCCCCGGTTGCGGCGCCAGCGAATCGAGGACGTGCGAGACGAAGGTCGGTGCCGCACCGGGGTGGACCTGCCAGAAGCCGCGTGCGTCGACCCGGAACTCGCCAGACCAGTGCGAGATGTCAACGCGTTGTCCGACGGACTGCTCCAGCCCGCCGGGGAAGGCCACGAGGACGACTCCCTGGGGGTCGTCAGGAGCGACCGCGTCGACACCGGAGTACCCGGTCCAGGTGATGCCGAGGACACCGCTCTCGACGATCCGCCGGTCGGCGATGAGGCAGTCCTCGACCGGGATGATGTCGTGCGACCGGTGCTTGCGCAGTCCGGGGCGACCCTCGTCGTCGACCGCGAACTCCACCCGGGACCGCCAGCGCAGGCCGTCCTGGTCGCCCGGAAGGGGCTCGACCGTGACGTCCACGTCGATCCCCGCGAGCCGCGAGAACTGTTCGCGCACGACGGTCGCCTTGAGTTTGCGTTGGTACGCAACGGAAGCGTGCTGAAAGTCGCAGCCTCCACAGCGGCCCGGACCCGCATACGGGCAAGGTCGTTCCACCCGGTGCGGCGAGGCAGTGAGGATCTCGACGGCGTCCCCACGGAGGAACCGGCTGTCCGCCCCGCCCTCGGTGATCGTGACCCGAACTCGCTCACCGGGCAGCGCATGCCGCACGAAGACGACCCGACCGTCGATCCGGGCGACACAGTGCCCGCCGTGGGCGACCGGGCCGACGTCGACGACGGCCTCGGTGCCGACCAGGGTGGTGCTGGTCAGCTCGGTCCCCGGCGAACCGACCCGACGACGGGACGGCCCAAGTCGTCGTCGTCCTCGTGACCCTCGGACGAGTGCAGCTGCCAGGGGACGCTCGCCACCATGACCCCGGGCGTGAAGAGCAGCCGGGCCTTGAGCCGCAACGCACTTTGGTTGTGAAGTACCTGCTCGTACCAGCGGCCCAACACGTACTCGGGGATGTAGACGATCACGACGTCGCGCGGGTTACCGGTCCGCAGCGAGCGGACGTAGTCGATGACCGGCCGGGTGATCTCGCGGTAGGGCGACGACAGCACCTTGAGCGGGACGGGGATGTCTCGGCGGGCCCACTCGTTGCGCAGCGCCTCGGTGTCCTCGGGGTCGACGTCGACGGTGATCGCTTCGAGGAACGTGGGCCGGGTGGCGCGCGCGTAGGCGACGGCGCGCATCGCCGGCTTGTGCAGCTTGGAGATCAGGACGATGGCGTGGACCCGGCTCGGAAGCATCGCAGTCTCGTCCTCGTCGAGCTTGAGCTCCTCGGCGACGTGCCGGTAGTGCCGACGGATGCCGAGCATGAGGAAGAAGAGGACGGCCATGGCGGCGATCGCGTAGCGAGCTCCGGCCTGGAACTTGGTGATAAGGACGACGAGGAGAACCAGCCCCGACATCGCCGCGCCCACCGCGTTGATCGCCCGCGAGCGGATCATCCGGCCCCGGACCTTCGGGTCGGTCTCGGTCTTGAGGTGCCGATTCCAGTGCCGGATCATTCCGCTCTGACTCAACGTGAACGACACGAAGACGCCAACGATGTAAAGCTGGATCAGGGAGGTGACAACGGCCTGGTACGCGACGATCAGGGCGGCCGCGGCGGCCGCCAGGATGAGGATGCCGTTCGAGAAGGCCAGCCGGTCGCCGCGCGTGTGCAGCTGACGCGGCAGGTATCCGTCCTTGGCAAGGATCGACCCGAGCACCGGGAACCCGTTGAACGCCGTGTTGGCGGCGAGGATCAGGATGAGCCCGGTGACGATCGAGACGTAGATGACGCCCGGGGTGAAGTTGCCGAACACCGCGTGAGCGAGCTGGCCGAGGACCGTGTCCTGCGGGTGCTCGGCGATGTACTCCTCGCCGACGGGTTGCCCGTTGAGGGCCAGCTGCTCAGCGGGCCGCTCGGCGATCTTGATGTCGGTGGCGCGGCCCAGCCCGATGATCGTGCTGAACATGGTGATCGACAGCACGCCCATCATCAGCAGCGTCGTGGCGGCGTTGCGGCTCTTGGGCTTCTGAAAGGCCGGCACCCCGTTGGAGATCGCCTCGACGCCAGTGAGCGCGGCGCAGCCGGACGAGAACGCGCGGAGCAGAAGGAAGGCGGTCGCGATGCCGACCATCTCCTCGTGGCCGGGCTCCGGGATCAGCTGGTACTGCGCGCTTTCGGCCTGCCCGAGCGTTCCGCTCACCGCTTGGAAAACGCCGACCAGGCCCATGCCGACGATTCCGACGATGAACGCATACACCGGCACGGCGAAGGCCTTGCCGGACTCGCGGACTCCACGCAGGTTCATGGCGGTCAGCAAGACGACCAGGCCGATGGCAACCGCGACTTCGTGTCCGCGTAGCGACGGAATCGCCGTGGCAGCGTTCTGGACCCCCGACGAGATCGAGACGGCGACGGTGAGCACGTAGTCGACGAGGAGCGCACTGGCGACGGTCAGGCCGGCCTTCGGACCGAGGTTGACCGTGGCGACCTCGTAGTCGCCACCGCCGCTCGGGTAGGCGTGCACGTTCTGGCGGTAGGACGCGACGACGACCACCATGACGAACACGACGCCGAGGGCGACCTGCCAGGAGTGCGTGACGACGAACGCGCCGCCCGCGAGCCCCAGCATGAGGAAGATCTCGTCGGGGGCGTAGGCAACGGACGAGAGCGCGTCGCTGGCGAAGATCGGCAGGGCGAGCCGCTTCGGCAAGAGCGTCTCCCCGAGCCGGTCGCTGCGCATGGCCCGGCCGAGGACGAGGCGCTTGAGCACCCGACCGGAGTTCGCCACGCGGCAACTGTATGACGGGCCGGCGCCAGTGCTCGGATAGGTCTGCCGGCTCAGCGCCGCGTGTCAGTATTGCGCCGTGCACTTCGTGATCATGGGCTGCGGTCGCGTCGGGTCGACCCTGGCCAAGAGCCTCAGCAACCAGGGTCACGACGTCGCCATCATCGACGCCGAGGCGTCGGCATTCCGGCGCCTGGGCAGCTCGTTCGAGGGCATGACGGTCACCGGGATCGGGTTCGACCGCGACACCCTCAAGGCGGCTCGGATCGACGAGGCGTACGCGTTCGCGGCAGTGTCGAGCGGCGACAACTCCAACATCCTGGCGGCTCGCGTCGCGCGAGAGACGTTCGGCGTTGAACACGTCGCCGCGCGGATCTACGACCCGGGCCGGGCCATGGTCTACCAGCGGCTCGGGATCCCCACCGTGGCGACGGTCCGGTGGACGGCCGACCAGATGCTTCAGCTGATCCTGCCCCAGGGCTCGATCCCGGCCCTGACCGACCCGAGCGGCCGCGTGGTCGTAGCGCAGGTGCCATTGGCCAGATCCTGGGTCGGGCGCCGCATCACCGAGGTCGAGTCGGTGACCGGCTCTCGGATCGCCTTTCTGACCCGGCTCGGCGAAGGCCTGATCCCCGGGCCCGACACCGTGTTCCAGGACGGCGACCAGGTGCACGTCGTGGCGGCCAGCGACGACTTGGGCCGCATCGAGAAGGCCTACGACCAACCGCCGCCGCCCCACTGAGCTGCCAACAGGGATCGACGAGGGATACGTATGCGTGTCGTCATCACCGGAGCGGGTAGCGTCGGGCGGTCCATCGCCCGGGAGCTGCTCCACAACGGCCACCAGGTGCTGATCATCGACAAGGACGCCGACGACCTCCAAGCCTCCCGCGTCCCGGACGCGGCGTGGCTGCTGGCGGACGCCTGCGAGATCGCGGTCCTCGAGGAGGCCAAGGTTCACGAGTGCGACGTCGTGGTCGCCGCTACGGGTGACGACAAGGCCAACCTCGTCGTCTCGCTGCTGTCGAAGACCGAGTTCGGCGTGCCTCGCACCGTGGCCCGGGTCAACGACCCCAGGAACGAGTGGATGTTCGACGAGTCCTGGGGCGTGGATGTGGCGGTCTCGACGCCCCGCCTCATGACGGCCCTCGTCGAGGAGGCCGTCAGCGTCGGCGACCTCGTGCGGATCTTCCAGTTCCAGCAGGCCAAAGCGTCGATGGTCGAGCTGACCATGCCCGGTGAGAGCCCGTTCATCGGCAAGCGGATCGCCGACATCCAGTGGCCCGATGACACCGTGCTCGTAGGGATCATCCGCGACGACCGGCCGATCGCGCCCAGCCGCGACGATGCCGTCGAGGCGCACGACGAGCTGCTCTTCATCACGACGCCGGATAACGAGGACATCCTCGAACAGATGCTGTCTCCGGGGTTCCGTCCCCCGCGCGAGGACGACTGACGGGTCAGGCGGTCGCAGACCGAACGTCGGGGTCGTCGAGCGGGGTGCTGCCGCGCAGCAGCAGCAACCCGATGACGAGCACCGCGAGGAGGTATGCGGGCCAACCCAGCACGATCTTCGCGACGCCGAGGGCGGCGACCTGGCTGGTGAGGTAGAGCGGCACCATCACCGCGAGCCGGAGAACGTCGAGGATGACGATGACCCATCCGACCCGGCTGGCGACACGCACGACGCCGGAGTGGCGCCGCCAGCCGGTCAGCAGCTCGGTGACCGCGGCCTCGTCGGCCGCAGCCCGGGCCACCGAGTCGGGATCTTGCGGCGCCCCGCGCTTCGACGACGCCTTGAGGCGCTCGGACGCCTCGGACAGCTCCGGGTCTGCGGCGGCGATGAGGAACCCGAAGAGCGGCCAGCGGATGAGGTTCGTCACCGCGAAGACCAGCCCGATCGCCGCGGTCTGAATCATCCCGGGCAGGAAGGCGTCCTCGGCACGGCCCGACCGGAGGGCGAAGAACGCGGCGATGGCCACCGCCACCGCCGCATACCCAAGGAAACGCAGGGTTTCGTGGCGCAGCAGGCGTAGCACGCCGAGGACGACGAGGGCCGCGGCCGCGGCGACAACCGCCGCGCGGACGTCCCGAGTGACCGTCCAGACCACGACGAACGCGATGGTGGGGACTGCCGACTCGAGGGCGCCTCGCCAACCACCGATGGCGATGCTGAGCCGGGCGCGGAGCAGCTCCTCGACGGTCACGTAGGTCGTGGTGCCGCCGACGCGCCGCGGCTCAGCCACTCTTGGGAACGATCGTGTAGAAGGGGTTGAACATCGTCGGGACTCCGCGGTAGTAAGAGACCCGGCCGCTCGCCTTGAGCTGCACACCGGCCTGGATTCCGGCGATCTCCCGGCGCCCGAGCCATACGAGGTGGAGCGGGCGGCTGCCGTCGTAGATCTCGACGACCAGCGCCGGCACGTCGGCGCGGGGCCGCAGCGTCACCGAGCGGACCGTGCCACAGACGTCGGCCCGCTCCCGGTTGGGCAGGTCACAGATCGGCGTGGCGCCCTGGCGCTCGGACTCGTCCCGGAGCTCCTCGGCCTCGTCCTCCTTAGAGGAGCGAGTCAGCCGGTCGGTGAGCCGGCCGAACACGCTGCGGGGCTGCTCGCGACGGGAGGATGTGGGAGTCGTACTCATGGTTACCGCACCTCGGTGATCTCGGGTCCGCGCTCAAATGGTCTCAGATCATCGGCCCGCTCTTGGCCGGAAGCCTCGTGGCCCGGCTGGTCGGTCGGCGCTGTGGGAACCCGCAGCGGCAGCGCCTCCCGCGGTGGGCGAGCCTCGTCGTCGCGGACGACGACGGTGCTGCGGACGATGTCCACCAGCGCCGAGGCCTTCGCGTCGTCGGTTGCCGCCGGCCCGCTGATGACGGCGCGCAGGAACCAGCGGGGACCGTCGACGCCGAGGAAGCGCACCGCGTTGTTCTCCGCACGCCCGTCGGGACCGCGCCCTGGAATGGTCGCCGCCAGCTCGCGGCCGAGCGGACCGTCGACGACGTCGGCGGTACCGCCTTGCGCCGTGATGCTCCCGGCGATCTCGGTGCGGATGTCGGGCCACACGCCGAGCGTCTTGGGGGCGGCGAACGCTTGGAGTTGAACGCTCGAGTCGCCGATGAGGGCGTGGGCACTCACGACGGACTGCTGCTCCTGGTCCAGCTCCAGCCGCAGCTGCATGCCGTCGACAGGAGGAATGAGGAGGGCGCCGAGGTCGATCCTGGCGAGATCGTCCTCCACCTCCGACGCGTCGAAGGGACCGCGGGCGCGGTTGAACGGCTCCTCCCCGTCCTCCTCGTACGCCTCGTCACCGGCGTCGAGGTTGTCGGCGTCGTCGTCGAACGCCTCGGACTCCTCGAGCTCGTCGATGTCGTCGACCGGCTCGTCCCTGCGTCCCCGGCGGAAGATTCCCACGGTGTCTGTCGTCCTTTGTCGGTCTCTGTCCTCGTCAACGGCATACGGCTGTCGCCTATGCCAGTCCTCAGGCGCGCGGCCCGAACCCACCGCTCGCACCGTGTCCAGTTTCCCCCCGCGAGCTGTCCGAGAGCGAATCCACCTCGACGAAGACGGTCTCGGCCACCCGCTGGACGACCAGCTGGGCGATCCGGTCGCCCCGCCGCACCTCGAACGGCTCGCTCGGGTCGAGGTTGACGAGGTTGACGAGAATCTCACCGCGGTACCCCGCGTCGATCGTCCCTGGCGCGTTGACGATGGTGATCCCGTGGCGCGCCGCCATCCCGGACCGCGGATGGGTGAATGCCGCATACCCCTCCGGCAGGGCGATCGCGACGCCGGTCGGGACAAGGGTCCGCTCGCCCGGCGCGAGGGTGACGTCGACGCGCGAGAGGAGGTCGGCACCCGCGTCTCCGGGGTGGGCGTAGGACGGCAGTGGCAAGTTGGGGTCGAGACGTCGCACGGACACCGAGACGCGTTCAGGGCCGACCCCCGGGTGGGAAGTCGGCCCTGGCTGCTCGGGCTGCGGCGGCCGTTGACCGGCCGAGGCGTCGGTCAAGCCGCGCACTCTCGGCACACCAGCCTGCCGCCCTTGTCGCTGGCCAGCTGGCTGCGGTGGTGCACCAAGTAGCACTCGGCGCAGGTGAATTCGTCGGCCTGTCGGGGGATGACCCGGACCGACAGCTCCTCGCCTGAGAGGTCGGCGCCGGGGAGCTCGAAGCCCTCGGCCTGCTCGGTCTCGTCCACGTCGACGCTCGACGCGGACTTGTCGACGCGCCGAGCCTTGAGCTCCTCGATCGAGTCCTCGGAGAGGTCGTCGTCGGTCTTGCGCGGGGCGTCGTAGTCAGTCGCCATGGGTGGTGTCGCTCCTGCGGTACTGGTGTCTTCGTGTGGTGTCGTCGCGCGATGAGGGTGGCGGCAGTGAGAGGTGAACGGTGGTGACGGGCCGGTTCGTCGACGTCGACGGCTCCCGCTGGGGCGGCGCCTCGGACCCGACCCTGCGGTCGTGCTCCGGTGTAACGCAGCCGCCCTCTCGTTTGTGCCCGAATCTGTGCGTAGGTGGTGCCGGACTCGATCCGGTTGCGGGTGTCATGCGAACCCCGCGCGCGGGGATTGTGCCCTACAAATGCTCGAGAGTCACTCCTCGTCCTGATCATGGGCGTGTCGCGTGCGTCACAGGGCGAGGCACGAGGACAGTCCAGCCGCGGAGCTGCACGATGCTAGACGTTCTCTTGCCTAACTCGGGTGACCCCTTGACGTCGTCTAGACGCACTTGTCACCCGCGCTCAATATTTCGACAGCACGGCCGTAACGTGTCACCCGTAGGGTCTTGGACGGTGCCCCGGGGGACGGGGCACCACCAAACGTCAGCAGCGATCCGATCCGGGAGACGGACGAGCAGCCAGCCACCCAGCACGCAGCCCCTGGAGGTGCCGGATGACCGAGTTCCACGCCCAGCTCCGAGCCCGAGCGCTCGCAGCGGTGCAGGACCTCACCGCCGCCGAGGAGTCCGGCGACGACTATTCGGTCGACGTCCACCGCGCCGATCTGGAGAACATCGCGCGCATCGCCCGTGAACACGGGCTGGCGGTGCCGGAGCTGGAGAAGGTCGGACTGAGCGCCGCCTGACCGATCCGGTCACCGCTCGCGGGGCGCTCCGTCAGTGGTCGACGATGGCGAGGAGCTCACGCTGGACGGCCACATTGCCGGCGACCGTCAATGCCGGCGACGGCGGCCCGCCACGCGGCCCGGTGACCACACCGCCTGCTTCGGTGACGAGGAGCCATCCGGCGGCGACGTCCCATGCGTTGAGGCCAGACTCGTAGAACCCGTCAAGCCGTCCGGTGGCTACCGAGCACAGGTCGAGCGCGGCGCTGCCGAAGCGCCGGATGTCGCGCACCCTGGGCAACAGCTCGAGGAGCGTCTGACCCTGCTCCAGCCGGCGCTCCGGGGTGTAGCCGAATCCGGTTCCGACAAGTGCCGCCGAGAGGACGTCCACAGAGCCCACTGTCAGTTTCGTCCCCCTGCTCGAAGCGGGATCGTCCCACCCGCGCTCGTATGCGCCGCAGCCGAGCGCAGCGTGGTAGACCCGCCGAAGGGCCGGATCGGCAACCGCCCCGGCCACCACCTGCCAGGCCCCCGGCTCCTTGGGATCGCCCGCCACGGCGGCGACCGACACCGCGTACGCGGGAAGGTCGTAGAGGTAGTTGACGGTGCCGTCGATGGGATCGACGACCCAGGTGAGGCCGGAGGTGCCCTCGTGGTCGTCGCCCTCCTCGCCAAAGAAGGCGTCGTCAGGTCGCTCGCTGAGGAGAAGCTCGCGGAGCAGCTCCTCGGCGCGGGTGTCCATGATGGTGACGATGTCGGTGGGCGAGGACTTGGTGGCGGACGCCTCGACCTGGCGGGGCCGCTCGTCCACCACCAACCGCCCGGCCGCCACGGCGACCCGAGTGGCGAGGTCGGCCAGCGCCGGAGCCTCAGTACCCGCCAGAAGGCCCTCAACCCGCTGACTCGGCCGGCTCACGCGTCGCTCCCGCAGAGGGCCGGTCGCCAACTACGCAGGTTCGGACAACAGCCGGCCGGGCAGACCGACGGGCGGACCCACGGTCCCGCGGGCTCGAGCTCGCCTCGGGCCTCGGCGGCGCGTTCCTCGAGGAGGTCGACCAAGCCGGCGACGAAGGCTGGGTCGACCCCGACCGTCGGAACCCGGACGAGCCGGATCCCCAGCCCGTCGGCGGTCCGCACGGCCTCGGTGTCGAGGTCGTAGACGACTTCCATGTGGTCTGAGACGAAGCCGACCGGGGCGACGACGACGACGCGACGTCCGTCGGCGGCGAGCTGTTCGAGGCGGTCGTTCACGTCGGGCTCGAGCCACGGCTGGCTGGGCGGACCCGATCGAGAGCAGTAGACGACCTCGGGCGCCAGCTCCCGGCCGGTCTCGGCCGTGACAGTGTCGACGACCTGTCGGGCCAGCTCACGGTGCTGGCGCTGGTATAGCCGGCCTTCGCCGTCGCCCGGGCCAGACGTCTCGTCCATGGCGTCGGGGATGGAATGGGTGACGAACAGCAGCGCCAGCTCGGCGTCGCGAACGTCGGCCAGCGAACGGACCGTCTCGACCACGAGACGAGCATTCGGGGCGACGAAGGCGGGCCGCAACGCATACGGGCCGATCTTGTCGATCTCGAGGACCACGCCGTCGTCCCCCACGTCGCCGAGCGCATCGGCGAGGTTCTCGCGGTACTGGCGGCACGACGAGTAGGAGGAGTAGGCGCTCGTCGTGACGACGACAATCCGGTGGAGCCCGCGGGCGGTGGCGTCTCGGAACGTGTCGGGCAGGAAGGGCGGCGAGTTGCGGTTACCCCAGAGGACGGGAACGTCGATCCCCCGCTCTTTCAGCTCGGCCTCGAGGGCGTCGATCAGCGCGCGGTTCTGGTCGTTGATCGGGCTGCGGCCGCCGAATCGCTGGTAGTGGTGGGCCACCTCCTCGAGCCGCTCGTCGGGGATGCTGCGACCCGCTGTGACCCGGCGCAGGAAGGGCATGACCTCGTCCGGGGCCTCTGGGCCGCCGAAGGAAAGCAGGAGGACGGCGTCATAGGGAGAGAGTGTCTCGGAGGTCATCATTGCTCCCTCATCTGGGAGGGTTGCGGCGCATGCCGGTGAGCACGACCGCCGTCAAGGTCCCGCAGCCTAATCCACCGCTGCAGCGGTGCGGCTCTCGGCCTCGACCAGGGTCGGCTCAGTCGGCGGATACGCCGTCCACGCTCGTGTCGTTCAGCGCGGACGGCGGGGTCCGCGTCACCTGCGGATTCTTCGGCCTTCGGGATCGCGAGCAGCATGTCGAGGAGGTCAACTCCTGCCCGAAGGATGCCTCTTTTCACCTGGGGGTCGAGTACTACCAAGGCGAAGAGCGCTACCCGGCGCCCACCTTCGCCGACCACCGTCCGTGGGCCGGTCGCGGCGAGCCTCTGGTCGCCACCTGGGATCGCATGGCAGAGTCGAGTACCAGGAGCGGCGGCGTGAGTGGTCAGGAGTTCGGGATGGAGGACCTGAGACTCATCGGCGTGCAGGAGGACGGGCAGCACCTGCTCCTCTCCGGTCCCGACGGCGAGCACTACCGGTTGGTGCTGGACGACGCACTACGGGCCGCTGCTCGACGAGACCGGCCCGGCCTGGGCCAGCTGCAGATCGAGATGGAGGGCGGTATGCGTCCCCGCGAGGTGCAGGCCCTCATCCGGGCCGGCGCGACGGCCGAGGAGGTCGCCGAGCGGGCCGGCTGGACCGTGGAAAAGGTGCGTCCGTACGAGGTGCCGATCATCGCCGAGCGGGTCCACATCGCCGAGCAGGCGCGACTGGTCCGGGTCCGGTCGCGAGGTGGTTCGGGTCCGGGTGGTTCTGGCGGTTCCGGCGGATCGATGGCGCCCACGTTGCAGGGGCGGGTCGCCCAGCGGATGCGAGAGCGCGGCGTGGATCCCGACCGGAACGTCTGGGACTCCTGGCGCGCCGTCGAGGAGCGGCACTGGACGGTCGTGCTGACCTTCGCCGCCGGGGGGCGGCAGCGGCAGGCGGCGTGGACCTACGACCCGGTGCTGAGGACGGTCGAGCCGGCCGAGGACGAGGCGCGGTGGCTCAGCGCCGACGAGCCAGTCGCGGTGGGACCGCTGCCCGCGGTGCCCCCGCGCGCGTCGAGTGTCTACGACGTCGAGGCCGAGGGTGGAGTGGCCGCGTCGCCGCGACGGCCTGGGGCCAGATCGACGCACGAGGAGGAGCCGCTGGACCTCATGACCGCGATGCGGCAACGGACCACGGTGGGTCGTCGCGCCGGACGGCGGCGGTCCGGGTCACACGAGCCGGTGCGTCGAGAGATCGCGCCGGCGTTGCCGTTGGAGGGCGATAGCCACCTCGAACCGGCCGTCGAACCACCTGTCGAGCCGTCGCCCGTGGAGTCGCCGATCGCTCACGCCGACCTGGAGCCGGAGATCGAGCCGCCGGGCGCGGAAAGCCCACCGCTGGAGGACGAGAGGGTGGAGGCTGGGTCGGCCGAGGAGTCGGTTGAGGAGCCATTCGAGGAGCCGGTCGAGGAGCCCATCGAGGAGTCAGCCGACGAGCCGATCGAGGGCCGCGCACCCTCATCCGAGGAGGAACCGGCGGCGGAGCCGGCCGACGACGAAGCCGAGGCTTCCGATTGGGAAGCGGTGACCGCGGCTCGGTCCTCCGAGCCGACCCCGCTCACCAAGAAGTCGGCCGCCCGCCGGAAGCAGCGCCCGTCGGTGCCGTCTTGGGACGACATCATGTTCGGCACCAAGCGCGACTGATCAGCCAGCGATCCGTCGGTCGTCAACCACTCACGCCGCTTGGGCTTCAGGACCGGCGCGGGTCGAGGAAGGAGGGCGGCAATACGTCGAGGTCGAAAGGCAGCACATCCGGCGACAGGGCAGCCGCCCGGGCCGCGTGCGATGTCATCCGGCGCATGTGGTGCCGGCGGCACAGCACCTCGTACTCGACCACGCCCGACGCTGCCGGTGAGGTGTCGCCGACCACCACCTGCTCGCCCTCGACGACCATGACGCCGTCGACCACGCGCGCGTTGTGGGTGGCTCGCCGGCCGCACCAGCACAGCGCCTCGACCTGGAGCTGCTCCACGCGGTCGGCCAGCTCGACGAGCCGCTGCGATCCTGGAAAGAGGGTCGCCCGGAAGTCCGCCGTGATCCCGAAGGCGAAGACGTCCACGTCCATCTCGTCGACCAGCCGGGCCAGCTGCTCGACCTGTGCGGACGTGTAGAACTGCGCCTCGTCACAGATGAGGTAGTCGATTCGGCTCCCTGCCGTCGCGACGCCCACCACGTCCTCCCAGAGGTCCAGATCATCGGTGACCTCGCGCGCGGGTGTCGACAGGCCGAGACGCGATGACAGCACCGCCGTCCCGGCCCGGTCCAGCTTCGTGAAGATGAGACCGGCCCGGCCGCGTGCCGCGTGGTTGTGGTGCGTCTGCAACGCCAGGGTGGACTTCCCGCAGTCCATGGTGCCGTTGAAGAAGACGAGCTCAGCCACGCCCGGTCACTCTAGGCGGTGCGCGCAGGCACGGTGATCAGCGGAACCTGCCGCTCCTCGTCGGTCACTGAGCCGTGGAACCCACGGAGCCGGACCAGCTCCGGTCGCATCCGCTCCGAGTCCACGACGGCACCGGCGTTGAGCATGAGCACGAGGACGTCGCCGATCCGCGGGAGCACCTCGGGCCGGACGGCGCCGAACCAGCCACCGGCCACCAGCTCGTCCCGAGTAACTACCCGGGCGCTCTCCCCCAGCCGGTTCTGCCACCGTTCGGCGACCGACACCGTCGCCCCCGGCTCGACGTGCAGCTGCGTGGCCCGCGGTTCCCAGGCGATATGGCGCAGGCCTCGCCAGAGTTCGGGCTCAGCGGCCAGGTCCACCCGGTTCCCGAACGGCACGTCGACCATGCCGTGGTCGGCCGTGATGTGGACTGCCGTTCCGGCCGGTACCGCCGCGGCCAGCTGAGCCAGGTGCCGGTCGACCGATTCCAGCTCGTCGACCCACTCCCAGGCGCTCGGCCCGTGGACATGTCCGATTTTGTCGACGTCACCCCAATACACGTAGACGAGGGCTCGCGGTGCCGACCTGACTGCCTCGACGGCGGCGGTGACCCGGTCCGCCAGCGAGGACGCCGCCCGGAACCGCCCCCCGCGCAGCGCCGCGTTGGTCAGCCCGGAGCCGTCGAAGAAGCCGGGCCCGATCCGGGTCACGTCCAAGCCCTCCGCCGCCACCTCCTGGAAGACCGTCGGCATCGGTTGCCACGTGAACGGGTCCGGCCCGTTCTCCCACGACAGCTCGTTGAACACCCGGTCCTCTGCGGGGTCGAGGACCTC
>JBKPKI010000253.1:0-7873 GCA_046731055.1 Actinomycetota bacterium | reverse complement strand
TGGAGACCGCCGCGATGATCCCGTCGATCATGTCGGGGTCGCTCATCCGGGAGACGCCGCCCTGGGCACGGATGTCGGCTGGGACGCGCTCGAGGGCCATGACCGCCACCGCGCCGGCGTCCTCGGCGATCTTCGCCTGATCGGGCGTGACGACGTCCATGATGACGCCGCCCTTCAACATCTCGGCCATGCCGCGCTTGACCCGGCTGGTCCCGGTGACGGTTCCGGGCTGGGTCTCGTTCAGTGCCTCACTCACGTCTCCATCGTAGTGAGCCGCGGAGGGTGCTCCCGCCATCCCGGGCTTGACTCACAGTCGGGCTGCTTGACTCGCTGTAGACCGTGAGTCAAGCGCTTCGACGCCGAGTCAAGCGAGCCGGCTGGCCAAGGTGTCCCAACCACGGTCCCGACCTGGGAACCGGTCAGGCGCGGAGGCCCTCAGGCAGCTCGTCGTCGAACTCGATCGTCGATGGCAGTTCCGCGTGCCCGGCCAGGCGGAACAGCCGGACCACGGTCTTGCGCCGAACCCGTCGGACGTCGATCACCGCGTCGTTGTAGAACCGGCGAGCCATCTGCACCCGGGTCCCGGCGTCCGCTATCCGGGCCAGCGATTCTGCCGTCGGTTCGTCCGTCGCCCGCAGCGCATCGATGGTGATGGGGTTGAGGGCGGCGTGGAGGGCGTCGGTGAGGTCCGACTCGACCGCCTCCCGGTCGGGGTCGCCTTCGACGTTGGCCAAGGACTCCGCCGCCGCCGCGGCGAGGATCAGCCCGGACGCGGCGTCGAGGTGTCCGCCGTTGGCCAGCTCCAGCGTCGCCTCGGCGCGCCGGACGAGCTGCGCGTCCAGGGCCGCGGACGTCGACTCGACCCGCGCGTGCAGCCGGTCCAACCGGGCGGCGCTGTAGGACAGGTACCAGCCCAGCACGAGAACGAGAACGACCGCGATCGTCACCCACTCGAGCGTGCTCATCGCGGGTGACCCGTCATCCGAGCGGCGGACGGCCGGACCGCAACAGCCGGGCCCATCGGGACGCGTTCTCCGCCGATGGCCGCACACGGGCGGCGCCGTCGCTGACCGTCTCGTAGACCGCCATGACGTCGGAGGCCACCACCGACCAGTCGAACACGTCGGCGCGACGCCGTCCTCGCCGCGCCAGCTCGCGGCGGCGCTCCGGGTCTCGGATGAGCTCGACCAACCGGCGGGCCAGGTCCCCCGAATCCTCGTTGACGAACGTCGCCCCTGCCGACCCGCCGTCGAGCACGCGCACGAAGGCCGGCAGGTCGCTGGCGAGGACGGGCGCGCCGGCACTCATCGCCTCGATGAGGATGACCCCGAAGCTCTCACCGCCCGTGTTAGGCGCGACGTACAGGTCCACCGAGGCCAGCAGCCGGGCCTTGTCCTCGTCGCTCACGGGGCCGAGGAACTCGCAGGCGGCGGCCACCTCCGGCGCCAGGCCCGCCGTCACCTCCCGAGGGTCTCCCGGCCCCGCCACCAGCACCCGGAGACCGGGCACGGCGTCGAGCACGGACGGCAGCGCGGCGGCGAGCACCGGCATACCCTTTCGCGGCTCTTCCATCCGTCCGAGAAAGGCAATGGTCGGACGCTCCGGCGTGCCCAGCCACGCGGCTCGCGGCTCCGCCCGGTCGAACCGGTGGACGAACACCCCGTTCGGGATGACGACCGCGTCGCCGCCGAGGTGGGTCGTCACCGTCCGCCGGGCGTCCTCGGAGACGGCGATGCGAGCGGTGATCTTCTCCAGGCTGGGCCGGACGATGGGGTATGCGGCCTGGTAGGCCCGCGAGCGCAAGGTCGACGAGTGGAACGTCGCGACGATCGGTCCCTCCGCGGCCCACAGGGCGAGGATCGCCACGCTCGGCGTGATCGGCTCGTGCAAGTGGATCAAGTCGAACTCGCCGGACTCGACCCATTTCGACACCCGCGCGGCGGCCATCGGTCCGATGTTGAGGCGCGCCACGGACCCGTTGAACCGGACCGGGACCGCCCGGCCCGCCGACGTCATGTACGGCGGCAGCACGGCCCGCTCGACCGCGGGCGCGAGCACGCTGACGTGGTGGCCCTGGGCGAGGAACACCTCGGCCAGGTCGCGGACGTGGTACTGCACTCCCCCGGGGATGTCGAAGGAGTACGGGCAGACGATCCCGATCCTCATCAGCCGATCCTCACGAGCCGAGCGCCGACCTCGACGGCTCGGGCTGCCGCCGCTCACCGAGGGCGTCGAGGTCCTCGACGAAGACCCGCTGCAGCATGTGCCAGTCCTCGGTGTGCCGGGTGATCGCGTCGCCGAGGATCGTGGCGCAGTTCTGGGTCAGGGTCTGCACCTTGTCGCGAGTCGTGCCCTGCTCCGGCGTGGGCACTGGCGTCATCTGGATGACGACTCGCTTGCCGGCCGGCAGATCCGGAGCGTCCTCGTACCAGACGGTCGCCGTGAACAGCGGCGCCTTGGTCATCACCGACAGCACCGCCGGGCCCTTGGCGACGCGCGCGCGATGCCCGCAGAGGTCGACCTCGACCCCATTGCGGGTCAGGTCGCGGTCGGCCAGCAGCGCGACGAACGCGCCACGGCCCACCGCCTGCTTCAGCGCGACGAACGGGTCTCCGCCTCCCGTCAACGGAATGATCGTCATCCCCAGTGACTCGCGGAACGCGAGGAAATCGCGGAACACCTCCTCCGGCTCGAGCCGCTCGACGACCGTCGTCACCGGCGCGAGATGCCCGGACGACCACGCGCCGGCGGCGTCCCAGTTGCCCAGGTGGCCGAGGAAGACGACGCACCCCGACCCGGTGCCCAAGGCCTCGCGAACCGGGCCGTCTCCGATCATCCGCACCGCCGCCGCCAGTTCGTCCTGGGTACGGTCCGCGAGCCGGAACGCGTCGCAGTAGTACCGCATGTAGGACCGCATCCCGGCCCGCACCAACGCGTCGAGTCCGCGCTCGTCCAGCTCCGGGCGGACCCGGGCGTAGTTGGCTCGGAGCCGGTCCACCCCCTTGCCGCCGCGGCGCACGGAGACGTCGGCGATGACGTCGAAGAGCCGGTATGCGACGGGGGCCGGGAGCGCCCGGACCGCGGCGAAACCCGCCCGCAGACCCAGCGTCTGACCGGTCGACGCCACGCGACCGGACACGTCGTGGACGAAGGGCGCCACCCTTGCGGGCACAAGCCCGCGCAGCCCGCCCGAGCGGGATGTGGTCACGTCCGGCTCACGGCGCGGACAGGCCGGGAGTGTGCTGGTCCGGTGTCCGGGCCAGGGTCTGGCGGCGTACCGCGATCATCCGCTGGACGACGGTCACCAGGCTGGCGAGCGAGAGCAGCGCGAGGACGACCACGAGCAGGACGACGGACACACCCACCCCGACGAGGAACGCGGCGAGGAGGACGGCGAGCAGCCGGTCGGCTCGCTCGGCGATCCCGACGTTCGCCGTCATGCCGAGGCCCTCAGCGCGGGCCTTGGAGTAGCTCACGACGAATCCCAGGATGAGGCAGGCGAGCGCGAGGCCGGCCGCCAAGAGGTTCTCGTGGATGCCGGCGAAGTAGAGCACGAGGCCGCCGAAGATCGCGGCGTCGCCGATCCGGTCGAGGGTCGAGTCGAGGTAGGCACCCCACGGCCCTTGCCGCCCGGACATCCGGGCCATGACCCCGTCGACGTTGTCGCTGAAGATGAAAAGGGTGATGACCAGCGTGCCGACGAGCAGCTGGCCGCGGGGATAGAAGGCGAGCGCTCCGACGCATACCCCGACGGTGCCGACGACCGTCACGACGTCGGGGCTGATGCCCAGACGCAGGAACAGCGTCGCGATCGGCGTCATGACCTTGGTCCAGGTATCACGCAGAAGTCGGTTGAGCATGGTGCCAGCCAGCCTATCCGCCGGACGGCTGTCAATCCTGCGGCCAGGCCTCCCCCAACCGGACTCGGACGTCCTCGAGGAGCATCGGCAGGGCCTTGGTGCGGGCGACGATGGGCAGGAAGTTCGAGTCCCCGCCCCAGCGGGGGACCACGTGCTGGTGCAGGTGTGCGGCAACGCCGGCGCCGGCGACAGTGCCCTGGTTCATGCCGAGGTTGTAGCCCATCGGCGCGCTGGCCTTGTCGAGCGCCCGAAGCGCCTGCTTGGTCAGGGCGGTGAACTCGATGGTCTCTTCGTCGGTGAGGTCGACGTAGAGCGAGACGTGCCGGTACGGGCAGACGAGGACGTGGCCGGGGTTGTACGGGAAGAGGTTGAGCACGACGTAACACAGGTCACCGCGGTGGACGATGAGGCCGTCGGCGTCGGTGCGGTCGGGAGCCGCACAGAAGGGGCAGCCCTCGCCGGCCTCGTCGGTCGGCTTCTCCCCGCCGATGTACGCCATCCGGTGCGGCGTCCACAAGCGCTGGAACCCGTCCGGCTCGCCGGCGAACCTGGCCGGGGCCTCCACCTCGACATCGGTGTCGTTCCCGCCGGCCATGCGTCGATCCTATGCAGGTTGGTACGGAGACTCTCCTTCGCGCATGGGGCGGCCGCTGCGGCCGTTGCTCCACGCAGCGATCTCGGCGACGACGGACAGGGCGATCTCCCCGGGCAGCTTCCCGCCGAGATTGAGTCCCGCGGGCAGGTGGACGCGGTCGAGCATGGGCGCGTCCACGCCATCGGCGCGGAGCATCGCGAGCACGTCCGCGGTGCGGCGCCGGCTGGCCATCATTGCGACATACCCGGCCGGGCTGCGGATGGTGTCACGCAGCAGGTCGTATGCCTCGGGCGCGTCGTGGTCGGTGATCACCACGGCGTCGAACGGAGTGGGCGGGTCGGCGGCCAGTCGCTCGCGGGGCGTGCCCTCTGGGTCGTCGTCGCCGAGGACGACGACCCGCCGGGCGGCGATGTCGGCGATGGCAGCGATGGCCTCGGAGATCGCGTTGCGGGTCACGACGATGATCTGCCCCGGGGCGTGCTGGTTCACGTCGCTCATGCCGTCACCCTGCCAGAGCACGCCTCGGACGCGGCACGATGCCGGAATGACTCCCCTCGGCCGGCTGCACCACGTGGTCTACGACACGCCCGACCCCATGGCCTCGGCGCGGTTCTGGTCTGGGCTGCTGGGACTGCCCATCACGTACGCGACGGCGGACTGGGTCGTCGTTGCCGTCGATGCGCAACACTCCGGGATGGCGTTCCAGCTGGCGCCTGACCACCAGCCGCCGGTCTGGCGCGACCCGGCTCGCCCACAGCAGGTCCACCACGACGTCATGGTTGACGACGTGGCTGCGGCGGAGCCGCTTGTCGAGGCGCTCGGGGGCCGCCGACTGCCGTCTCCCGATCCGGGTGGCTCGGTGTGGGCGGATCCGGCCGGTCACCCGTTCTGCCTCATCCCGCGGCCCGGGTGGGCCCCGCCGGTCAACTCCTGAGACCGGGACGCGGCGGGACCGATCGACAGGCACGAACGGCCGGATCACGGCGTGTCGAGCAGATTCGGCGCTTCGTGCCTGTCGATCGGGCTCGGTCAGCCGGCGGCCCGCTCACCCGGTCGGCGCCGTGGTGACCTGCCGTCTCTCGGCGATGGCTGCGGTGATCTCGGCGATGGCCTCGTCGACGGGGATGCCGTTGCGCTGCGACCCGTCCCGGTACCGGAACGAGACGGCGCCCGCGGCCCGGTCGTCCTCCCCGGCGATGAGGACGTAGGGCACCTTGGACTTGCTGGCGTTGCGGATCTTCTTGGGGAACCGGTCGTCGGACTCGTCGAGCTCGACGCGTACTCCCTTGTCTCGCAAGCGGTCGAGCACCTCCTCGAGGTACGCCGCATACTCCCCGGCGACCGGTATGCCGGTCACCTGGACCGGCGACAGCCAGACTGGGAAGGCTCCCGCGTAGTGCTCGACGAGGACCGCCATGAACCGCTCGATTGAGCCGAACTTCGCAGAGTGGATCATCACCGGACGTTGACGGGACCCGTCGGCGGCCTGGTACTCCAGCTGGAAGCCCTCCGGCTGGTTGAAGTCGTATTGCACGGTGGACATCTGCCAGGTCCGACCGATCGCGTCCCGCGCCTGGACCGAGATCTTCGGCCCGTAGAAGGCGGCACCGCCGGGGTCGGGAACGAGCTCGAGGCCGGTCTCACGAGCGGCCTGCTCCAAGACGTCGGTCGCGACGGCCCACTGCTCGTCGGTGCCGATGAACTTGTCCTTGCTATCGTCCTTGGTGGACAGCTCGAGGTAGTAGTCGTCCAGGCCGAAGTCGCGCAGCAGGCTGAGCACGAAGTTCAGCAGGTGCTTGACCTCCGCCTCAGCGCCCTCGACGGTGACGTACGAGTGCGAGTCGTCCTGGGTCATGCCCCGGACGCGTGAGAGGCCGTGGACGACGCCGGACTTCTCGAACCGGTAGACCGAGCCGAACTCGAACAGCCGCAGTGGCAGGTCGCGGTACGAGCGGCCACGGGACTGGTAGATGAGGTTGTGCATCGGGCAGTTCATCGCCTTCAGGCGGTACTCCGCGCCCTCCAGGTGGATGGGCGGGAACATGCCCTCCCCGAAGTAGGGCAGGTGGCCGGAGGTGTAGAACAGCCCGTCCTTGGAGATGTGCGGGGTGCCGACGTAGTCGAAACCCTCCTCGATGTGACGGCGCCGGACGTAGTCCTCCATCTCGCGCTTGATGACGCCGCCCTTCGGGTGGTACACCGCCAGGCCGGATCCAAGCTCCTCGGGGAACGAGTAGAGGTCGAGCTCCGCGCCGAGCCTGCGGTGGTCGCGGCGCTCCGCCTCGGCCAGCCTTTCGAGGTAGGCCCGCAGGTCGTCCTTGCTCGGCCAGGCGGTGCCGTAGACGCGCTGCAGCTGAGGGTTCTTCTCGGAGCCGCGCCAGTATGCGGCGGCGCTCCGGGTCAGCTTGAACGCGTTGCCGATGAGCTTGGTGTCGGGCAGATGCGGACCGCGACAGAGGTCCTTCCAAGCCAGCTCGCCGTCGCGGCGGTGGTTGTCGTAGATAGTGAGCTCGCCGCCGCCGACCTCGGCCTCGGCCCCCTCCGCCGCGTCGGCGGCGCTGCCCTTGAGCCCGATGAGCTCGAGCTTGTACGGCTCGTCCGCCAGCTCTTCCCGCGCCTCGTCGTCGGTGGTGACGCGGCGCGAGAAGGTCTGGCCCTCGTTGACGATGCGCTGCATCACCCGCTCGAGCTCTTTGAGGTCGTCCGGGGTGAACGGGACGTCGACGTCGAAGTCGTAGTAGAAGCCGTCGCGGATCGGCGGGCCGATTCCGAGGCGGGCCTTGGGGTTGACCGACTGCACGGCCTGGGCCAGGACGTGCGCGGTGGAGTGCCGCAGGACGTCGAGGCCGTCCGGGCTGTTGATGGTCACCGGTTCGACGACGTCACCGTCGTGGAGCTCGGAGGCCAGGTCCACCAGGCGGTCACCGATACGGGCCACGACGATGCGGCGGTCACCCTTAAAGAGGTCGGCCGCGGTCGTGCCCTGCGCCACCGAACGGTCGTCTCCAGCGACGGTCACGGTGATCTGGGCGGACATGGTGGAGAGGTTATCGACCGCTCGACCTCCGTCGCGAACCAGTTCCCGTCCGGCGCCTCCGCTTCCAGACTCACGTTCTTGCCAGTTTCTGGGGCGCGGAGTCGCCGAAACTCACAAGAACGTGAGTCTGGAAGCGGGTCAGGCCGGATGGATGGTCGCGACGAGGTGCTCTCCGACGCCCTTCGCGGTCAGCAGCGCCGCCAGCCGGGCGTCCTCGGCCACCGCCAGCCGGGTCGTGCTCGGCAGCTTCACGGGCTTGCGGAACCACACCGTCGACGAGCCGACCGCCGGCAGCCGCGCTCCCAACGAGCCGAGGACCCGCGCATACGTGAACATCCCGTGCGCGATGGCCCGGTCATACCCGAGAGCCCGAGCCGAGAG
>JBKPKI010000252.1:0-20092 GCA_046731055.1 Actinomycetota bacterium | reverse complement strand
CCTCTGACAGGCCACACTGACGGCATGGCCTTCGATGTCGCCGGCGGTTCGTACCAGCGGTTCATGGGGCGGTTCTCCGAGACGCTGTCGGCGCCGTTCGCCGACTTCGCCGATGTGGCCGCAGGATCGCGTATGCGTGTCGTCGACGTCGGGTGCGGCCCGGGTGCGCTGACGTCGCTCCTCGTCGACCGGCTCGGAGCCCCGGCGGTGGCCGGCGTGGATCCGTCGGAGACCTTTATGGAGGCGGTTCGGGAGCGGCTGCCCGACGTCGACATCCGGAAGGCGCCGGCGGAAGCGCTGCCGTTCGACGATGACGGGTTCGACGCGGCCCTCGCGCAGCTCGTCGTGCACTTCATGAACGATCCGGAGGCGGGTGTCGGCGAGATGGCGAGGGTGACCCGGCCGGGAGGCGTGGTAGCCGCGTGCGTCTGGGACCACGCCGGCGGGCGCGGACCGCTCTCGCCGTTCTGGGAAGCGGTCAACGAGGTCGAGCCCGGCGCCCGGGACGAGTCGTCGCTCGTCGGGTCGACCAAGGGTCAGCTCGAGACCCTCCTCGTTTCGTGTGGCCTGGACGACGTGGTGGGGGGCGAGGTGACCGCGACGCGGTCGTACACCTCGTTCCAGGACTGGTGGGAGCCGTACACGCTGGGCGTCGGCCCGGCCGGGGACTACGTGCGGTCACTCGACGACGCCACTCGGGACCGGGTGATCGCGGCCTGCCGAACCCGGATCCCGGACCGGCCGTTCACGCTGGACGCGACCGCCTGGGCGGCGCGAGGAAGGGTGCCGTCATGATCACCTCTGTCCACATGCTCGTCTACTCCGACGACCCCAGCGCTACCCGGGCGTTCTTCAAGGACGTCCTGCGCTGGCCGTTCGTGTCGGACCAGGCGTCTGGAGGCGAAGGAGGCGACGACCCGTCGAACTGGCTGATCTTCCGGTCCGGTCGCAGCGAACTCGGTGTCCATCCGACGTCGGGCCAGGGCGGCTACTCCTCGCCGCGGCACCACTCGATCTCATTGATGTGCGACGACCTCGCAGCGACGACGGCCGAGCTGCGCGAGCGCGGTGCCGTGATCAACGGCGAGCCGGAGGACCGGGGTTTCGGCATCGCCGTGGACGTCGAGGTGCCGGGTGCCGACCCGATCATGATCTACGAGCCGAAACACCGCGTTGCCTACGGACTGTGACCTCCGACATTGGTGGTGAAACGCCACGAACGGTTGGTCCTGCGGCCCCGACCATCACCGTTCGTGGCGAAACGCCTCGAACGTCGCTCATTGCGTACCCGGGAAGTGGCGTTGCCACGTCTCGCCGCGCACGGCGACGCGTCCGCCTCGGGCCGAGACCGCGTCCACCACTCGTGCCAGGGTGCGCGCGGGCGCCCGGTACACGTCACCGGACAACACGACGACGAGCCGCCAACCGTCCCGTTCCAGCTCTTCGCGGCGCTGGACGTCCCATTGCCACTGACGGGCGGACTCGGCGTGCTGTCGACCGTCGTATTCGATGGCGATCCTCCATTGCGGGGTAGGCCAGATCGATCCGGTAGAGGACGCGGCCGGTGACTTCGTCGCGGATGGGCAGGTTCACGATCGGCTCTGGCAGCCCGGCCAAGACAAGGAGCAGCCTCAGGCGGCTCTCCATGGCGGAGTCGACACCGGGCCGCACGTATGCGACTGCTCGTCCTGCGCCCTTGGTTCCCGGGCCACTCAGCTGCGTCGCTGCCCTCTCTAGATTCGCGAGGGACACCAGGCCGGACGGGACCAAGGAGTCGCCCACGACGACGAGATCGACGAGATCGAGGTCCTCGGCGAGGTCGTGGAACGTCTGGCCCGGTGACGTCAGCGGCAACCCCTGGTGGCGCCCCATCTGCACTCGATGCCGAACACGCGCGTCGATGCCGTCGACGCCCAGCCGGGTGCCCGGTCTCAGGGTGAGATCGACCTGCGCGGTGTCGGGAACGACGCCGCCCCATAGGACCGCGGCGGTGTGCCGTGCGGCAACCGCGCCGGGCGGAGCGATGCTCAGGGCCACCTCGGCAAGCAGGGCGGTCGTCAATAGCCGGTCAGCGGGCACGTAGGTGTCGTGAAAGCCGGCGGAACCGTGAACCTCGCCGGTCGCCGACCCTCAGCCCAGCGGCCAGGCCCTGCGCGCGGGTGAAGGGCACGGGCAGGCCGTCGGGAGCCGCCGTCCGTAGCGCACCGGGACTCATACCGGAACCGTGCCGAATCCGGCGCCAGGCCCGTGGACGTTGTCCACAGGACAGCTCCGCGGCACAATCGCCCCGAACGGCGGGCGCGCGGCCCCGACGCGACCGCGTTCGAGGCGAAAGCGCCACTCATGGTGGGCGGCCGGGGGGCGAGCACCCGCGATTAGGGGGCAGACCACGGCGCTGATATCCTGAGAGGTGCCGTGTAACGGCCGCGGATTCGAGAGCGCCCAGGTGGAACTGCCCTGGTGCACCGCGCAGCAGACCATACGAAGGAGTCGGTGGCCCATGTCCTTGGACATCGCCGTGAAGAAGAAGATCATGACCGAGTACGCCACGTCTGAGGGCGACACCGGTTCCCCCGAGATCCAGGTCGCGCTGCTGACGCAGCGGATCAAGGACCTCACCGAGCACTCCCGTGAGCACAAGCACGACCACCACAGCCGTCGTGGCCTGCTGCTGCTCGTGGGCCGGCGCCGTCGGCTGCTGCGCTATCTGGAGGCCACCGACATCGAGCGTTACCGCTCGCTGATCAAGCGCCTCGGCCTGCGCCGATAAAGCCTGACGAGGGCGGCCACCCCGTTCATCGGAGGTGGCCGCCCTTGCGCATGGAGAGAGCACGACCCGGGCACAACGACGATGTCCCGGCCCGATTGAGAGAAATGGAGGACCCATGGAGGGTCCAGAGATCACCTTCGCCGAAGCCGTCATCGACAACGGCCGCTTCGGCACCCGCACCGTCCGGTTCGAGACCGGCCGGCTCGCCAAGCAGGCAGCCGGAGCCGTCACCGCATACCTCGATGACGACACGATGCTGCTGAGCACCACCGCCGCGGGCAAGTCGCCCAAGGACCAGTTCGACTTCTTCCCCCTGACCGTCGACGTCGAAGAGCGCATGTATGCGATCGGCAAGATCCCCGGGTCGTTCTTCCGCCGTGAGGGCCGCCCGTCGACCGAGGCCGTCCTCACCTGCCGGCTCATCGACCGGCCGCTGCGCCCGACGTTCAAGAAGGGCCTGCGCAACGAGGTCCAGGTCATCATCAGCGTCTTCGCGCTGAACCCCGACCACCAGTACGACGTTCTTGCCATCAACGCGGCGAGCGCCTCGACGCAGATCTCCGGCCTGCCGTTCTCCGGACCGGTCGGGGGAGTTCGCGTGTCCCTCATCGAGGGCCAGTGGGTCGCCTTTCCCAACTTCTCCGACATCGAGCGGTCCGTGTTCGACATGGTCGTCGCTGGTCGAGTGGTGACCGACGCGGAGGGCAACGAGGACGTCGCGATCATGATGGTCGAGGCGGAGGCCACCGAGTCCACCTGGGACCTGGTGAACAACCAGGGCGTCGGCGCCCCCACCGAGGAGGTCGTCGCCGAGGGTCTCGAGGCATCCAAGACGTTCATCGCCCAGCTCTGCAAGGCGCAGTCCGAGCTGGCCGCCAACGCCTCGAAGCCGGTGGAGGAGTTCCCGTACTTCCTCGACTACGAGCCGGACGCCTACGAGGCCGTCGAGCACCACACCTCCGCCAAGCTGGAGCAGGCGCTCCAGATCGCCGGCAAGCAGGAGCGCGAGGACCGCCTTGACGAGATCAAGGCCGAGATGAAGGGCTCGCTCGAGGAGCAGTTCGAGGGCCGCGAGAAGGAGCTGTCCGCCGCATACCGAGCCGTGCAGAAGAAGCTGATCCGTCGCCGCATCCTCACAGACGGCGTGCGCATCGACGGCCGCGGCCTGCGAGATATCCGCGCGCTGTCGGCCGAGGTCGAGGTGCTGCCACGGGTGCACGGGTCAGCCATCTTCGAGCGCGGCGAGACCCAGATCATGGGCGTCACCACGCTGAACATGCTGAAGATGGAGCAGCAGCTCGACACCCTCTCGCCGGTGACGAAGAAGCGGTACATGCACAACTACAACTTCCCGCCCTACAGCACCGGTGAGACCGGCCGCGTCGGGTCGCCCAAGCGCCGCGAGATCGGCCACGGGGCGCTCGCCGAGCGGGCCCTCGTGCCGGTGCTGCCGACGCGCGAGGAGTTCCCGTATGCGATCCGTCAGGTCTCGGAGGCGTTGGGCTCCAACGGTTCCACCTCGATGGGTTCGGTCTGCGCGTCCACGCTCTCGATGCTCAACGCCGGAGTGCCGCTGCGCGCGCCGGTCGCGGGGATCGCCATGGGTCTGGTCTCCGACGAGGTCGAGGGCGAGACGCGGTACGCCGCGCTCACCGACATCCTCGGCGCCGAGGACGCGTTCGGCGACATGGACTTCAAGGTCGCCGGTACCAAGAACTTCGTCACGGCGATCCAGCTGGACACGAAGCTCGACGGCATCCCGGCCTCGGTCCTGGCCGGTGCGCTGACCCAGGCCCGCGAGGCCCGGCTGCACATCCTCGACGTCATGGCCGAGGCGATCGACGTCCCGGACGAGATGTCGCCGTACGCCCCGCGGATCATCACGGTGAAGGTCCCGGTCGACAAGATCGGCGAGGTCATCGGCCCGAAGGGCAAGATGATCAACCAGATCCAGGACGACACGGGCGCCGACATCTCCATCGAGGACGACGGCACCGTGTACATCGGCGCGGTCGACGGGCCGTCGGCCGAGGCGGCCCGGGCCGCGATCAACGCGATCGCGAACCCGCAGATGCCCGAGGTCGGCGAGCGGTTCATGGGGACCGTCGTGAAGACCACGACGTTCGGTGCGTTCATCTCGCTGCTGCCTGGCAAGGACGGCCTGCTGCACATCTCCGAGGTGCGCAAGCTGGTCGGCGGCAAGCGGATCGACAACGTCGACGACGTCCTCAAGATCGGTCAGAAGGTCCAGGTCGAGCTCAAGGAGGTCGACCCGCGCGGCAAGCTCTCGCTCGCCGCGGTCCTCGCTGACAGCGACGGGCAGGACGGTTCCTCGGCCGCTGCGCCCGCCGAGACCGCCACGGCCTGACCGGTCGCAGTCGCCTCTGGCGGGAGGGTGGTGGCCCCGATGAGGGCCACCACCCTCCGCTGTTCACGTCCGGACCGAACTCAGTTGTTCCTGCGTTTGGGAGACCCTCCGCGGACCGCGGAAACATCTGAGTCCGGTCGGTATGAAGCGGGAGACTTCTGAGTCCGGTCGGGAAGGGACTGAGGCTCAGTCGTCGGCGTCCGGCAGCTTCGCGCGGATCTGATCGACCTCGGCGAGCGCCGCTCGCAGCGTCCGCTCGGCCACCTTGTTCGCCGCGGCGGCTTCCTTCTGGGCCTTGACCAGACCGTCCCGTGAGGCCCGCGCCGCCTTGAGGTCGGCGTCCAGCTCGGCGATCCGAGCGTCGAGGGACTCCAGCGCCTCGGTCGCCTCGCTCAGGGCGTCGCCGGCCGTGGCCGCCGCCGACATCGTCTCCCGCGAGCGCTTCTCGGCCTCGGCCAGCCGCTTCAGCAGGGCCGGGTCCGGCTCGGCCGGCTCCTCGCGTTCGGGTTCTGGTTCCGGTTCGGCGGCGCGACCCCGGCCTGAGCGGCCCGACCCCTTTCCCTCGCCCGCGATCACTCGCAGCGCGGGCCGCCGCGCGGGGGCAGGCGCCGCGGTCGCCTCGGACAGGTCGACGTCACCGAAGCCGGCATACGACAGCGCTCGGGTCAGCTGGCCGGAGCCCACCGCGTCGGCGGCGGCGGTCGTCGCCAAGGCCGCCACGAAGGTCTCGCGCACCTGGTTGGCCACGGGCACGGACAGTGCCCCGCCGGCGTCCTTGGCTACCTCCGACGTGGAGCGCACGAGGTCGTCGACGAGCTTGGTGCGCTCGCGGCCCAACGTCTTCAACGCGCTGCCGTCCATCTTCTCCTGCGCGTCGTGCAGTTCGGCCGCCAGGTCGACGAGCCGCGCGATGTCCGCCGGTCGAGCCCGGACCAGCTGGTTGATCGCCCAAGCTGCGGCCGTCGGCTTACGGATCGAGTCGATGGCCTTGGCCAGCCCGGTGTCCTTGTCCGCCTTGGCCTGAGCCGCGAGGGTGCGACGAGCACCGAGGAACTCGTCCGGGTGCAGCCCGTACAGCTCGCCGACCGCGCTGTCGAGGTCCAGTCCTTCCAGGTCCACGGCGCCACCGTATGCCGGTCGGCCGGGCCGAGCCGAGACCGTCCGTCAGAAGGCGACGACCAGGTCAGGCCGGGGTGACGGTGCGCCCGGCGACGCGCTGCGCCTTGCTGCGCACGCCCGGGGCGAGCGGGATACCGCTGTCGAGCAGCTCCTTCATCTGCTCCGGCGTGGCCGAGTCACGTGCGAGGCGGCCGATGGTGACGTGATGCGCTGGCTGTACCACCCGGCGGACCCGGTCTCCGGCCCGCACCTCACCCTGCACCACCACGCGGCACATGGCACCGACCCGACCCGACTTGAGAAACTCCAGGTGGAACCCTTCGATGCCCATGCGCAGGGCTAGGTTCTCGCACGGCGTGCGGATCCGGCGTACCTCGAGCACGACCTCGTCGCCGACCCGCCACTGCTCGCCGACTCGCGCGCCGGTGACGTCGAGACCGGTGGTGCGGAGGTTCTCGCCGAACAGGCCCGGCGGGATTCCTCGCTCGAGTCGCTCGGACCACCAGGCGGCGTCCTCGTCGGCATACACGTACACGGCGCGGTCGGGCCCGCCGTGGTTGCGGTCGACCTGTTCGTCGCCGGCGAGGCCCAACCGACCGACGTGCACCGTGCCGGCGACCGGACGCTTGTCGATGGCGGTCGGGTGAAAGTAGCCGTCCCGCAGCGTGTGGACGACGTTCACCGTGCGGACGATCGCGTCGGTCATTCCTCCAGGGTGCCACTCGCCCCCGACGACGAACCTGACCACGCTTGCCAGGCGCGGTGATCCATGTTCGTTAGGCTCCGCGTGTGACCGACGCCTCGCGTGCACTCGCCGTGTCGGTCATCGGCGCGTCGGGTCGGATGGGCTCCCGGGTGTGTGCAGCGGTTGGGGCCGCTGCCGACCTGCGCTTGGTCGGCACGTACGACCTGGACGACGACCTCGGGGACCTCGGGGGAGCCGACGTCGTCGTGGAGTTCTCCGTGCCCGGCGCGTCGCCGCACAACGTGGCCCACTGCGTGGAGCAGGGCGTGCACTGCGTCGTCGGGACCACGGGCTGGGAGGAGTCTGGGCTGTCCGCGCTCGAGGAGCAGATCGCGGCGGCCCCACCCTCGCGGTCGGGCACCGGGGTCGGGGTGCTGGTGGCGCCGAACTTCGCGATCGGCGCCATCCTCATGATGGGCTTCGCCGCGCAGGCGGCCCGGTTCTACGAGTCGGTCGAGGTCATCGAGCTGCACCATCCCGACAAGATCGATGCCCCGTCCGGCACGGCGGCGAGGACCGCACGCCTGCTGGCGGCAGCGCGGGCCTCCGCCGGGGTCGGCCCCGTACCGGATGCGACGCAGTCCGACGACCTCGGCACCCGTGGCGGCAGGGTCGACGGCATTCCGGTGCAC
Organism: Actinomycetota bacterium; assembly: GCA_046731055.1. GTDB lineage: Bacteria > Actinomycetota > Actinomycetes > Actinomycetales > Dermatophilaceae > Lapillicoccus. The sequence continues at coordinate 12,458 of JBKPKI010000252.1, read as the reverse complement.
TCGGTGCGGCTTCGCGGGCTGGTGGCCCACCAGGAGGTGCTGCTCGGAAACGCCGGTGAGCAGCTGACCATCCGGCACGACTCCTTCGACCGCGACTCGTTCATGCCGGGCGTGCTGGTGGGGGTCCGCCACGTCGCTGACCACCCGGGGCTCACTGTGGGTTTGGAGCACTACCTCGGTCTGGCCTGAGTATGCGACCGCGCCGGGCGGCGGCTCACTCCCAGTAGGTCCCGCCCGTCGGCAGAGCCGCGAAATCGTCCACGTCGTGCGACAGGAACGTGTCGACTCCAGCGCGCTTCCAGGAGCGTAACCGTTGGTATGAAAGCAGTTTCGCCTCGACGTTCCAGTCGCTGAACTGCGGGACGTCCGCCGTCACCTGCTCGCGGATGTGTGCGGCGTCGCCGACGAAAGCCACCTGGCCGCGATCCGGAAGGTGAACAACCAGCCCCTGGCTGCCCGGCGTGTGCCCGGGGAGCCGGACCACCCGCAACGAGCCGTCCTCGAAGAGGTCGGCATCGCCACTCAGCTCCAGGTACTCGAAGCCCCGGCCGGGCATGACATCGGCCAACGCATACCCGAGCGCCGTCCAGCGGTCCGGCCACCAGGCGTGCCGTAGCTCGTCGTGCTGCGCGACGTGGACCGCATTCGGGAAGTGTTCCATCCCGCCGGCGTGGTCGATATGGAGGTGCGAATACACGACGTGAGTCACGTCCGCGCACCGGTAGCCGAGCCGCTCGAGCTGGGCGTCGACGGCGTCCTCGCGAGTGAAAGGCGTTGCGCCATAACGCTCACGCAAGCCAGGGCCCCAGTGCTGGGCAGCCAGGTCAGGGTCGGCGACCCGGTGGTTGACACCGGTGTCGAAGAGCACGATCCCGTGCCTTTCATGCTCGACCACGACCACCGTCGAGGGCACCGTCACCGGACCCGACAACCCGACCATGAGGCTGCTCCTGTCGATGCTGAACGGTCCGGCGTCGAACGCCGTCAACCGAAGCCGCGCGACCATGTCCGGCATCCTTGCGACGGGCTGCACACCTGGCAACCACCCCGCCCCGCGAGGCGTGCGCGTATCACCACGCGGGCATCCGGTCTCCACGCAATACCACGCTGTCCCACGACGGGACGGCACCACATGTCAGGAGACACATACATGGCCAGTCTCAAGGTCGGCACCGGCTTGGACGCCCCTATCTCGAGCCGGACGGAGGGTGCCGGCGAAGCGGCCGCAAAGGCCGCACAACAGGAAGCATCACCCGGCAAGGGCAAAGCGTCCGCCGGCTTGGCGTCGGGCATCGAGAAGGTCCAGGGCTTCAGCCTTCCCAAGAGTTCCGCGCGGCTGGCGAGGGAGGAGCTGCCGGCCGACCTGGACCTCCCTGACATCGCGGAGGCATCGTTCGGGACGGCCGCCCGCGACGTCCCCCGGTCCGTTCTGGAAACCGTCCACGGCCCGGACGACCGGGTCCAGATCACGACCACCAACATCTACCCCTGGCGCGCCCACGCCTCCCTCCTCATCACGGCGCGGGACGGGTCGTTGTGGATCGGCACCGGCTGGTTCATCGGCCCGCACACCCTGATGACCGCCGGCCATGTGGTCTACATCAAGAACAGCGGAGTCGACGGCCGGGACGGCTTCGTCCGCTCGATCAAGGTCATGCCCGGCCGCAACGGCACAACGCTGCCATACGGTTCGCTCACCAGCTCCAACCTTCGCACCGTCAAGGGCTGGGCCGACAACGGGGACGAGGAGCACGACTACGGCGCGATCATCCTGGACACCGACCTCGGCGCGACCACGGGCTGGCTGGGCTTCGGCGTCTACAACGACGCGACTCTCACCTCGTCGGTCGGCAACGTCTCCGGGTACCCGGGCGACAAGCCCTCCGGCACCCAGTGGTATGCGGCCCGCCGCATTGCCTCCGTCGCGGCCCGGAAGGTCTACTACGACATCGACACGTTCGGCGGTCAGAGCGGCAGCGCGGTCTACCGGATCGTCGATGGCAAGCGCTATTCCTTCGCGGTCCACGCGTACGGCGGGGCGACGACCAACTCGGGAACCCGCATCGTGACGCCGGTGTACAACAACATGGTGGCCTGGAAGGCCTGACGAGAGCGAGGGACGTGGACGCCGGTATGCGGCCGGTCATCTCCGGAATCGTCACCGGCCCGGAGGGACCGGTGGCGTTGGCCCGGATCATGATCGAGAGCGCCCCGGCCTCCACTCCCGACATCGCGGCCCTCACGGGCGAGGACGGCGAGTTCGTCATGGGCACCGTCGGACCGGGTCGATACGTCCTCGTCGTCCAAGCGGACGGTTACCTGCCGGCTCGCCCCGAAGTCGCCGTGTCTCAGCGCGACGTCACGGTTGACGTGCGACTGCGGCGGGACGGGTAGCCGACCGGGTCAGGTCGCCCGCGCCCCCGCTCCGGGGTCGTCACCGTGGAGCACCTGGCAGTCAGTACCGGGGAAGATCAAGGTCTCGTGGCCGTCGTCGAACCGGACGACGTAGGGCGGAGCGCCGTCGGCGCCCCTGACCTCGATCACCTCGGCAGTGTGGTCAGCCGAGCCCACCTTCTTGCCATGGAAGAGAAGTCGCGCACCGACCTGCGCCTGCATGGCCACCACCTCCTGTCACCAGGATAGGAGGTGGTCCCGGTCAGTGCGATCACCGCTCCGTGGCACACTCACCGCGATGAGCCGAACCGTGCCGACCACCGACACCCGGGTCTCGACGAGCCGGTCCGCCAGCCATACGGAGCGGCTCGTCGACGCCTTCGCCACCTGGGGTTTCCGGCTGCCTCCGCAGCGCGTCCCCTACTCGGTGACCTCATCCATTCCCGTGCTCATGCGTGACGGCGTTCGCCTTCTGACCGACCACTACGCCCCGAAGGGCGCCGCCTACGGAACCGTCGTGCTCCGCAGTCCGTACCAGCGGGCCGGCATCGTGCCGCACGTCCTCGTCGGCCTCTTCGCGGCCCGGGGCTACCACGTCGTTGTGCAGAGCTGCCGTGGGACCTTCGGCTCCGAGGGGCGGTTCGTCCCGGGAGAGAACGAGATCGAGGACGGCGCGGACACCGTTGCGTGGTTGCGCGAACAGCCCTGGTTCGACGGGCGTTTCGTCGGCGTGGGTGGCTCGTACCTCAGTTACACGCTGTGGTCGATGCTCATGGACCCGCCACCCGAGATGGTCGCGGGCGTGTCGTTCGTGAGTTTCCACGACTTCTTCCGCGTGGTCCACGGGACCGGAGCGTTCACCCTCAACGACAGCCTCGACTGGTGTGACAGCCTGGCCCGGCAGGAACGCACCAGCCTCGTCGGGGAGTTCATCGGAGGGCCACGGACGAAGCGTCGACTCGCACGCGCATACGCCGGACTGCCGGTGACGGAGGGCGAGGAGCAGTACGTCGGTGCCGGGTCCGACTGGTACCGCCAGTGGGCCACCCGGACAGAACCGATGGACCCCTACTGGCGACGACGCGACCTGACCGCCGCTCTGGACCGGGTCGACGTGCCTGTGCTGATCATCTCCGGTTGGCAGGACCTGTTTCTCGGCCAGACGCTCGAGCAGTACCAACGGCTCCGAGAGCGTGGGGTGGACGCCACACTCACCATCGGGCCGTGGACCCACGCCGAGGTGTTGACGCGCGGCGGCCCCCGGATCCTGCGTGAGGCGCTCGACTGGGTCGACGTGCACCTCGGGGGGCCTGCGTCGGGGGTCGACCGTGAGCCGGTGAGCTACGTGGTCACCGGCGCCGACGAGTGGCGCTCCGCCATCGAGTGGCCGCCGTCCGTGGACGGCCGCACACTGTACCTGGCCCCTGGTCGCCGGCTCGCCGACGACCTCCCGCCCGCCTCGGCCGGGGCGGTCGGCTTCACCTACGACCCGAACGACCCGACGCCGACGCTCGGCGGCCGGTTGTTGGCCCGGAAGTCCGGTTACCGGGAGGACTCGGCACTGGCCCTTCGCTCCGACACGCTGGTCTTCGCGACAGCGCCGCTCTCGGAGCCGCTGGAGGTCGTCGGGGTGCCCAGGGCGACGCTGGCGCACCGCAGCGACCCGGTCGGCGGGGACCTCTGGGTGCGGATCAGCGAGGTCGCCCCGGACGGGCGTTCACAGAACGTCACCGAGGGCTTCGTCGCGTCGCCGGCGGCTGGCATGGATGGCCGAACGGTCGTCGAGCTGGACCCGGTCGCTCACCGGTTCGCGGCCGGGTCACGCCTCGGGTTGCTCGTGGGCGGCGGCTCATTCCCTCGCTACGCGCGCAACCTCGGTATGCCTGGACCGCGCAACGAGGGCACCGCCATGACGCCGACGCGCCAGACGGTGGATCTCGGTTCCGGCGCCTCGGCGCTGTCGCTGCCAATCCTGCGCTAACCCTCCCGGCGGCCAACGCGGGACCCTCGCGGGCCGATCGCGTTATTCAGCAGGGGACGTGGAGCTGCCCTGACCGGCGCTCGACCCCTCGACGAGGTTCCCCTCGGCATCCAAGACTTGCGCACCGCCTGCGTCGTCAGCGGTCCAGTCCCCCGACTGCCGGAACTCCTCGCCGGCCGAGACGTCGTGCTTCGCCGGGTCGTGCTCGCGGGCGAACTCCTCGGCGGACTTCTGCCGCTCCTCGGAGGTAGCCTCGTCGTCGTCTCGGAGTGACGTGTCACCGTCCTCCGACGGCTCGTCGCGGCGGGGTCCGTCGACGTCCGCGGGTCCACGAGCCCCGGACTCGTCGCCGGCCGACGAGAGCTCCGGGCCGCCCGCCCCGACGTCGCTCGCTCCGCCGGTCTGGACGTCGGTAGTGATGTCCGGCCGCGACTCGTCCGCGACGTTCACGTCGCCGGTCTGGCCCGTCGATGCGCTCTGGTGCCCTGCACCCGTCTGATCGGTCATGGCTCCTCCTTGCGCTTCGACGACGTCACTGGACACTGCCTTCAGACCCTGCCCCTTCTCGCCGAGGCCGAAACTGCTGGTCAGCCCCAGCCGATATACCGCAGTCCCGCGGCGGTGGCCGCAGCCAGCACCACGACGACGAGGAACGGCGCCCGAAGCAGGAGCGCCACGACCGCCACGGCCAGGCCGGCGGCCCGCGCGTCGAGGGTCAGCCCACGCTGCGTAGTCGCGAACCCCTGGACCACGACCAGCCCGGTGAGCAGGGCCACGGGAAGCAGAGTGGTTACCCGGGACAGACGAGGCCCGGACAACCAGTGCGCCGGCACGAGGTACCCCGCGAGCTTCGTCAGGTATGCCAGCGCGCAGCCGACGAGGACGGTCACCCAGGTGTTCACGCCGGCTCCTCGTCGACCGCGCTGGCCGACCGGTTCTCGGCGTCACCGTCCACCTGGCGCGATCGCGCGAATGACCCCACGACGACCGCGGCTGAGGCGGCAGCGAGGACCGGCACGCCGGCCGGGACGACCGGGACCAGCACGACGGTGAGCACGGCGGCCAGCGCCGCGGTGGCACCAGCGTCCACCGTCTTCAGCCGCGGCCACAGCAGCGCACAGAAGGCGGCCGCCGCGGCGGCGTCGAAGCCGTAGACCTTAGGGTCGCCGATCGCGTTGCCGAGCACGGCGCCCGCCAGGGTGGTCAGGTTCCACCCCACGAAGACCAGCAGCCCGGTGAGCCAGAACCCGCGTCGCATGGCGCCCGACCCTGTCTGCCCGATCGCCACCGCCGTCGACTCGTCAATGGTCAGGTGCGCCGCCGCCAGCCGGCGCAGTCCGCGGACGTGGAGGATTCGGGCGAGCTGCAACGCATACAGGCCGTTGCGGATGCCGAGCAGCGTCGACGTCGCCACCGCGGCGACGCCGCTTCCGCCGGCCGCCACCACTCCCACGAGCGCGAACTGGGAGCCGCCCGTGAACATCAGCGCGGACAACGCGACGGTCTGCCAGACGCTCAGCCCGGCGGCTACGGAGACCGCTCCGAAGCTGATGCCGTAGGCGCCGGTCGCGATGCCGACCGACCAGGCCTGCCGCGTGACGATGCTCATGGCCTTGCGCTGGTCGGACTCGGTCGCGGTCGTCGAGTCGACCTCCACCTCCGCGCCCTCGTCCATCACGGCATGGTCGCAAATGCCACAGCCGGCGCCCCCCTGGTGTCCACGGAGGGAACGCCGCGGTGACTGTCCGTTCCTCGGGCGATAACCTCACGTTATGCCCGTCATAAGCAGTCGAGCACTGGCGTTTCCCAACCCCGTCAACGAGAAGGCCGCCCGAGTCGTGGCCGGACTGGTCGTGGTCACCGCCGCGACGGCCCTGGCCCTCCAGGCCGGTTGGCTCCTCTGGCTCCTCGCCCTCGGCTTCCTGCTCCGAGTCCTCTCTGGTCCGCGGTTCAGCCCGTTCGGATTGCTCGCCACCAAGGTCGTGGCCCCGCGCCTCGGACCGCCAAAGCTGGTCGCCGGGCCGCCGAAGCGGTTCGCTCAGGGCCTCGGTCTGACCTTTTCGCTGACTGCGGCCATCTGTGTGACCCTCGGCGCCACCACGCTCGGCTGGACACTCGTCGGGCTGCTCATCGTCGCGGCCACCCTCGAGTCGGCTATTGCGTTCTGTCTGGGCTGCGCCATCTTCGGCCTCCTCCAGCGGGCCGGCTGGGTTCCGGATTCGGTCTGCGAGGCGTGCGCCGACCTCGGCTCGGGAACCCGTGCCGACGCACACCCCGTCGGTCAGGTCTAGCCGGAACCTCCGCGGCGCCGGCGGCCGCACCGCCACCGCAGGAGCGTTCGTACGCCGGTCCGCAGGACCGCGGCTACCAGCAGGGCTACGACCATCGTCACGACACCCGCTACGGCTCGCAGCAGCAGCCATACCGCAAGAAGAAGTCGTTCCTCAGCGAGCTGTTCGACGACTGAGGACGCCGGTCGACGTCACTGCGGGACCTCTGCGGTGAGCCGGACCTCTCCGGCGACGTCGTCCTCGGCGGGACCCGTTCCGCGCTCACGACGGGCTCCGTCGAGGACGAACCCGGCCGCCTCGAGGAACGTCCGCGTCGTTCGGTCGGACTCGAGGAGCCAGGTCCGCACGCGAGCGAAGCCGAGCACACCGGCCGTGTCGACGGCGGCATTGAGCAGACGGGAGCCGTGTCCGCCGTGCCGGGCGCCCGGGCGGACGCCGCCGACGAGCAGCTCGCCGTCGACCTGGGTCGCGTCCGGGTCAGCGTTGGGCCCCACCGCCGCGAAACCCACCACGTCGTCGCCGGAGCAGGCGACCAGCAGCCGGTATGCGCCGGACGGCGGCTTCGCGAGGGACTCCCTCCAGACCCGCGCGAACTCCTGTGGGGTGGCCGCGGCGAGTGCCTCGGAGGAGAGCAGCGACGCATACGCCTCACGCCACACCAGGGCCTGCACCGCCCCGACGGCCTCGACGTCCCACGGCGTCGCAACCCGCACGCTGGCGTCGGCCGCGGGACGATCGTGGGGATGACTCACCGACCCATCCAACAACCCGGGTGCGGGTCTCGCCCTCCCGGTCTCCCGACTTTCCCGCACGTGATGACCCTTCGGCGGACATTTCGGACTTCGGCCGCCAAAGCTCATCGCGTGCGGAGTTGTCGGGCGTGATGGGATGGTTCCGTGACCGCGCCCCGGTGGACCGCTGCGGCGGGCGTGCTCTGATGGTGTCCGTGCAGGGAAAGGCGTTGACCGCACTCGCGGCCCTGACGCTCCTGCTGGCCGGTTGCACTCGCGCGCCAGATGTCGCGGTGGGCAGTGCCAGCCCCGCCGAGGCGGTCGCGGCGTTCATGCACGCACTGGGCGACAAGAACGCCGACGCGGCGTGCTCACAGGTCTCGACGGGTGGACAGCCGCTCACCAACGCGGGTTACGACCAGTGCAAGGAGGGACTGCAGAAGGTCTTGGCCGATCTAGACGACCCGGGCGAGATCGCGCAGCTCAAGTCCGCGACGGTGACCGGCGCGACGGTCAACGGCGCCAAGGCGACGGTGACCAAGGAGCAGATCAGCAACGTCCCCGCCGGCTACGAGAACGACATCGACCTCGTGAACATCAACGGACGCTGGTACATCGACTCCAAGCAGTAGCAGGGTCGGTCGTCGGCTGAGGGATACTGGCCCCATGTACGGCAACGACGTCGTGGACCCGGAGGAACCCCTCAACGCCTCCGAGACGCCGGAGTTCGACGAGGTGGTCGCCGCTGGTGAGGCGGCGGAAGCCCGTAACGGTGAGTCGAGCTTCGACGCTCTCATCGCCAAGGACCTGCGAGTGGAGCCCCGCGACGAGATGCCCGACGCATACCGGAAGACGTTGATCCGGCAGATCGCCCAGCACGCGCACTCGGAGATCATCGGGATGCAGCCGGAGGGCAACTGGATCACGCGGGCGCCGTCCTTGCGGCGCAAGGCGATCCTCATCGCCAAGGTCCAGGACGAGGCGGGCCACGGGATGTACCTCTACTCGGCGGCCGAGACCCTCGGCGTCGACCGGGCGGAGCTGCTCGACCTTCTCCACGACGGCAAGCAGAAGTACTCGTCGATCTTCAACTACCCGACACTCACCTGGGCCGACTGCGGCGCAATCGGCTGGCTGGTCGACGGCGCCGCCATCATGAACCAGGTGCCACTCTGCCGGTGCTCTTACGGACCGTATGCGCGCGCAATGATCCGGGTCTGCAAGGAGGAGTCGTTCCATCAGCGGCAGGGGTTCGAGATCCTGTGGAACCTCATGCGCGGCACGCCGCGGCAGCAGGCGATGGCCCAGGACGCCGCGAACCGGTGGTGGTGGCCGGCGCTGATGATGTTCGGACCGCCCGACACCGGTGAAGCGGCCAAGGGGGGACACACCGAGCAGTCGATGGCCTGGGGCATCAAGCGGTTCAGCAACGACGACCTGCGGCAGAAGTTCGTCGACATGATGGTGCTTCAGGCCGACAGGCTGGGGGTGACCCTGCCCGACCCCGACCTAGTGTGGAACGAGGAGCGGGGCCACTGGGACTTCGGCGAGGTCGACTGGGACGAGTTCTGGCGCATCCTGCGCGGCGACGGACCCTGCAACGCCGAGCGGATCGAACACCGCCGGCGCGCCCACGAGGAGGGCGCCTGGGTTCGTGAGGCGGCCAACGCGTATGCGGCGAAGCACGCTGCGCACGAACGGCAGGGCTCCGCCGCGTGACGGACGCGCATACCGAGAGGGCCTGGCCGCTCTGGGAGGTTTTCGTCCGCGCCAAACGGGGCTTGTCGCATACCCATGTCGGCTCCCTGCACGCGCCGGACGCGACGATGGCGCTGCGCAACGCCAGAGACGTCTACACCCGGCGCCAGGAGGGCGTGTCGATCTGGGTGGTCGAGGCGTCGTCGATCACGGCAAGCAGCCCGGACGAGAAGGACTCGTTCTTCGACCCGGCGGCCGACAAGGTCTACCGGCACCCCACGTTCTACGACGTGCCGGAGGACGTGGAGTACCTCTGACCGCCTAGCATCCGTGGTCTGTCGGGCACGTGGCCGGGATCGGCATCGACGGGTTGTGGTTGTACCGGATCAGGAGCTTTCCCGTGGCGTCGTAGAACGAGATGTAGATCGGCGGGAAGTTCTGCATGTCGCGGACCTTGGGGTCGACCAGCCGCTCGACGCGCTTCTCCATGTGCCGGGCGACGTAGTACCCGTTCGTCACCGGGTAGTCGCCCGACGTCTTGTCCGGCCACTCGATGTGTACCCGCGTGACGCCCTCATACGCAGGACCGACACCGTAATAGAGCTCGTCGGGGCACACCTTCCCCGTGGGCCGCTTCTGGCAGATCTGGCTCCAGCCCAACGGCTGGTCGACGAGATGCGCTTGGGCCGGATCGGTCCACCACGTCGGGACGGGCCCGTTCTGAGGAGGTTCCATCTCGCGCAGCTCCTCCTTGTGGTCGGAGCTGGCGTCGTGGACTTGGTGACACACCACGTAGTGGGTGCCATCGGCCGACACCAGGCCTGCCGAGGTCCCGAACTGGTCGTCCGCACGCAACAGGACGCGCCACCCGGTGAGGTCGCTTGTCGTCGGGCTGGGCTGGGGGAATGAGGTGGGCGGCGAGGAGGGGTCGAACGGCGGTGCGGGCACGGGCGGATAGAACTCGACTTTCCCGCAGGCCGCCACCAGCGACCGGTCGGCTTCCGACTGTGGGGCCGCGGCGGCCGCGGTCGCGCTGGGCGTCGGCGTTGGTATTGGCGTCGTCGAGGTGGAGGTCGAGGGCGGCGGCGGGGGAGCGGGGAACGGCGAGACCTCGGTCCTGGCCATGAGCTGGGTCACGACGACGATGACGGCGACGGCCGCCGCCGCCCAGACCGAGGTCCACCCCCAGATCCGCCGGACAGCGCGGCGACGGCCGCGCTCCACGATGTCCTGCGGCGTGAACGGAAGAGGACGGCCACGGTCGTCGGCGGCCGCGCGCAACAGCTCGGACAGGTCCCTGGTCATGACGGGTCTGCCTCCGTGACCGATGGTCGACCCTGAAGGTCGACGAGGCCCGCCAGCAGGGGCGAGGACTGAAGGCTGGCCAGGGCCCGGGACGTCTGGGACTTGACCGTTCCGGTCGTGATCTCCAGGACGGCTGCGGTCTCTTCCACGGAGAGGTCCGCGTAGTAGCGGAGCACGACGCACGAACGTTGGCGGGGAGGCAGCGTCGCAAGCGCCGCGAGGACCGCCCGCCGGTCGTCGACGCCCGAGCTGGCGTCCGGCACAGTCACGGCCGGTACGTCGTCGACCGCGCGCTCGCGGCGCCAGGGCCGCTTGCCCTGGTCGAGCACCGCGCTGACCACCGCCTTCCGGGCGTAGCGGCGCAGTCCCGTCCCGTGTTCCAGCCTCGGCCAGGCGACGTACAGACGCATGAGGGCCTCCTGGGTGGCGTCCTCCGCGCGATGCCAGTCGGCGCACATCAGGTAAGCGGTGCCGCGGAGCTCGCGGGCCACTGCACCCGCGAACTCCCCCTGATCGGCCTCTCGCACCGCGGGTTCCCCTCCGTCCGACGACAAAACGAGACCCAAGGCCGGCTAGGTTGCGTGCCCTTTCGGATTCTTTCAACCTGATGGCGGTGGATCGTCCCCCCTCCCGGGGGTGATAACCACCCCGTTGATGGTTGTCGTTGCGGCGCGCGGCCGCGCGATGGCGGTTTCCGGAGGCTGCGCAGCGCGCCGTATCGTCGGAGCGTGAGCGAGAGCGCGGCACCGGCGCCTTCTCCGGGCCGGGCGGTCGACGTGCCACTGCCGACCGGAGACCGGCTGGCCGCCGCATACCTCCTCGGCATCGCCGACGATGCCATGGTCTATGCGCAGCGGCTGGGGGAGTGGCTCACCAACGCGCCCCAGATCGAGGAGGACATGGCCCTCGCCAACGTCAGCCTCGACCTGCTCGGCCAGGCGCGCGGGTTGTACTCGCACATCGGCGTCCTCGACGGGAGCCGGCGCTCGGAGGACGACTTCGCCATGCTCCGCGACGAACGGGAGTGGCGCAACGTGCACCTCGTGGAGCAGCCGCTGGCGGGGTTCGGGTTCGAGATGGCGCGGCTGCTGTGGTTCTCGACGTACCAGGCACAGCTGTATGCCGCTGCCGCCGGCTCGTCGGACGAGACGTTCCGCGGTGTGGCGGCCAAAGCGGTCAAGGAGGTCGCCTACCACCACGACCACGCGCGACAGTGGGTGCTCCGGCTCGGCGACGGCACCGAGGAGTCGCACCGCCGGATGCAGGAGGCCCTGGAGGCGGTACTCCCGTTCCTGGCGGAGCTATTCGACGACGACCCGATCTCGGTCGCCGCAACGGAGGCCGGGGTCGCTGTGCGTCCGTCGTCGCTCCACGACGCCGTGGTCGACCGCGTTGCCGCCGTCGTCCAGGAGGCGACGCTCACCCTGCCGAACGACTCCAGGTGGCGTTCTCGTGGCGGCCGCCAGGGAGTTCACTCGACGCCGATGGGATACCTGCTGGCCGAGATGCAGCACCTCGCTCGCTCGCACCGGGGGGCGACGTGGTGACTCGCACGCATACCGCGCCGGCGGATGTCGAGGCGGCCGTCGGTGCGGTGCCCGACCCGGAGATCCCGGTGCTGACCATCGCCGACCTCGGGATCGTGCGATCGGTGGTCGCCGACGAGTCGACGGGCGTCATCGACGTCGTGGTCACGCCGACCTACTCGGGATGTCCGGCCATGGAGGCGATTACCGCCCACGTGTCGCACGTATGCCGGTCGGCCGGCTGGGAGCCGCGGATCACCACCCGGCTGAGCCCGGCCTGGACGACGGACTGGATGTCGGAGGAGGGGAAGGGCAAGCTGCGCCGGTTCGGGATCGCGCCGCCGACGCATACCTCGGCCGACGGGCCGGTTTCCGTGGCGCTTGGTCGCCGGCTCGTGGAGTGCCCGAGGTGCGGCTCCACCGACACCGTGGAGCTCGCCCGGTTCGGGTCGACCGCCTGCAAGGCGCTCCGGCGGTGTGAGGCGTGCCGCGAGACGTTCGACGAGTTCAAGACGCTCTGATGGCGCTGCTG
>JBKPKI010000251.1:0-6017 GCA_046731055.1 Actinomycetota bacterium | reverse complement strand
GGAGTCGCTACCTCGAGGAAGCCCTCGACCGCGACCTGCAGACGCACGGGCTGCAGCTGACCGAGTACGAAATCCTGTCCATGCTCAGCGAGAGCCAGGGCGGCCGCCTGCGGATGTCCGAGCTGGCCGACCTCGTCGTCCAGTCCCGCAGCCGCCTGACCCATACCGCCGCCCGCCTGGAGAAGCGTGGCTGGGTTGAGCGCCAGTCCTGCCTGTCCGACCGCCGCGGTGTCGAGCTGGTCCTCACCGACGAAGGGTCCGAGCGGTTGACCGAGATGGCCAAGGCTCACGTCGAGAGCGTGCGTCACCACCTGCTCGACGTGATGACGCCGGAGGAGTTCGCCGCCCTCGGGGTCGCGATGGGCAAGGTCCGCGACGCGGCGCTAGGGGTCCACCAGGCAGTCCTCGCGGAGGCGTGTGCCGAGGCCGAGCTCGAAGCCGATCTCGACGAGGCCGATCTGGCCCTGAGCCGGGAGCCCTGAGCAGGGAGCCCTGAGCGGCCACTCGCGTCATCCGCACCCATATGTTGCGGACCGATCGACAGGCACCAAGGCCCGAAGTCGCCGGAATCGAGCCTAAACCCGGTCTTATGCCTGTCGATCGGGACCGCCCCCGGACCTCTGATCCTCCCGCCGGCGGCCTTGGGACACTGGTTCGGTGAGTGCGACGCATACCGACCTGCCCGCGTATCCCCGGGAAGCGCCGGCCTCGGCCGCACTGCTCGACCGAGCCCGGGCGGTGATTCCCGGCGGCGTGAACTCACCGGTCCGGGCGTTCCGCGCTGTCGGGGGCACGCCCCGGTTCATGGCCAGTGCCACCGGTCCCTGGCTGACCGACGTCGACGGCCGCCGGTACGTCGATCTCGTCGGCTCGTGGGGGCCGATGATCCTCGGGCACGCGGAGCCGTCCGTGGTCGCCGCCGTCCAGGAGGCGGCGAGGCGCGGGTTCTCGTTCGGGACACCCTCGGCGAACGAGGTGGCCCTCGCCGAGGAGATCGTGGCCCGCACCCCCGCCGAGCAGGTGCGTCTCGTCAACAGCGGCACGGAGGCCACGATGACCGCCATCCGCCTGGCGCGGGGTTACACCGGGCGGACGGTCGTCGTGAAGTTCGCCGGCTGCTACCACGGGCACGTCGACTCGCTGCTGGCCGCCGCGGGGTCGGGGGTGGCGACCTTCGGCCTGCCGGACTCGGCCGGAGTGCCGGTGTCGGCCGCCGCCGAGACAATCGTGCTGCCCTACAACGACCTTGCCGCGGTCGAGTCGGCCTTCGCAGCCCGGGGGCCCGAGATCGCCTGCGTCATCACCGAGGCGGCGGCCGGGAACATGGGCGTCGTCCCGCCGGTCGACGGGTTCACCGAAGGGCTGTTGCGGGTGGCGCACGAGCACGGTGTGCTCGTCGTCAGCGACGAAGTCATGACGGGGTTCCGGTGCTCGGCTTCCGGGTGGTACGGCCTGGAGGGCCCGTATGCGTCGGGGCCGCCGGACCTGTTCACTTTCGGCAAGGTCATGGGAGGCGGATTCCCGGCGGCAGCGTTCGGGGGGCGGGCGGAGATCATGGCGTTGTTGGCACCCGCCGGGCCCGTCTACCAGGCGGGGACCCTCAGCGGGAACCCGGTCGCCACCGCCGCCGGACTGGCGACGCTGCGCGGGTGCGCGCCAGAGGTCTACGAGCGGCTCGACGTCGTGAGCCGCACCATCGTGGACGCCGTGTCGGCCGGGCTGGAACGCGAGGGCGTGCCGCATACCGTGCAGTGGGCGGGGTCGATGTTCAGCGTCTTCTTCCGGAAGGAGCCGGTGCTCAACTACGACGACGCCCGTGACCAGTCGACGTCGGCGTTCGCCGGGTTCTTCCACGCCATGCTGAGCCGCGGTGTGCACCTGCCGCCGAGCGCGTTCGAGGCGTGGTTCGTCAGCGCCGCCCACGACGACGAGGCGGTGGATCACGTCCTGGCGGCGATCCCGGACGCGTGCCGGGCAGCGGCCGGCGGGTTTGCGACAATCGACGCATGAACCCGCCGGTCACCGTCCTGCACCTCATGCGGCACGGTGAGGTGCACAACCCGGACGGGATCCTCTACGGGCGGCTGCCGGGGTACCTGCTCTCCGAGCTCGGCCGGGAGATGGCCGACCAGGTGGCCCGCTTCCTCGGTGACCACGACGTGGTCTGGCTCGTCGCGTCGCCGCTCGAGCGGGCCCAGGAGACCGCTGCCCCGATCGCGGCGGCGCTCGGCCTTTCCGTCGAAACCGACGATCGGCTCATCGAGGCGGGCAACTACTTCGAGGGCAAGACGTTCGGGATCGGCGACGGCGCGCTGTCGAGGCCGTCGGTGTGGCCCCGCCTGGTGAACCCGTTCACGCCCAGCTGGGGCGAGCCCTACGAGGAGATCGCCGCCCGGATGCTCGGGGCGATCGCGGACGCGCGCACCGCCGCATACGGGCGCGAGGCGGTCCTGGTCTCCCACCAGCTGCCGATCTGGACTGTCCGCAAGAAGCTCGAGGGCAAGCGGCTCTGGCACGACCCGCGTAAGCGCGAGTGCGCGCTCGCCTCCCTCACCTCCCTGACGTATGCGGGGGACGACCTGACGTCGATCGCCTATACCGAACCCGCCGCCGAGCTGCTCGGCCGCGCGGCCAAGAAGGCGGGCGCGTGACGCTCGTTCCTTCGCGACGGCGCGGGGCGTTCGTCGCCGCGTCCGCACTCGGTCTGGCACTCCTGACCGCCGGGTGCACCGAAGACGCCAATAGCGTTGCGGCGCAAGCGATGGCTGGTGACGGAAAGGGATACGTTGCCGGCGACGGCACCGTGCAGCAGCTGGCGGCCGGCTCGCGAGGCACCACGGTGTCGCTCTCCGGGACGACCGTCGACGGCAAGGCCTGGTCCACGGCGAACGACGCCGCGGGTAAGGTCGTCGTCATCAACGTCTGGGGCTCCTGGTGCGCCCCGTGTGTCGACGAGACCCCACATCTGCAGCAGGTCTGGCAGGCCTACGCGGCCGCCGGAAAGGCGGTCGCCTTCGTCGGCATCGACATCAAGGAGGGCGCCGCGACGGCGGCCGCGTTCCTCAGGGCCAACGGCGTGACGTATCCGTCGCTCAGCGACAGCGGGAGCGGCGGACAGCCGATGCTCGCCTTGCAGGGCAAGGCCGCTGCCACACCGAGCACGCTCGTTCTCGACCGGCAGGGCCGCATCGCCGCACGCGTCCTCGGCGCCACGACCGCGTCGACACTCACCGCGCTGGTCGACGACGTGCTGGCCGAGCCGACGTGATCGGGTCGTTGGTCCCAGCCGCCGACGCCACCGTCGCGACGGCCGCCCTTCCGATCGCGTTGGCCGTCGCGCTGGTGGCGGGACTGGTGTCCTTCGCCTCGCCGTGCGTCCTTCCGCTCGTACCCGGCTTCCTCGGCTACGTCACCGGCCTCTCCGACGTCGCCCTCGAGCAGCGCCGCCGCGCCAACCTCGTCCTCGGCGCGCTGCTCTTCGTCCTCGGCTTCACCGTGGTCTTCATCGTGCTGGTGGCACTGGCCTCGGCCGTCTCCTTCGCGCTGCGCGAGCACCTCGACCTGCTGACCAGGCTCGGGGGAGCGGTGGTCATCGTCCTGGCGCTGGTGTTCCTGGGTGTCGGGTCGGGAGTCGGTCTGCAGGGAACGGCCGTTCCCCGGTGGAAGCCGGCCGCCGGGCTGGCGGGGGCACCGCTCCTCGGGGCGGCGTTCGCGCTCGGCTGGGCGCCGTGCACCGGGCCGACCCTGGCGGCGATCCTCGCCCTCACCGCGCCGCTCAGTGCCGACAGCGGAGCGGTCGGTCGGGGGGTCGCCCTCGCCGTCGCCTACTCGCTCGGTCTCGGCGTTCCCTTCGTCCTCATCGCCGCCGGGTACTCGCGCGCCGGCCGCACCGGCAGGTGGCTGCGCCGGCACCGACGCGGCATCCACGTCTTCGGTGGCGTGCTCCTCCTGACTGTCGGCGCGCTCATGGTCACCGGCGTCTGGACCGACCTCGTCGCCTGGGTCCAGGCCAACCTCGTCGGCGGCTTCACGACGGTGCTCTGATGGCGACTCAAACCCCGGCCCGCGCCCCTGTCACGCACCCCCGGCTCGGCCCGGTCGGCTGGGCCCGTTGGGCGTGGCGGTCGCTGACCTCCATGCGGACCGCGCTCTTCCTCCTGCTGCTGCTGTCGGTCGCCGCGGTGCCGGGCTCGATCTTCCCGCAGCGGTCCATCGACGCGGCCAAGGTCGCCGACTTCCTGGCGACCAACCCGAGCCTCGGACCCTGGCTGGACCGGTTGGGATTCTTCGACGTCTACTCGTCGGTCTGGTTCTCGGCGATCTACCTGCTGCTCGTGGTCTCCCTCGTCGGCTGCATCGTCCCCAGAAGCCGGCTGCACTGGCATACCCTCCGGTCCCAACCACCACGCGCTCCTCGCAACCTCGGCAGGCTCGACCAGCACGTCGAGCTCATGTACGCGGGTGACGTCGCCACCGCTCGGTCGGCGGCTTCAGAGGCGTTGCGGCGCAAGCGCTTTCGGGTGGTCTCGCATGACGACGAGTCCGTGAGCGCCGAGAGCGGGTACGTGCGCGAGACCGGTAACCTCGTCTTCCACATCGGACTGTGCGTGGTCATCGTCGGGGTCGCCATCGGCCACCTCTTCGGATGGCGCGGCGACGTCATCGTCACCGAGGGACAGACGTTCTCATCGACGCTGTCGTCGTACGACTCGTTCCTCCCGGGGCCCATGACCGACCCCGAGAATCTCCCGCCGTTCACGATCGGCCTGCAGTCGATGTCGGCCACGTTCGAGGACCACGTCGGCGGAGCGCAGTTCGGCGCCCCGCGGAGCTTCACCGCGGACGTCACGACGACCGAGCGTCCCGGGAGTCCGGCCAGCCAGGCGCAGATCAGCCCCAACCACCCCGTCACCCTGGATGGCGCCGACGTGTTCCTCCTCGGGAACGGTTATGCGCCGGTCGTCACCGTTCGTGACGGGTCGGGGGCGGCCCTCTACCAGCAGGCGACACCGTTCCTCGCGCAGGACAACGTCTACACCTCGGTTGGCGCGATCAAGGTCGGCGCGGCCCGGCCGAAGGCGCTGGCCTTCAGCGGGTTCTTCCTTCCGACGGCCGAGCCCACATATGCGAACGGGCCGGCCTCGCTCTTCCCGGACGACCGCAACCCCGAGCTGGCTCTGTCGGTCTGGGAGGGCGATCTCTACCCCGGCGACCGTCCGCAGTCCGTCTACACCCTCGACACGACGAACCTGACGCAGCTCACGAAGGACGACGGAACGCCGCTGCTGATCCGGCTGCAGCCCGGCCAAAGCTTTGAGCTGCCGGGCGGGCGGGGGTCGATCACGTTCGACTCGGTGGAGCGGTTCGCCGGGCTGTCCGCGCGGGTCGACCCGGGCAAGGAGCTGACGCTCATCGCGGCGATCGCGACGATCCTCGGCCTGGTGGCGTCGCTGCTGGTGCGGCGGCGCCGGGTGTTCGTGCGGGTACGGCCGGCGGAGGACCCCTCGCGTACGCTCGTCACCATCGGTGGTCTGGCGAAGACGTCGGACCCCGGGCTCGGTGCGGTGCTCGCCGGGCTGCGCGACGAGCTGAGCAAAGGACGTTAGGTATGCCGTCAGCCAACCTGGTCGGGTACTCCAACCTCGCGCTCTACTCGGCCATGGGCGTCTTCACCGTCTCGATGCTGCTCTTCGCGGCCTACCTGGCCGCGCTCGGGCCGGTGCGCAACGAACGGGTGTCGTCCTCCCGGAACCGCGAGCTGGTGGTTGCGGGCGGCGCCGTCCAGGACGCCGGGGGCGCACCTTCTCGCATACAAGCTCCCGGTGCACCGGCCGACGAGCCCTCGCCGCGGGCCCGGAAGACGGCGAACATCGCGCTGTCCCTCGCCTGGCTGGGCTCGCTGCTGCTCGTGGCGTCGGTCGTGCTGCGTGGCCTTGCGGTGATGCGGCCGCCGTGGGGGAACATGTTCGAGTTCGCCACGGCGGGGTGCGCGGTGGCGGCGTTGGGGTACTGCGCGG
>JBKPKI010000250.1:0-22961 GCA_046731055.1 Actinomycetota bacterium | reverse complement strand
CGCTCCTGCGTCTCGGACATGTCAGTTCACCAACCTCAGGTCGGACAGGACGCCGGCCGACACCAGGGCGATGTAGGCGTCCGTCACCATCAGTGTCCCCAGCGTCGTCCATGCCAGCTCCATGTGCCGGGTGTTGAGCCTCGTCACCTGGGTCCACAGCCGGTAGCGGACCGGATGCTTCGAGAAGTGCCGCAGACGCCCGCCGACCAGATGCCGGCAGGAGTGGCACGACAGGGTGTACGCCCAGAGGAACAGGACGTTGACGAGCATGATGAGGGTCCCCAGGCCGATGCCGAACCCGCCGTCCTTGCCGTGGAAGGCCCGGATCACGTCGTAGGTGTTGATCAACGAGACGATCAGCGCCGCGTAGAAGAAGTAGCGGTGCGAGTTCTGGAGAATCAGGGGGAACCGGGTTTCGCCGGTGTACCGCCCGTGCGGCTCGGCGACCGCGCAGGCCGGCGGCGAGAGCCAGAACGCCCGGTAGTAGGCCTTCCGGTAGTAGTAGCAGGTCAGCCGGAAGCCGAGGAGGAACGGCAGGACGAGCAGCCCGAAGGGCACGAACGGCGGAAACTCGCCGAACCAGGTGCCGAGGTCGCGGGACGCCGGGACGCACGACGCCGTGACGCACGGCGACGAGAACGGCGACAGGTAGTGGTACTCCTCGACGAAGTAGAACCGCTGCGAGGCGGTGCGGATGAGCGCATACAAGAGCCAGATCACCAGCAAGGTGAAGGTGACGGCCGGCTGGACCCACCACCGGTCTGTCCGTAGCGTCCCGGCCGCGATGCTCGCCCGTCCCCGCGATCGGACACCCGCGGCGTCAGAGCCGACCGCCCCTCCGGAGGAGTCTCCACCGAGGTGGGTCTGCGTCATCCGGAACTCCTCACCGCTGAGATCGGCCCCTGGGCACGGTCGGGTCTTCGGCCGGCCGTTCGGGAGTGTAACCCTGGGCCCTAGACGCGCCGAGCACCTCCGAGACACACCTCACTGCGCAGGACGATGTCGTACGCTGCCCCGGACATGTCGCCGGCGCGCCCTCCCTGGAGACCGGTTCACGGCCGCGCGGCGACCGTCGCAACCGCGGTGGTCGCTCTCCTCGTATCCGTCGGACCGGGGGTCGCCAGCGCGCTCCCGGCCGACACCCCCGCGCCGGTCAGCTGCCCCAGCGGGCAGACGCTGTCGACGGTCACGTCACCGGCAACCTCGCCGACGAAAACCGCCTCGGTATGCGTCGTCGCGCCCCCCACGCCATTGCCCGCTCCGCTCGTCGCTCCTGAGCACACGGTGGGCGGACGAAGGCTCGCCGCCTCGGGTGTCATCGTCGACAAGCCCGGCGCCGTCCCCGAACCGCCGGACGGCACCGACGCCTCCTACGTCATCGCCGACCTCGAGACCGGCCAGGTTCTCGCCGCCAAGAACCCGCACGCGTGGCTGCTTCCGGCCAGCACGATCAAGACCCTCACCTCGCTGGTCGTGATGCCGGTGGTTCCGGCCACCATGAAGGTGGTGGCGACCGACGACGAGGTCAACGCGGACGGCACCCGCGTGGGCATGCTCTCCGGGGCGACGTACACCGTCGACGACCTGTTCCACGGCCTGGTCCTCATGAGCGGCAACGACACGGCGTATGCATTGGCCGACGCCTACGGGGGCCGGGACAAGACGGTGGCGGCGATGAACGCGCAGGCCGGCCGCCTCGGCGCCTGGGACACGGTCGCGGTGGACCCCGCGGGCCTGGATGCACCGGGCCAGCACTCCAGTGCCTACGACCTGGCTCTGCTCGGCCGCGCGGTGATGCAGCTGCCCGCGTACCGGAAGTTGGCCGCGACGAGGGCCTACACCTTTCCCGGCGGGACGGATCGCACCGGCAAGGCGTTTCCGGCGTTCGAGATCCAGAACCACAACCAGCTGCTGCAGAACTACCCCGGCACGATCGGCGTGAAGAACGGGTACACCACCGGGGCGCGGAACACCTTCATCGGCGCGACGACCCGCAACGGCCGCACCCTGCTCGTCACCCAGATGGGCAGCACCGCGGCGCCGAGCTGGATGCGGCAGGCCGCCTTGCTGGACTGGGCGTTCACGTACGCGGAGCAGCTGCGGCCGGTCGGGACGCTGGTCGGCCCAGGAAGCGCACAGCCGCCAGAGCTCGGCGGGACGCCGGTCCCGACCACGGCGGTGACGCCGGTTCCGTCGGCGACGACGAAGGAGCCGGTTCCGACGGCCACCACGACGGTGGACCCGGTCGTGGCCGCGGACGACTACGGCGGCAATCCCGGCCCGGGGCTGCTGTCCTCCGCGGCGACCGCCGCTCGGAACCCGGTCACCTGGCTGGTGGTCCTCGTCGCGAGCCTGCTGTTGATCGTCGGGCTGCGCCGGTGGGTCCGACGAATCGACGCCGGGTCCTGACCTCACTGACACCTAGTCACGGAACACCCGTCTGACCACACCCGCTACCCCGGCGCCGATCGCCGTACCGAGCGCAAGACCAGCGACGATCGCGGTCCGGTCGCGGGCCCGGGAGACCGACGGGTCGGCAACACCGGCTGACGCACCCGCCGGAGGAAGAACTCGCACGGACGTGTGCCGGACGATTCGCTGCTCGCTCCCGGACGCCGGGCGCTTCTCTGCGGCGAAGTCGTCCGCGATCGCCTTCGGGTCCTGGAGGACAGCGTCCTCGAGATCGGCAAGGCTGACCGCTGCCCAGGATGCGGAGAGGACAACGATCCGAGCGATGAGGTTGAGCCAGAACAGCAGGCCGACGACCGCGACGACCGAGCCGAGCAGCGGGCTCTTCGTCGCGTTGGCGACGAGCTGCGCCCCGAACAGCTTGACGACCGTCAGCAGGAGGCCACCGACGAGCGCCGCCTGCCGCAGCACCGCCCATGGGAGGTCGACCCCGGACAGGACGCGCAGCAGCAGGACCAGGATGGCGACGTCGATCGCATACCCCACGACGTATCCGACGACCTGCACCACGAACGTGTTCTCGCCGAGACCGAGGCGTTCGCCGATCCACCCGGACGCCGCCATGAGGATGCTGGTCAGGGCAGCCGAGACGAGGAAAGCCAAGCCCTGGAGCGCGAACACGCCGAGGTCGCGCAGCTTGTCGGTCAGGAAGTTGCCTGGTGAGCCCTCCGCCCCGAGCGCCGCACGGATCCCGTCGCGGTAAGAACCGATCCAGCCCAGCGCCGAGAGCACCAGGGTCACCAGGGCGACGATTCCGGTGATCGTCAGCAGGGACAGGTTCGGGGCTTCGAGGGTGATCAGCCCGGTGGGGTTGTCGGGCGTCTTGACGAAGCCCGGAAGGGCGTTGTTCAACGCGGCGCCGATCTGCGTGAGCAGCTCTGGGTTGCCTCGGAGGACGAAGCCGAAGACCACGGCAGCAATGGCGAACGCGGGGAAGACCGAGAAGAACGCGTAATAGGCGATTCCGGCTGAGAGAACGTTTCCGCGGACCTCGTTGTACCGCTGGTTGGCGCGGTACGGCTTGAGCCGCTGGATCCTCTCCCAGAGCTTCTTCACCCGGTGGCCTCCTCCGGGCCGGCTCCGAGGCGGAAGTCACGCACCGGCTCCCAGGTCCCCCTCTCGTCCCTGATGTAGAGCTGGAAGCTGCGCACCTCGAACGTGGCGACGAAGTGGGCGAGGTCGTCGAACGCCCGGTCCAGCTGGGCCTCCCCCACATCGTGGGCCACGGTCACGTGCGGATGGTACGGAAGAGCCATCTCGGCGCCCCAGCGCCCCTTCCGGATGGCCTGCTCCAGCTGCTCGCACGCCGAGATCCCCCTCGCCACCTGGACGAACACGACATCGGACACGGGGCGGAACGTCCCGGTTCCCCGCAGGACCACGACGAACGGGTCGATCTTCCGCGCGACCTCGTGAAGGTGCTCGACGAGCTCCGCGAGCTCCGGGTCGGCCACGTCGGTCGGACCGAGCAGCGTGATGTGCGCCGGCGTCATGTCGGCCTGCGGATCGCCGTAGGACGCGCGCCGCTGCTGCAGCTCCAGCCCGTACGGCGCGGGGATCGGGATCGACACTCCGACCATCGTCACGTCATGCGAAGCGCTGGCCGGAGCCGCGAGGGACATGCGCTGCATTGTGGCAGGGTGGCCGTCGTGGACGCCGCCGCCTCCCTCTTCGCGGCCACGTTCGGCGGCCAGCCCACGGGAGTGTGGTCGGCGCCCGGCCGGGCCAACCTCATCGGCGAGCACACCGACTACAACGGGGGCCTGGCGCTCCCCATCGCGCTGCCGCGGCGTACGTATGCGGCGGTGCGACGTCGCGACGACGGGCTCCTGCGTGCGGTCAGCGCGTCGGCTCCAGGCGGGGTCGTCGAGGTCGCGGTGGACGCCATCGAGCCCGGCACACCACCGGGCTGGGCCGCCTACCTCGCCGGGATCTGCTGGGCGCTACGCCAGGAGGGGTATGCGGTCCCCGGGCTCGACGTGGCCATCGCCAGTGACGTGCCCGTGGGCGCGGGGCTGTCGAGCTCCGCGGCCCTCGAATGCTCTGTGGTGGCCGCGCTGTGCGACCTGCTGGGCCTCGAGCTCCTCGGTGACGACGCGGGCCGGGCTCGGGCCGCGCTGTGGTGCCAGCGGGCCGAGAACGAGATCGCCGGCGCGCCGACCGGCGGTATGGACCAGGCCGCGTCGATGCGGGCCACCGCGGACCACGCTCTCCTGCTCGACTGCCGCTCGGGGGCCGTTGAGCAGGTCCCGTTCGATCTGCGCGCGCAAGGGCTGGTCCTCCTCGTCGTCGACTCTCGGGCGGAGCACGCGCTGGTCGACGGGCAGTACGCCGCCCGCCGGGCCGTGTGCGAGGCGGCTGCGGCGACTCTCGGCGTCGCGACGCTGCGGGAGGTCGAACCGGCCGATCTGAACACTGCCCTGGGCCGGCTTCCGGACGACGTCTCGCGCGCTCGGGTCCGCCACGTCGTCACCGAGATCCAGCGAGTCCGGGACTGCGCGGATGCGTTGCGAGGCAACGACTTCGACCAAGTGGGCCGGCTTTTCGTCGCGTCCCACGCGTCGCTGCGCGACGACTACGAGGTGTCGTGCCGCGAGCTCGACCTGGCCGTCGAGACGGCGTTGCAGTCGGGAGCCCTCGGCGCACGGATGACCGGCGGTGGCTTCGGTGGTTCGGCGATCGCGCTGGTCCCGGCCGACCAGGCCGAGGCCGTCGAGCGCCGCCTCACGGAGGTCTTCGCCGCCGCCGATCTCGTTGCGCCTCAAGCCTTCGCCGCCATGGCGGGGCCACCGGCCCGCAGGGACGTCTGACCCCTGCTGGTTATGGTGACCGGATGCCCGACGATCCCGCCCCAGAGACCGCTCCGCAGCTGCGGGTCGAACCCGAGTCACAGACCACGACGGAGACCGTCACCGAGGTGACCAAGCGGCCGGCCGAGCCGACCGACGACCTCGGCACCACGTCGCATACCCTCCGGATCGGGCGGCGGACGCTGCGCTACACCGCCGTCGCCGGACGTCTCGTCCTCCGCGAGGAGTTGTACGAGGACGGCGTCTTCAAGGGGTTCCGGCCCAAGGCCGAGGTCTCGATCACGGCGTACACCGTCGACGACGCGAATCCCGCGCAACGGCCGGTCACCTTTGCGTTCAATGGCGGTCCCGGCTCATCCAGTGTCTGGCTGCACCTCGGACTGTTCGGGCCGCGGCGGGTCCTCATGGGCGACGTCGGGGGCCTCCTGCCGCCGCCCTACGGATTGGCCGACAACCCGGAGTCGCTGCTCGGCGCCAGCGACCTCGTCTTCATCGACCCCGTGTCGACGGGCTATTCACGGGCCGTCGAGGGCGGGAAACCCGAGGCGTACCACGGGTTCCAGGGCGATCTGGAGTCCGTCGCCGAGGTCATCCGGTTGTGGACCGCGCGCCAGAACCGCTGGATGTCGCCGAAGTTCCTGGCCGGCGAGTCGTACGGAACGCTCCGCGCCGCTGCGCTCGCGGAGTACCTGCAGGGGCGTTACGGCATGTACCTCAACGGGATCATGCTCATCTCGAGCGTCCTGGACCTGAGCTCGATCGACTTCGAGAAGCAGCGCAACGACCGGGCCCACGCGCTCTACCTGCCGACGTATGCGGCGACGTCGCACTTCCACGGCCGCCAGGGGCGTCGCGGGCTCCCGTCCCTCCTCACCGAGGCCGAGGCGTATGCGTCGCGCGACTACCCGTGGGTCCTCTCCCGCGGCGACCGACTGACGGGGGCCGAGCGGGCGGAGGCCGTAGCCACGGTGGCTCGGTTGTCCGGTCTGAGTGAGGACTACGTCGACCGCGCCGACCTGCGGATCGAGCACATGCGCTACTTCGCAGAGCTGCTGCGCGACCAGCGGCTCGTCGTGGGCCGCCTCGACTCGCGCTTCACCGGGCCGGCCCAGAGTGGGATCGCCGAGCTGACCGAGGTCGACCCGTCGTTCGACGCGATCGTGGGGCCGTACGCGGCGGCCTTCAACGCATACATTCGGGACGAGCTGGAGTACCGGAACGACCTGCATTACGAGCAGATCTCGTCGCGAGTGCAGCCGTGGTCCTACAAGGACTTCGAGGGCCGACCGATCGACGTGTCACCGAGCCTCGAACGGGCGATGCGGCAGAACGCGGAGCTCAAGGTGCATGTCGCCTACGGCCGGTACGACGGGGCGACGCCCTACTTCGCCGCCGAGGACGTCGTCGCACACCTGCGTCTTCCGGCGGCGCTGCGATCCAATCTCGAGCACGCATACTACGACGCGGGCCACATGATGTACGTCCACGAACCGTCGCGACTGCAGCAGAGCGCCGACCTCGCCGACTTTGTCGTGCGAGCCAGCCAGGGCTGAAGCGCCGGTCAGTTGCGGGCGAGCTCGTCGACGAGGGGAACGACGTCGGCGATGGAGTCGAAGATCCGGGTGGGCCGGTAAGGGAACGTCTCGACCTGTTCACGCTGCGTGGAACCCGTGAGGACGAGGACGGTGCGCAGGCCTGCTTCCAGGCCACTGATGATGTCGGTGTCCATCCGGTCACCCACCATGAGCGTCGTCTCGGAGTGTGCGTCGATGCGGTTCAGGGCGCTGCGCATCATGATGGGGTTCGGCTTGCCGATGAAGTACGGCTGCCGGCCCGTGGCCTTGGTGATGAGGGCGGCCACCGACCCGGTGCCGAGCATGAGACCCTCGCGCGACGGTCCGGACGGGTCGGGGTTGGTCGCGAGAAACCGGGCCCCTCCGGCCACGAACCGGATCGCCTTGGTGATCGACTCGAGGGACAGGGTGCGGTTCTCGCCGAGGACCACATAGTCGGGGTCGATCTCGGTGAGGGTGTAGCCGATGTCGTAGAGGGCCGTGGTCAGGCCGGCCTCGCCGAGCGCATACGCCGATCCCCCGGGCCCTTGGTCGGCGAGGAAGGCCGCGGTCGCCAATGCCGAAGTCCAGATGACTTCCTCAGGGACCTCGATCCCGCTGCGGGACAGCCGCGCTCGAAGGTCTCTCGGTGTGTAGATCGAGTTGTTGGTAAGGAGGAGGAAGCGGCGCTCCATGGCCACGAGGCGCTCGATGAAGTCGGACGCCCCGGGGATCGCCTGCTCCTCGTGGACGAGCACTCCGTCCATGTCGGTCAGCCAGCACTCGACGGGCTTGCGCTCGGTCATGAGCGCATCTTTCCAGTCCGGTCAGGTTGCTTCGGAGGCTGTCCTCAGACCTTGGACCAGGTCTTCAGGCCGTCCGACGAACGCCACGTGCTGTCTCCGACGAGGAGCCAGCCGGTGTCCGGGGTGGGCGCCGCGAGCGTGACCCTGCCCGGACCCGCCTCGGCGCCGGTCGTTGCACAGCCGAGGTCACTGACCTGGCGGTCCACCACCTTGCTGACCTGCACGCCCTCGCAGCCCTCCTTGGTCCACGCCACGTAGGCCGTCACGGTCGTCCCGACGAGTCTGCTGTCGAGGGCCAGGGCCGACGTGACCTTGCCGGCCTCGGGCCAGGTCCGGCCGTCGTCGGTCGAAGACCGGATCGTGCCGTCAGCACACAGCACCTGAGCGGCGGTGGACGAACTGCGAGCCAGGTCGACAACCGCGGCGCTGTCGCAGGGCGCTACGGTGCGGTCGCCGGGTGCGTGAACCTTGGCAGGGTCCTTCGCGTCACGGGCCAACGTGTCGGCGAGCGGCGCGGCGCTTGGCCATGTCGCACCCGCGTCGGTGGTGTTGCGTACCCCCATCGAGCACGAACCGTCGGCACCCACGACGAAGCCACGCGTCGCGTCGACGGCCTGGATGCGCGTCACCACCGGGTACGGGCTGGTCCGGTTGCGCCAGGTCTTGCCGCCGTCAGTCGTGACCTGGACCGTCGCACCACCGGAGCCGCAGCTGCCGACGGTGGCTCGCCAGGCGACGTCACCGTTCAGCGCACTGATCACACCCGTGGTCGGCACCCCGGGGACGTTGGCGGGGTCAGCGTCCGACGTCGTCGTGGACGGCGCGGAGTTGCTCGGTGTGGGCGTCGTCTCGGCCGGCGACGGCGCCCGATCCGAGCCCGTCGGGCCCGCGGTGACATCGGTGACTGGCGTCTCCGTCGCGGAGGACTGACCGGTGATCCGCAATGCCGCGATCACCAGGACGATGTCGACGATGACGAGGGCGACTAGGCCAAGCGTTGCGGCCAGCCGCCTGCGCCGTTCCATCTCCCTCCCTGGGTCTCTCACTGACCACGGCGGCGCCCTGCCCGCGTGCACACGGTACCTGGTTCGGCGGCTCCGGCTGACCGGCTTGCAGGGCGGCCGATATCGTGCGCGGGCACGGTCGCAGAGCGGCCGCTCACGAGAGGAAGCTGGGCCGGATGGTTGGGCAGCGCAGGATCATGGTCACCGGAGGCGCCGGGTTCATCGGTTCGCATCTGACCAGACGACTGCTCGACCAGGGCCAGGAAGTCCTTGTCGTCGACAACTTCTACTCCGGCTCACGCGCCAACCTCCGTGACGTCATTGGCAACCCGCGGCTGGAGCTGATGCGCCACGACGTGACGTTCCCCCTGTACGTCGAAGTGGACGAGATCTATCACCTCGCCTGCCCCGCCTCGCCGGTCTTCTACCAGCGGGATCCGGTGCAGACGACGAAGACCTCGGTCATGGGCTCGATCAACATGCTGGGTCTGGCCAAGCGCACCAAGGCGCGGATTCTGCTGTCCTCGACATCGGAGGTGTACGGCGACCCTGTGGTTCATCCGCAGCCGGAGTCCTACTGGGGCAACGTGAACCCGATCGGTATCCGCTCCTGCTACGACGAAGGAAAGCGATGCGCCGAGACGCTGTTCTTCGACTACCGGCGGCAGCACGACCTGCCCGTCAAGGTCGCCCGGATCTTCAACACGTACGGGCCCGGTATGCGGCCGGACGACGGCCGGGTGGTCTCCAACTTCATCGTCTCCGCCCTCAAGGGTGAACCGCTGACCGTCTTTGGCGACGGCTCACAGACGCGGTCGTTCTGCTACGTCGACGACCTCGTGGACGCCCTCATCACCTTGATGTCCACGGCCCACGAGGTCACCGGGCCCGTCAACATCGGGAACCCGAACGAGTTCACCATGACCGAGCTCGCCGGGCTTGTGATCGAGATCGTCGGTAGCTCCGGCGGGGTGGAGTACCGCCCGTTGCCTTCCGACGATCCCACCCAGCGCCAGCCTGACATCTCCTTGGCGAGGTCCACCCTGGGATGGGAGCCGACCATCGAACTGCGCGAAGGGCTCGCTGCGACGATCGAGTACTTCCGGACAATAACCGCGGCTGCCGGCTGACCGGGGTGCCCGTACCGTTATCGGACGCCCGGGCCGGGTCGTCCCTTCGGCGTTTCACGCACCCAAGATCGCTGGCCGTTCTTGAGGCCGAGGAGTCTGTACTGATGCGCCGAGACACGACCTTCGGGCCAGCCCCGGCTTATGTTCGGGATGGTGAGGCTGGCAGGCACGGCGTTCAGGGCCGCGGGCACGATCACCCAGAACACGCGCCTCGTCATTCGGCGACAACAGGACGACTGATCCGGCCCGCGCGTGCGACCCATGGCTCACCGATGCATGGTCGGCAGTGCCCGGGCGCGCGGCTTGCCCCTCAAGCCAGGCCGGCCCCTGCCGTAGCGACGGCCGCATGGGGGCGAGGGCGGTCGTACCCGCCTGGCCGTGTTGCCCTTTCCCCCGCCCACCGCGGAAGCCATCCAGCGCGGCGCGGTCGACAAGCGTGGCCGGCGCTGGTCTGCCGAGACGCTCCGCCGGCACGCCGAGCAGTTCAGCGAGCCCGTCTTCCACGAACGACTGCGCGAAGCAGTCGCCGAGCTCTGCCCCGTGCGTGGGGCAGACCGTCTCGTCCATGCTGTCGGTCAGTAGGCGCCCTGGTGATGCACGACCGTGCTGACCGTGCGCCAGAGGATCTTGAGGTCCTCGACGAGGTTCCAGTTCTCCACGTAGTAGAGGTCGAGGCGAACGGAGTCCTCCCACGGTAGGTCGCTGCGGCCGCTTACCTGCCACAGCCCCGTCATCCCCGGCTTGACCAGGAGCCGACGGTAGACGTCCTCTTCGTACCTCTCCACCTCTGACGCAAGTGGCGGACGGGGTCCGACCAGGCTCATCTCGCCGCGAAGCACGTTCCAGAGCTGCGGCAGCTCGTCGATGCTGGTGCGGCGTAATACCCGTCCAAGTGGCGTGATGCGGGGGTCGGACTTGAGCTTGTAGAGCGGGCCGGCACCGTCATGCGCTATCGCCGGGACGATCGTGTCGGCATTCGGGACCATGGACCGGAACTTCCACATGAGGAACGGCGCGCCGCCCTGGCCGACGCGGGTCTGGCTGTAGAACGGCGGACCGCCGTCGCGAGCGACGAGCACAGCGACGACGAGGAGAAGCGGGCTCAGCACGATCCCGAGAGCGAGCGCCCCGAACACGTCGAAGGCGGTCTTGACGGCGCGCTTCGGACCGGTGAACGTCGGCGCCTCGACGTGCAGCAGCGGCAGTCCGGCAACCGGCCGGGTCAGGATTCGGGGACCGGCGACCTGGGTCATCCCCGGGGCAAGAACGAGCCCGATGCCGGTGCTCTCCAGGTTCCAGCCGAGCCGGCGCAGGCCTTCGGAACCCAGACGCCAGGACCCCGAGCAGGCGACCACACTCACATCGAGCCGCTCTGCCATCACGGCGGCGTCCCGCTCAAGCCCGACGATCGGCACGCCTCTTATCGGCTCGTTGCCATCCGAGCAGCAGGCACCGACGATGCGATATCCCGCTTCAGGGACTTCGCGAAGCGCGGCCACGAGACTGTTGAGGTGGTCTCGATCGCCGACGATGAGCATGGCGTCGCAGAGCCGTCCATCGGCGCGTTGCGCTCCCAACCATCGTCGCCAGATCCACCGGCTGAGGAACAACCCGGCCAGCCCGAACGGCAGAGCGATGAGCAAGAACCCGCGGGCGAGCTCCAATTTGAACAGGTAGCTCAGGATGGCCACGGCAGCGAAGAGGCGCAAGGTGGCTCCCGCAACCGCGCGGTACTCCTCGGGACCATGGCCGAACAGCCTGGGGTCGTATGCGTTGTGGACCTTCAGGGCCACCAGCCACAACACGATAAGGATGACGGAAACGACGGGATAGCTCACCCCGACGTTCGACGCTTGTGGCCCATCTGTCCCGTCGGAGACCCCGTCGGTGCCGAAGCGCACGACATGCGCTCCGATGACGGACCAGATGATGACCAGCGTATCGGTGATCGCGATGCGTTGCGTGAAGGATTCGACACCGCTACGAGAGCGGGAACCTTGCCGTCCGAGGGCGATCGACATCGCTGGAGACGCTCAGCTGGCCAGAGTATCTGGAAAGGCCTCCGGCGAGACCCTGTCCCCCTCGGTCCGCTCCTGAGTCACGAAGGTCTGCTGCCGAGCGCGTCCCTGGCGCCGGTCGTCTGCGCTCCTGTGCTCCACGGACCGCAGCCATACCAGTCCACCTAACAACGCCGCAACACCCACCGCCAGCCAAGCGGCCATGACGATCGCATTGCCCATCATGACGTGTGCCCCTCCTCTGCTAGTCGGGTCCCCAAGGCGTGCAGCACTGACCGCTGCCGCTCCCCCCGAAGCGAAACCGCCTTCCGACGGCGTCATCGTCGCACATAGGGTTCGACGCCGCTGAGGCATTCAAGAAATGATCCGGGGGCTCGATGCCGCACCTAGACTGATCGGGTGACCGACCTCGATGACCTGACGAGGCTGTCGGGAGACGCATCGGGGAACGACAGCCAGGCTGACAGCGAAAACGCCGGACGGGGTGGCCGCCGCCGGACCAAGCGCGTGCTGATCATCGCGCTCGTGCTGCTCCTCGTCCCGGTCGCCGCGGTCGCCGCTTACGGCATCTATCTCGGCCACCTCGTCACGACGAACGTGCAGCAGGAGGACCTGCTCCCGGCCCTGACGCCTGAGGAGCTCGCGGGCAAACCCGGCCAGCCGGTCCCCGCCGCCCCGGGCGCCACACCGGTCACCGGAAGAGGTGTGAACTTTCTCTTCATCGGATCGGACGCCGGTCCCGACCGCTCCGGCGCCCGGTCAGACGTCATCATGCTCGTGCACGTCCCTGAGGACCGGCACAACGTCACCTTCATCCACTTTCCCCGCGACCTGTACGTCGACATCCCGGGGCACGGCAAGGACAAGATCAACGCCTCGTTCGCATACGGTGGCGCGCCACTCCTCGTCCAAACGCTGCAAAACCTCACCGGCGCCCACGTCGACCACGTCGCGAAGATCGGGTTCGAGGGCTTCAAGAACATGACGGACGCGCTCGGTGGCGTCGACGTCTACGTCGCCGAGTCCAGCCACCAGGACACGTACGCGTTCACGGCCGGCACCACGATGCACATGACGGGCGAGATGGCGCTCGAGTTTGTCCGGTCGCGATACGAGCTGAGCCAGGGCGACATCTCCCGCGGCCAACGGCAGCAGGAGTTCCTCAAGTCGCTGATGCTCCAGGTCCTCTCCGGCGACACCCTGACCAGCCCGGTCAAACTCGCGAGCCTCGTCGACGCCGCGACGAAAAACCTGACCGTCGACCAGAGCCTCAACGTCGGAGAGACGCAGCAGCTGGCTCTGTCGCTGCGCAATATTCGCAGCTACGACGTCCGGTTCATCACCGCGCCGTTCAGCGGCTTCTCGACGACGTCCGCAGGAGCGTCCATCGACGTCGTGGACGTACCCAAGATGACGGCGATGGGCCAAGCCATTGCCGACGACCGACTAGACCTCTGGCAGCCCTGACCGTCAGCCGGTCGGGGCGGCGACCAGCGCAAGCGCGGCCTTGAGACGCTCCGACGGCCGCATCACGGCCTCCGTCTTGGCGGCGTCGGGCCGGTAGTAGCCGCCGAGGTCCACCCTGTGGCCCTGGACGTCGATGAGGTCCTGCTCGATCGTCGGGATGTCGGTCTCCAGGGCCTGGGCGACCGGTGTGAAGGAAGCGGCGATCTCCGGGTTGCCGGTCTGCTCCGCGAGCTCCTTGGCCCACGCATACGCGAGGAACGCATGACTGCCGCGATTGTCGATTTGGCCGACCTTGCGACCCGGAGACTTGTTCTCCTCCAGCAGCCGCTCGGTGGCGCGGTCGAGGGTCTCGGCGAGGGTGGCGGCGCCGGTGTTGCCGGTCGACTCGGCCAGGTGCCGAAAGCTCTCGGCCAGCGCCATGAACTCGCCGAGGCTGTCCCAGCGCAGGTGGTTCTCCTGCACCAGCTGCTGGACGTGCTTCGGGGCAGACCCGCCGGCGCCGGTCTCGAAGAGGCCCCCGCCGTTCATCAGCGGGACGACCGAGAGCATCTTGGCGCTGGTGCCGAGCTCGAGGATGGGGAACAGGTCGGTGAGGTAGTCACGCAGGACGTTGCCGGTCACTGAGATCGTGTCCTCGCCCTTGCGGATCCGCTCCAGCGATGTGGCCATGGCGTCGACCGGCGCCTGGATCGTGATGTCCAGACCCTCGGTGTCGTGGTCCTTGAGGTATGCATGCACCTTGGCGATGACGTTGGCGTCGTGTGCGCGCTGCTCGTCGAGCCAGAAGATCGCCGGCGCGCCGGTCGCGCGGGCGCGGGTGACGGCAAGCTTCACCCAGTCGCGGATCGCGGCGTCCTTGGTCTGGCAGGCCCGCCAGATGTCGCCGGGCTGGACGTCGTGCTCGAGCAGCACGGCTCCCGAGGAGTCCACGACCTGGACGGTGCCGGCCTGGTCCACAACGAACGTCTTGTCATGGCTGCCGTACTCCTCAGCCTTTTGGGCCATCAGGCCGACGTTCGGGACAGACCCCATCGTCGTCGGGTCGAACGCGCCGTTGGCCCGACAGTCGTCGAGAACGACCTGGTAGATCGGCGCGTACGAGGAGTCGGGGATGACCGCCAGGGTGTCGTCCTCGGCTCCATCGGGACCCCACATGTGGCCGGATGTGCGGATCATCGCCGGCATCGACGCGTCGACGATGACGTCGCTCGGGACGTGCAGGTTGGTGATCCCCTTGTCGGAGTTGACCATCGCGAGCGCTGGACCCTCGGCCAACCGCTTCTCGATGGCCGCCTTGATCTCGGCGCCGTGCTCGAGCCCGTCGAGGCCGGAGTGGATCGCACCGAGGCCGTTGCTGCCGTCAAGCCCGGCCGCGTCGAGCTCGTCTCCGTATGCGTCGAAGACGTCGGCGAAGTACGCGCGCACCACGTGGCCGAACACCACGGGGTCGGAGACCTTCATCATCGTGGCCTTGAGGTGTATCGAGAGGAGCACGTCGTCGGCTTGGGCGCGGGCCACCTGCTCGGCGAGGAACGCGTCGAGGGCGGCCGCTCGCATCACCGTTGCGTCGACGATCTCGTCCTTGAGCACCCGGATACCGTCCTTCAGCACCACGGGGTCACCGCCGTCGGCCGGCTGCAGCTGGATCGTCAGAGTGTCGTCGGCGGCGAGAACGACGGACTTCTCGTTGTGGCGGAAGTCGTCGGCGTCCATCGTCGCGACGTTGGTCTTCGAGTCCGGGGTCCACACGCCCATCGAGTGCGGGTGGTTGCGAGCGTAGTTCTTCACCGAGGCGGGTGCCCGGCGGTCCGAATTACCCTCGCGGAGAACAGGATTCACCGCGCTGCCCTTGACCTTGTCGTAGCGGGTCCGGATCTCCTGAAGCTCGGGCGTGGACGGCTCGTCCGGGTAGTCCGGAACGGCGATCCCCTTCGAGTGCAGCTCGGCGATCGCCGCCTTGAGCTGCGGCAGCGAGGCCGAGATGTTGGGCAGCTTGATGATGTTGGCCTCGGGCGTCGTGGCCAGCTCACCCAGCTCGGCCAGCGCGTCGCTCTCCACCTGGTCCGGCGGCAACCGATCGCCGAAGGCGGCGACGATCCGCCCCGCGAGCGAGATGTCGCGGGTCTCGACGTCGACGCCGGCGGCCGACGCATACGCCTGCACGATCGGCAAGAACGAGTACGTCGCAAGGAGTGGCGCCTCGTCGGTGAGCGTGTAGATGATCCGGCTCATGCCTCGCATCCTAGCGTTATCTTGACGTCAAGATAGTCGCCGTCCGCTAGCCTTCGGCCCATGACGGCAGGCATCGTCACTCCGGCCCTTCGCAAGCGGCTCGGCGCGGAGCTCCTGGGCACCTTCTGGCTCGTGCTCGGTGGCTGTGGGACGGCGATCTTCGCGTCGTCGTTCTTCTCCGCTCCGAGCATCGCGGCACCCTCGTCGCAGCTCGGGGTGGGGCTGCTGGGCGTCGCCCTCGCCTTCGGGCTCACGGTCGTGACGATGGCGTATGCGGTCGGGCACGTCTCCGGGGCGCACTTCAACCCCGCGGTGACCATCGGCCTGTGGGCGGCTCGCCGGTTCGACAACGTTCGGGACGCCGGGGCCTACATCGTGGCGCAACTAGTGGGCGCCTTCCTGGCCGGCGCCGTGCTCTGGGGGCTGGCCAAGAGCGTGCGCGGCGTCGGGGGCGTCAGCGGGTCGCTGGCGGCCAACGGCTATGGAGAGCACTCCCCCGGCGGGTTCTCCCTCGTCGCGGTGCTGCTCGTCGAGGTCCTGTTGACGGCCTTTTTCGTGTTCGTCATCCTCGGGGTCACGACGGCGCACGCGCCGACCGGGTTCGCGCCGCTCGCCATCGGCCTCACCTTGACCCTCATCCACCTCATCTCGATCCCGATCGACAACACGTCGGTCAACCCGGCGCGGTCGCTGGGCGTCGCGTTCTTCAACGGAAACGGCGCGCCCGGGCAGGTCTGGGCGTTCGTCGTCGCGCCGATCCTGGGCGCGGTCATCGCCGGCTGGTCCTTCGAGGCGATCACCGGCATCGACCGCAGCAACCTCGACGTCGGCGGGGCCGTCAACCCGGGCGAGGTCATAGCGGAGTCTGCCCCTCCGACGATCGCCGAGGTCGAGCGGTCCTGAACGATCTCGGGCAGGGCAGCCGGTGTGATAGCGGTTGTCGTAGCGGCTGATGTGCTGCATGGACGACGCGTTCGCCGCTACGACCAGCGCTGTGACGCGCAATAGCGAGCGCCGCCACCGGCTGGGCCGGCCAGGGCCGCGGCGAGCCGCACCGCATACCGGCTGGTAGCGTCCTCGGGCGTGAGCGATGCCCTCGACACTGCAGCCGCGAGCTCCGGCGCGAAGCGCCCCGTGAAGGTCGCCGTCACCGGCGCGGCAGGACAGATCGGCTACAGCCTGCTCTTTCGACTCGCGAACGGTGACCTGCTCGGCCAGGAGACCCCGATCGAGCTGCGGCTGCTCGAGATCACGCCGGCGCTGAAGACGCTCGAGGGCGTGGTCATGGAGCTCGACGACTGTGCGTTCTCGACCTTGGCGAAGGTCGAGATCGGGGACGACCCGCGGGTCATCTTCGACGGGGTCAGCCACGCGCTGCTGGTCGGCGCCCGTCCGCGCGGACCGGGGATGGAGCGCGGCGACCTGCTCGAGGCGAACGGCGGCATCTTCGCGCCGCAGGGCAAGGCCCTCAACGAGGTGGCAGCCGACGACGTCCAGGTCACGGTCACCGGCAACCCGGCCAACACCAACGCCCTCATCGCCATGTCCAACGCGCCCGACATCCCCAGGAACCGGTTCGCCGCGCTCACCAGGCTGGACCACAACCGGGCGATCTCCCAGCTGGCCGCCAAGCTCGGCGTGCCGGTGACCCAGATCCGGAAGATGACGATCTGGGGCAACCACTCGGCGACGCAGTACCCCGACATCTTCCACGCCGAGGTGAACGGCCAGAGCGCCGCCGAGCTGGTGGACGACGAACAGTGGCTGGCCGAGACGTTCATCCCGACCGTGGCCAAGCGGGGCGCCGCGATCATCGACGCCCGTGGCTCGTCGTCCGCGGCCAGCGCCGCGTCGGCCACCATCGACAGCGCCCGCACCTGGCGGAACGGCACGCCCGACGGCGACTGGGTCTCCATGGCGGTGTGCTCGGACGGCTCCTACGGCGTCGGGGAGGGGCTCATGTCGTCGTTCCCCGTGACGATCTCCGGCGGCGAGTGGTCGATCGTTCAGGGCCTGGAGATCAACGAGTTCTCCCGGCAGCGGATCGACAAGAGCGTCGCCGAGCTCGAGGAGGAGCGCGAGGCCGTCAAAGGCCTCGGCCTCCTCCCCTGATCGGCCGTTCTCCGTCTTCCAGGCTCATGTTGTTGTGACCTGGAGGCCCTCGACGGCCCCCGAAGTGGGGACAACATCAGCCTGGAAGATGAAGGGGTATGCGGGTCTAGGGCGACGGGGGGCAGCTCGCCGCCCGGCCGCCACCGATCTGCGCGTCCGCCGGCGCGCAGGTGCGCACGAGAAAGAATGCCCCGAAGACCAGGGCCGCGGCGACGAGGAGTGTGACGACGTCGCGGACTCGCGACCGGATCTCGATCCCCCCTCCGCGGGGCTCCTTGACCACCAGC
Source organism: Actinomycetota bacterium (assembly GCA_046731055.1). GTDB lineage: Bacteria > Actinomycetota > Actinomycetes > Actinomycetales > Dermatophilaceae > Lapillicoccus. Next base: position 5,073 of record JBKPKI010000250.1, on the reverse strand, counting down.
CGCAGCACAGCGGCGATGAGCAGGCCCAGCCCGATGACGAACCCGCCGAGCCGCAGCCGCGCGGCGAAGACGATCAGTCCGACGCCGACCACGACGAAAACCGCGATGACCCACCACAGCCCGAGGCGGCGCAGACCGGCGAACCTCACGTGACCATCACGAGCCTCACCCCAGGCCGGCCCGCCGCTCGGCGGCGGTCACGACGTTGGTGAGCAGCATGGCGCGGGTCATCGGGCCCACGCCGCCGGGGTTCGGGCTCAGCCACCCGGCGACCTCGGCCACGCCCGCCGCGACGTCGCCGACCGGCTTGCCGTCGACGCGGGATATGCCGACGTCGAGAACCGCGGCGCCCGGCTTGACCATGTCGGCCGTGACGATGCCTGGGACACCCGCCGCCGCCACGACGATGTCACCCTCGCGGACCTGCGCGGCGAGGTCCCTGGTCCCCGTGTGGCACACCGTGACCGTTGCATTCTCCGACCGGCGCGTGAGGAGAAGTGCGAGCGGCCGGCCGACCGTGATCCCGCGGCCGACGATGACGACGTGCGCCCCGGCGATCGGGACGTCGTACCGACGCAACAGTTCCACGCAGCCGATCGGCGTGCACGGCAACGGAGCCGGCTTGCCGAGCACCAGCCAGCCGAGGTTGGTCGGGTGCAGGCCGTCGATGTCCTTCTCGGGGTCGACCCGCGACAGGAGAGCCATCTCGTCGAGACCCGTCGGCTGCTGCACGAGGAACCCGGTGCAGTCGGGATCGGCGTTGAGCTCGTCGATGACCGCCGCGACCTCGTCCTGGGTGGCCGTCGCTGGAAGGTCGCGCCTGATGCTGGTGATCCCGATCTCTGCACTGTCGCGGTGCTTCGCGGCGACGTACCACGCACTGCCCGGATCGTCGCCGACGAGAACCGTCCCGACACCCGGCACCACACCTCGGGACGCGAGCGCCGCGACCCGGTCCTTGAGCTCCGCCTTGATCGTCGCCAGCGTGGCCTTGCCGTCGAGGATGCTGGCGGTCACGAGGCCTCATGGTGTCACAGCGGACCGTGCCTCAGGTTGCCCGACGGCGGCCCACCGGGCCGGGCTCGTAGACCGCCCCACTGGCTTGGTATGCGCGTGCCTGCCACACCTCCGGAGGGAACCGGGGGCCCAGCAATGGCATCATGTGCCCGCCGGCGCAGAGCCCGGCCACGACTGCTGACCGAGGGAACGGATGCGGGACGACGCGCAGAGTCACGAGCCGCCTCAGGTGACGAGAAACGGCCTCACCCGGCGTGAGGTTCTCGGCGCGGCCGCCTCCACCCTGGCCCTGGCCGCGTGCTCCAGCCCCGGGTATGCCGACCCGGTGGCCCAGACGGGTGCAGCAGCGCCCGCCCCCAGCGGTATGCCTGCGACGACGTCGAACGGCGTGCGGGCCGCCACCACCACTACCGCACCCACGCCGACTCATGTCCGACCGGAGCTGCCCCGGGGCGGCCGAACCGTGTTTCCCGCGTACCGGCTGGCCGGCTTCTGCGGACATCCCGGCTCTCCGGCCCTCGGGAAGCTCGGCATCGGTGACCTCGATGCTCGGGTCTCGGAGATCGAGCAGGTGGCCGGCTCGTATGCCCGTAATCGTGCCGCGCTCCCGGTGCTCGAGCTTATCGCGACCATGGTGCAGTCAAAGCCCGGCGAGGACGGTCTTTACCGGCTGCGCACCCCGTCCTCCGTCATCGACCAGCACCTGGACACGGCCCGCCGGCATCGCGCCTACCTCCTGCTCAACGTCCAGCCGGGACGGGCCTCTTTCCTCGACGAGGTTCACGCGTACGAACCGTGGTTGACGCAGCCGGACGTCGGCGTGGCCCTCGACCCGGAGTGGGCGGTCGGGCCGGGACAGGTGCCCGGGCAGGTGTTCGGCCATGTCGATACGTCCATGCTCAACGCGGTAGGCGGGTACGTCGCCGGCTTGGTCTCCTCCCACGACTTGCCTGAGAAGGTCGTCGTCTATCACCAGCTCACTCCCTCCATCGTCCGGCGGGAGAAGGATCTCAAGGCCTTCCCCGGCGTCGCCTGGGTCAAGTCAGTCGACGGGATCGGCGCGAAGACGGACAAGATTGCAACGTGGAACCGCATCGTCGCGACGACTCCGAGGCCGCTTGTGCACCTTGGCTTCAAGCTGTTCTACGACGAGGACTCGAAGCAGGGGCGGCTCATGACGCCCGACGAGGTTCTGGCTCTCAGCACCGAGCTTGAGTACGTCATGTACGAGTGAGGTGCCTGGGGCCACGCACCGTGGCGACGCTGGCCAGTGCCGCAGCGACAAACGTCAGCACGAGGCCCAGTAGGACCACAGGGGTGACCGAGGACCGCGTGGACGGGTTGAGCAGGTCCAGCAGCGCAGCGACCGACAGCTGTCCGACGAGCATGAGGAGCAGCTGCAGCAGCACCCCGAGGTGGCGCACCCCCACGGCACCCGCGGCGATCACGACGATCCCGAGCAGGCCGCCCCACCACGCCCACCACGGCGCCTCCACGCTGCGCGGCGCGCCGAACTGTCCGATCAGCCTCGCGGGGACGGCCAGGACGATGAGAATCACCGTGCCGAGCGTGAAGTTCAACCAAGCCGTCGTGAAACCGTTCCCGGACGCCACACCCACGCGCCCGTTGATACCGGCCTGGACCGCCAGGGAGACGCCCGCGAGGACGCTGAGCACCACCGGCACGACGACCGTGGCACCGGCCGTGGAGATGCGTCCCTCGACGGCGACGAACACTCCGGCGACGGCGAGGACGGCGGCCACCGCCCGCCCGGCCGCGATCGGGAGCCGTCCCGCCGGCCCGATCCCGAACCGGTCCACCCCCATCCCGCTCCCGGTCTGTCCGCCGACGACCGCGACAGTCCACAGAGCCACTCCAGCCAGCGGCACCGCATACGACTGACAGAGCACGAACAAGCCGCCCATGAACCCGCCCACGCACTGGTACCAATGAATCTCGCTGTATCGCAACGAGATTCGCAGCTGACGCAGCCCGGATCTCATGGCCCGCGACACCAGCAGCGCTAGGCTCAGCACGATCGTCCCGGTGAGGAAGCTCCACAGCGCGGCATCGAGACCGTGGCCGAAGACCGTGGCCAGCTCGCCGTTCATTCGCGACTGGATCGACAGGAACGCGCCCGCGACGAAAGCCAGGACGGCCCACGGCAACCGGGACGTCACGTCAGTGGGCGAAGTGCCGGGTGCCGGTGAAGTACATCGCCACTCCGGCCCGCGCCGCTGCTTCGATGACGACGCCGTCGCGGATCGAGCCGCCCGGCGCGACGACCGCCCGCACGCCGGCGTCGAGCAGGATCTCCAGCCCGTCCGGGAACGGGAAGAACGCATCCGAAGCGGCGACCGAGCCCGTGGCCCGCTCCGTCCCGGCCCGCGCAACGGCGAGGCGGCACGAGTCGACCCGGTTGACCTGCCCCATGCCCACGCCGACGGAGGCGCCGTCCTTGGCCAGCAGGATCGCGTTGGACTTCACGGCCCGGATTGCCCGCCAGGCGAAGGCCAGATCGGCGAGCGTCGCGTCGTCCGCGGGGTCGCCGGACACCAGCCGCCAGTACGCGGGGTCGTCGCCGCCGGTCGGCTCGCCGCCGTCCGGAGAGTGCACGACGGCGTCGAGCCGGTCGACGGTCTGGACGAGGATGCCGCCGCTGATTGCGCGCACCTCGATCGGGTCGCCAAACCGCTCAATGGCGGCCGGCAGCCGCAGGACGCGGAGATTCTTGCGTTCTCGCAGCAGCTCGAGGGCGTCGTCGTCGAAGGCCGGCGCCGCGAGGACCTCCGTGAAGACCCCCTTGGTGCGCTCGGCCAGATCGACGGTGACGGTCTGGTTCGTCGCGATAATGCCGCCGTACGCCGACTGCGGGTCGCAAGCGTGGGCCTTGTCGTACGCCTCGACCACGGTCGTCGCAACAGCGATCCCGCAGGGGTTGGCGTGCTTGACGATCGCAACAGTGGGCTGATCGCCGTGGTCGTGGGCCGCGCGGACCGCCGCATCGGCGTCGACGTAGTTGTTGTAGGACATCCCCTTGCCGTGCAGCTGCTGGGCCTGCGCGATGCCCGGCCGCCAGTGGCGGTAGAGCGCCGCGGCCTGGTGAGGGTTCTCGCCGTACCGGAGCGGTGCCGCCCGGTCCCAGGTGGCTCCGGTCCACGCAGGAAACCCGGTCCCGTCAGTCGTGTCAGCCACGACGGTGCCCATCCAGTTCGCGACGGCGTTGTCGTAGGTCGCGGTGTGAACAAACGCCTCGGCCGCCAGCCGCTGCCGCTCGGCCAGCGTGAATCCGCCGTCCTCCAGCGCCTTCACGAGCCGCGGGTATGCGGCAGGGCTGGTGACGACGGCAACGCTCGCGTGGTTCTTCGCGGCGGCACGAACCATCGCCGGACCGCCGATGTCGATCTGCTCGATGCACTCCTCCGGCGCGGCACCGGAGGCGACGGTGTCGCGGAACGGGTACAGGTTCGAGACGACGAGATCGAACGACTCGACACCGAGGTCGGCCAGCTGGCGCACGTGGTCAGGGTTGGCGGTGTCGGCCAGGATGCCGGCGTGCACCTTCGGGTGCAGCGTCTTCACTCGTCCGTCCAGGCACTCGGGAAAGCCCGTGAGCTCCTCAACCGCCGTCACCAGGATGCCCTGTGCCGCAACGGCTTTGGCCGTCGAGCCGGTCGACACGATGGTGACGCCCGCCTGGTCGAGCGCGGCGGCCAGCTCGACCAGGCCCGCCTTGTCGTAAACCGAGACCAGCGCCCGCCGAATCGGGCGTCGCCCCTCAGCGGTGTCGGCAGCACTCACGGGATGGTGACCTTCCGATCGCTGACGGTGAACCCCTCACGGACCATGCGTCCGACGAGGTCGACGAGCTGCGGCCGTTCGGCCTGCTTGATGCGCTCGGTCAGGGCCTCGACGGTGTCGTCGTCCTGGACCGGCACGGCGACCTGACCGACGATGGCGCCGGTGTCGACGCCCTCGTCGACGACGAAGAGGGTGGCGCCGGTGACCTTCACCCCGTAGGCGAGCGCGTCCCGCGGTCCATGCACTCCGGGAAAG
>JBKPKI010000249.1:0-14037 GCA_046731055.1 Actinomycetota bacterium | reverse complement strand
GACGGACGGTCGCAGCGGCGGTCATCGCGGCAACCATGTCGTGGTCACGACTCGTTCGCCGCTACCAGTGCCGCTCCGGCGACGCCCCACGTGGGGAGACGTCGTTCGGCCGCGACGTGCATGGGTCGGAGGCGGCCCTTCGCCCGCTGGTATGCGCCGTGAACGCGCTGGAGGACATCGTCCGGCTGGCTGACGATCGAGACCGGCGTGACCGTGAACACCTCGATCCCCGCGGACCGGAGCTCCTCGTCATCCGTGACGGTGGCCTCCCAGTCGAGTGCCCCCGCATGGTATTTGCGCGAGTGAACCATCACGGTGAGGGCTACGTCGTCGAACCAGAGGTCTGGTGTCGTGAGCCGCCGCCCGTCAGCATCCCGCAGCGTCGGATTGGCCCACGGTTCGGGCAACCGGCCATCTCCGGTCACCAGCCTCATGAGGTCCGCCTCAGGGACCGACCACACTCCCGTGGCGGCCTCGGCCAGCGCTCGGCGAAGCCGTCGACGGCCGTCGCTCTCACGCGCCTCCACCCAGTGGGCGACGTCGTCGAGGCGAACCAGGCGCGAATGGATCGCGTCGATGAACAGGGCCCGGACTGCGGCATCGTCGGGGCACGCCGCTGCAGCGTCGACCAGTGCCCGGGGCCGGCACGAGACTCGGAGTGGACCCTGTGAGACGAGACGCTCGTCCAGCAGATACGTCCGGGAAATCCGAACCCAGCCAACCGTTCGGGTCGTGCGGTGGGGTGGCACGAGGACATGTACTGGTGGCGTGATGCGGCAGCCCGGAAGGGCGTGCAACGCAGCCGCCGTCGGCCCCGCCAGCCACGAATCCGGTCCCGCCAGCAGCAAGGCAGCCATCAGGCGTTGCTGCGCCGACGGCAGCCCGGCGTCAAGCAGCAGGACCCTGGGCAGGACCACCCGCCACCCTCGTCCGACCGCCCAGCGGATCTGCGCCTCTGTCACGCCGCCGTCCAGGAGCTGGCGACGAGTGGCGAGACCTAGCTGGCGGTCGACCAGCTCGGCGGTATGCGGAGGCAGCATGGGCCCAGCGTCGAGGACGCCGTTCCCCGCGGGCGACGCCACTCTGCAGCTGTGTATGACGAGACGCTTCGGCCACACCATGTGGACAATGCGCCGGTCGAGCACGGCTCACCGCCGCGACCCTGTCGTCGCCGTCGCGAGTGGCGCGAGGTCACAGCGGTGGTGGCAGCGGCACCTTTGTCGTGGGAACGGCACGAGAGCCGCTACGACGGCCCCTATCACCGCCGCTTCACGCGCTGCCGTTGGCGCGGCCTAGGTGCTACCCTTATTTCATCACGTGGAGAAAAAGGATGAACCATGACGCTGGTGCGCTTCTTCGAGGATCCCACAACCCTGGACGAGGCCGGTGGCAAGGCGGTCAACCTCTCCCGGCTGACACGGGCGGGGTTCCAGGTCCCGCCAGGATTCACGGTCACAACCGAGGCGTTCCGAGTGGCGCTGCACGAGCGCGGGCTCCGCGACCGGGTCGACATCGCCCTGGCGAATGCCGACCTCGACGACCCGGGTTCGGTCGAGGAGGCGTCGCGCCGGATCCGCGCGGCCTTCGCGGATACCCCGGCGACCACCGTCCTCACCGAGCCGGTCGCCCGGGCCGTCCTGGACGCATACCGCAAGCTCGGCGGCGGACCGGTGGCGGTGCGCTCGTCTGCGACCGCCGAGGACCTGCCTGACCTGTCTTTCGCCGGGCAGCAGGACACCTTGCTGGGCGTCTCGGACGAAGCGGGACTCCTCGACGCGGTGGTCGCCTGCTGGTCGAGCCTGTGGACCGCGCGAGCGATCACCTACCGGCGCCGCGCCCATCTCGCCGACGACGCGGCCGCCCTCGCCGTCGCGGTGCAGCGCATGGTCCCGGCCGACACGGCGGGCGTCCTGTTCACGGCGAACCCGCTCACCGGGCACCGGGGCCAGATGGCCATCGACGCGACGTTCGGGCTCGGCGAGGCGCTGGTCTCCGGCCTCGTCGAACCCGACCACTACGTCGCCGACGCCAGCACGGGACGTGTCCTCGAGCGGACGCTCGGCGCCAAGGCCGTCGTGACGGCGTCGCTCACGGCCGGCGGCGTCGAGACCCGCGACAGCGACCGCGGGGCCGAGGCGACCTTGTCAGACTCCGACGTGCGAGCGCTGGTCGACCTCGGCCGTCGCGTCCAGGAGGAGTACGGCACGCCCCAGGACATCGAGTGGGCCATCGCCGACGGCGAGGTCTCGCTGCTTCAAGCCCGCGCCATCACGTCGCTCTTTCCCATCCCGGCCAACGCGCCGAAGGGTGCCGTCTACCTTTCCTTCGGCGCCGTCCAGGGCGTGCTCTCGCCGATCACCCCGCTCGGCGGCGACGCGATCCGCTGCGTCATGTCCGGCGGGGCCCGGGTGATGGGCGCGACCCTGGACCCAGAGACCAACCCCTATATCGGCACCGCGGGTGAACGGCTCTGGATCCGGCTGGATCGCGCGCTGCGCAACCCCGTGGGTGCCAAGGTGCTGCCCGGCCTCCTCAAGGCGGTCGACCCGAGCGCCCGCCGCATCTTCGTCGACCTGCGAGAGGAAGGCGTCCTGGCCCCGTTCCCTCGCGAGGCGATGCGGCCGGTGGCGCCGCGACTGGCCCGATTCGCCCGCGTGGCCGGCCGGAACCTCGCCCGCGCCGTCCGCGACCCGCACGCGGTCCGCGCCGAGTTCGACGAGGTTACGGAGGCGGCGGTGGTCCGGGCCGCGGCGACGTTCGCCGCCACGGACGACGAGCCGGACCCCTTCCGCCGCGTGGCCGCCCGAGCCCGGGCGCTCCGGGAGGCACTTTCCGACGCCTTCCCGACGGTGGTGCCCTACGCCGGCGTGGTCATCGCCGGGCCGGTCCTGGCCCTCCGCCTGCTGACCCGACTCTCCGGCGCAACCGACGAGGGCGACCACGGCGTCTCGCCCCTGGTGCTGGAGATCACGCGCGCACTGCCGCACAACGTCACCACCGAGATGGACCTGGCTCTCTGGCGGGTGGCGCAGACCGTTCGGGACGACCCCGAAGCCAGCCGGCTCGCCGCGGACCTGAGCGCCGCCGACCTCGCTGACCGGTATGCGTCGGGTCGGCTCTCCCCCGGGGTCACCGCCGCAATCGACGGGTTCCTCGCCGCATACGGGATGCGCGGCATCGGCGAGATCGACCTGGGTCGGCCGCGGTGGAGCGAGGACCCGACCGAGGTGCTGGCAACGGTGCAGCGGTACCAGGACATCCCGCCGGACCAGTCGCCCCCAGCGCAGTTCGAGCGCGGCGAGCAGGCCGCGGCGCGGGCCATCGACCAGCTGGTCGAGCAGACCGGAGGTGTGCGGGGCCGACTCGCCGGGTTCCTCGCCGGCCGGATCCGGACGCTGGCCGGGGGTCGAGAGCTGCCGAAGTTCACCATCATCCGGATGATGGGGGTCGCTCGGTCCGCCCTCCTCGCCTCCGGGCAGGACCTCGTCGCCGCCGGCGTCCTCGACGCCCCGGACGACCTCTTCCTTCTGCGCCTGAACGAGATCGATGCGCTGCGGGACGGACCGACGGCCGGGCTGCGCCCGCTGGTCGCCGAGCGGCGCGCGGCGCTGGACCGCGAGGCCCGACGGACCCAGATCCCCCGCGTCCTGGTGGGCGACGGGCGGGCCTACTACGAGGGACTCGGCGACGTTGCGGGCGAGGAAGGCGTCATCGTCGGCTCCCCTGTCTCGCCGGGGACGGTCGAGGGAGTGGTCCGCGTCGTGTTCGACCCGGCCCAGTCGGGCCTGCGGCACGGCGAGATCCTCGTGTGCCCCGGGACCGACCCCGCGTGGACCCCGTTGTTCCTCAGCGCCGCGGGGCTGGTCACCGAAGTCGGCGGGATGATGACGCACGGGTCGGTGGTCGCGCGCGAATACGGCATCCCGGCGGTCGTCGGGGTCCACGAGGCGACCACCAGACTGGCCACCGGCCAGCGGGTCCGTCTCGACGGGACGGCCGGCACCATTGTGCTGCTCGACGAGGCGGCCGCGGAGGACGAGATCCGAGAGCCGGTGGGAGCAGGCGCCTAGCATTGGAGGATGTCTCCTCCCGAGGAGCGCCCCGACGTCGATCCCTCCGCGCCGCCCTCGGGCGACGGGTGTGCCGAGTGCCTCGACGCCGGCGGGTGGTGGTACCACCTGCGCCGGTGCGCGGCGTGCGGGCATGTCGGCTGCTGCGACACCTCGCCGGCGCAGCACGCGACCGCCCACTTCCGGGCGACCGGCCACCCGGTCATCCGCAGCTTCGAACCCGACGAGGAGTGGTTCTACGACTTCCGCACCGACGAGGTGGTCGAGGGCCCCGAGCTGGCGCCGCCGCTCTTCCACCCGACATCGCAGCCGGTTCCCGGACCCCAGGGGCGCGTGCCGCAGGACTGGGAGTCGCAGCTCAACTGAGCCACGCGTGCAGCCGCTTGAGCCTCGGGTGAGACTAGGGGATGGGTATGCGTCGGGTCGCGGTCGCTCTCGTCGTCGCCGGAGCGCTGGTGACCGGCTGCACCACCTCTCCCCCGAACGGGGAGGCGACGTCCGCAGTGACCGGTGTTGCCCCGACCTCGACCAGCGCGTCGACGACGAACCAGACGGCCCCGAACACGGCCACCGCGACGACTGGGCCACCCTCGCCCACCGCCACCGCCGCGCCGCCGCTCTCCCCCGAAGCCCTGTTCACGAAGACCTACGACGGCCGGAACCTCCAGGTGGGCCGTGAGGTCGGCAGCACCGCCGCATACCAGCAGAATCTCGCCACCTTCGAAGGGGACGGGCTGACCATCTCGGGTCGCCTGCTCGTACCCCGGGGCAACGGCCCGTTCCCGGCCGTCGTCCTCGCCCACGGGTACGCGGACCCGGCGGTGTACGACAACACCACCCAAATGTCACGGGAGCGGGACCACCTGGCCCGGCAGGGGTACGTGGTGCTCCTCGTCGACTATCGCAACCACGCCGGGTCCAGCAAGGACCCCGACGCCGACGCCAACCTGAGGCTCGGCTACGCCGTCGACGTCATCAACGCGGCCAAGGCCCTACAGCAGGACCCCAAGGTCATGCCGGACCGGATCGCCCTCATGGGCCGGTCGATGGGCGGCGGCGTGACATACACCGCGCTCGTGGCTGCGCCCGGCCTGTTCAGGGCGGGCATCGCGTACGCGCCGGTCAGCTCGAACACCGTCGACAACTTCGAGAAGTGGACCCGTCCGGACCGGGAGACGACCAGCCGGGTGGTCGCCACCCTTGGCCAGCCGGCGGCCAATCCCGACGCGTGGGCCAAGACCAGCCCGCGCACCTACTTCGAGCGCATCACCGAGCCGGTGATGATCCATCAGGGCACCGCCGACCTGTCCTGTCCGATTGCTTGGGCGGAGGCCTCCGTCGATGCCCTCAAGCGGGCCGGCAAGTCGGTCGAGTACTTCACGTACACGGGACAGCCGCACGTCTTCACCAACGGTCCGTGGACGACGTCGATCCAGCGCAGCGTCGAATTCCTCAAGCAGCATGGTGTATGATGCTTTGATGCGCTCTCGTAGATGCTATGATGCAGCTCGTGCGCACCACAGTGACCATCGATGACGAGCTCCTCAAAGAGCTCAAGACCATCGCGGCGCGTGAAGACCGGACGATTGGTTCGTTGCTCGAGGATGCGCTGCGTGACCACCTCAACCGCTTGGCGGAGCGACAGGCGCCGTTCACCCCACTGCCCCGGTTCACGCCGGCCGATCCTGGCCTTCGTCCAGGAGTGGACCTCGAGGACCGGCACGCGATCATGGACCTCCTCGACGGCATCGAGCCCACGGCCTAGACCGTGTTCCTCCTCGACGTCAACATCCTGGTTTACGCCTACCGACCGGAGCAGTCCCCCATGGCTCTAGCGGCCCGGACGTGGCTCGACCGATCCATGGCCGCCAAAGCGTCGCTGGCGGTGACCAACGAGATCCTCGCCTCCGTCATCCGCATCGTCACGGATCGCCGCATCTTCGTCCATCCCTCACCGGCGGGCCAGGCGGTCGACTTCACCCAGGCCCTGCTCGATGCGCCGACGACCCGTGTCGTGGTCCCGTCGTCGCGGCACTGGCCGACCTTCATCGATCTGGTGAACGACCAGCGCCTCAAGGGCAACGACGTCCCGGACGCCTACCTCGCCGCACTGGCGATCGACCACGGGGCCCAGCTGGTGACGACCGACCGTGGATTCCGGCGGTTCCCCGGACTGCGGATCGTCGACCCGCTGGCCGCCTGAACCAGCCGGGAGCTTCGCGCCCCGACGCGAAGCGGGGCCTCAGGGCGTCCGGCGCACTTTCGGAACCGGCTGGCCGCGCCCGGCCGCCTCCTCGGCCAGGTGCGCCTTGAGCCGGGCACCGTGCCCGAACCAGTCGCGGACGCGCGCGAGCTGGCTGCCCCAGACGCTCCAGTCGTTCACCGCACGATTGACGACGACGGTCAGCTCGTCGGCTCCGTGCGGGTGGCCTTCGCCGAGCAGGACGACGTTCTCCTGCGAGAAGTGCGGGCCAGCTCCGACCCGGTGAAAGGTCAGGCAGACCGGCCCGGCGGTCGGCGCCACGCCCCGCGGCAGGGTCACGACGTACCCGCCGTCGATTCTCCGGACCGTCCGAGCGCGCACCGGCAGCGGGACGCCGTCGTGGGTCATGGTGACCACCGGGGTGCCGAGCTGCTCGGCCCGGTCCGCGAAAGGCCGCCAGTCCGCCGGTGCGGGTCCGCCCGAACCGGTATGCGCCGTGGCGCCCGTCCGCGGGGCCGGTGCCGGGTCCGAGGCGGGTGCGACGACGTCGGCGGGCGCCGTCCAGACCTGCGGCTCGGTGCTGAGGTCTCCCGCGGGCCACCACGTGACGCGGACCGGCGTGACCTCCACCCAGATGCGGGCGTAATACCAGGCCCACGTGCGGGCCAGGAACCACGGCGTCCCGCTGGTGCCGGTCTTGGCGAGCGACTCGCGGACGTACCGGTCCGTGTTGGCCTGCAGGTCGGCATCCCGGACCGTCGCCAACCCTTCGACGAGCGCGACCGGCGGCCGAGCCGACGCGGAACCCGACGCATACCCCGCGGGGTCCGAGTAGGAGAGCGCGACCCGCGGGTTCGCCCTGGCTCGCTCCGCCTTGAGCGGGTAGGTGAGACCGGTCGATACGTCCAGCGTGCGGCCACCCAGGTACGGCGTCACCGGCCAGGTGACCGGCTGGCCCTGGCGGGTCAGCGTGGCGTACTCGCAGACCAACGACGAGGTGAAGACCTCGGTCAGCTCGTCGGGCCAGGCGGGGGCCAGCGTCGTGGCGGTCATCGGAGGACCCCCTCACGCGGCGTGAGCTGGCCGAGGTCGGTCTCCGCGTAGAGCTGCCGCAGCCGTCGCTCGTACGACGGCCACCAGAACCAGCGGAACAGCGTCCGGACGAGCTTCGGCTGCTGCCCAAGGGCGATGGCGAGCTGCTCGTCGTCGAGGCAGGACGCCAACCAACCGAATACCGTCGGCATCCGGCGCGGACCGATCTCTCGTTGCGCCTTGCGGGCGTCCGACCGGACCATGTCCGGCGTCAGGTGCGCCAGCATCAACGGCACTCCCACCGCCTCTTCGTGGTCCAGATGGTCGTTCAGGGTGCGGTGGAGCCGGTCGAGGACGGCGACCCGCTGCGGCAGCGGGATGGAGCTGTCGCCAGCGGCGTCGACGAGCGGGACCAGGATCTCGTGCTCGAGCTCCAGCGTGTCGAGCTCCCACGCTGACTCAGGCGAGCGCTCGAGGAGGTAGGGCCACAGATGGATGTCTTCGTGGGTGTGGTGCAGGTGCAGCACGTCGAGCACCAGGGCCAGCTGCTCCTCGAGCAGCGCCTCGTGGGCCGCGTCTCGCGGTGCGCGGCAGGCGGCGGCGAGCCGGCCGAACTCGGCGCGGAAGCCCTGGTGCATGGCGAGAAAGCCGCTGAGCTCCTCGTCGGTGATCATGTCGTCGGTCCTTTCCGAAGTGGCGGTCGGTGACGAACACCACTTTCGGGAGGACCCCTTTACGCGCAGTTGGCGAGCGCTTGGCGCGCGCGCACGACCCAGTATGCGGCGCCGTTCCGCTCCAGCAGCTCCACCGCTGCGGTCAGCTCGCGGCGAGCCCGGTCGACCTCGCCGAGCGCGAGGCTGGCCTCGCCGAGGTGGCCGTCGTAGGCGCCGAACACGTTCGTCGTCGTGCCGGTCACGGCCAGCTGGCCGGAGAAGGGTTCCAGCAGGTGACGGCTCTCTCGGACCGAGTCCAGGTCGCCGACCTCGATGGACAGCAGCAACCGGGTCACCGCCGCGCTGAGCCACGTGTAGTCACGGGAGGGCATCGGCGTCGTCTGGAGTAGACGGCGAGCGCCGTCGACGTCACCAGTCGCGAACCGGGCCAACCCGAGGCCGAACCCGAATCCGGGAACGTCGGTCGCCGCATACGCCTGTTCCATCACCGGCAAGAAGTCCCCCAGCCGCCCGGTCTCGACCATGACGACCGCTCGCTGCCCGAGCTCGGCCGCCTGGAAGTACACCGGGTCGAGGTGGTCAGACCCAGTGCTCAGCGCGTCGAGGCGCGCCAGCGCCTCCTCGTAGTGGCCCGCGAAGATCGACAGCCCCACCTCCATCGAAGCGACCTGACGCAGCAGGGTCGGGTCGCGCAGCGCCCGGGCGCGGCGCTGGATGTCCCCGAGTCGCCGTCGCGCCTCGGGGACGTTCCCGCGTTCGACATCGTGGCTGGCCAGGTGGAGGTCGGCGATGACCGCGAGCGGTTCGGTGAGGTCCGGGAGGGCGCGGATCGCGTTAGCCGTGTCGGCGCGCTGCTCGATGAAGTCCTGCCCGCGCAGGGCGATGAGCCGCAGATGGAGCACGCGCCGGATCAGCTCGGGGGGTCCGGTGTCCCGGGCGGCGGCGACCGCGAGGTCGGCAGCGGGTTCGACCTCGGCTTCTCGGCCGTCGGCGCCCGCCAGGACGGCGCGGAGCGCCAGCCCGCGGGCGCGGTTCGGGTCGCCCTCCGGAAGCCGGTCGAGCGCGGCGTCGAGCGTGTGCGGCAGGTATGCGGGCATGGTGCCGAACCGGAACGGGATCCAGATCCCGTGCGCGACGGCGGCGTCCACCGCCACAACCACGTTTACCGGATCCTCACCAGCGGCCGCCAGTGCCATCTCGACGGCGGCGAACCCTTCGTCGTAGCGGCCGGCCGCGTACCGAGCGGCCGCCAGCCCGAGCGCGAGGTCGTACCGCGTCGAGGCCGGCGACCCCGCCAGTGCGTCAGCGGCGATGGCCTCCTCCCAGAGCGTCACCGCATCCTCGTGGGCCAGCCGACGGGCAGCGGATCGAGCGGCTCGGCCGCAGAACTCCGCCGCCGCGGCCGCTTGGTCAGGGCCGAGCTCGGCGGCGGCCAGCCAGTGCCGAGCGATCGCCGGGTGCAGCTCCTCCCGGTCACCGCGGGCCCGAGTCAGAGCGGTCGCGCAGCGCAGGTGCCGGACCGCCTTCCAGAGCGTCGACCGGCGGTCCAGCAGGGCGTCGACGACGAGCGAGTGGGTGAACCGGACGCTCGACGGCCGGCTTCCGGTGGTGACCAGCCCGGCCTCGTATGCGGCGTCGAGGCTGGTGACGGCCTCGTCGAGAGAGCAGCCGGCGACCTCCGCGACGAGCCACGCCTCGGCCTCGTCGCCGACGACGGCCGCGCTCTCGAGCACGGTGACACCCGGCTCGCCGAGCCGCTCGACGCGGTGTCGCACCACGTCGCCGACCGAGGTCGGGACCGGTCCCTCGTCTCGGGCCAGGGCGGTGACGAAGAACGGATTTCCGGCGGTGCGGGAGTGGAGTTCGGCCGCGCGGCCGGTCCCGGGATCGGAGCCGGTCGTCGCCGTCACGAGCGCCCGGACGTCTTCCGGGTCCAGCCCGTCGAGCGAGATTCGGTGGGCGCCGGCCCGCGCCAGGCGGGAGAGCACCGAGGTCAGGTGTGAAGCTTCGTGGCGCCGGTACGTCGCGACGACGGCCAGACCGGGAACGCGAGCCTCCGCGAGGTGCTCGAGGAGCCGCAGGCTCGCCGCGTCGGCCGCGTGGATGTCCTCCAGGAGCACGGTCAACGGCGTGACGTCACGGACGTAGTCGGCGACCCGCGCGAACTCGCGCAGTCGGGCGCCCTCGGCGTCGAAGGCCGGCGGACGGTCGGCCCGGCCGGAGACGAAGGTGGTGACGTCGTCCGGCACTGGATGGTCCGGGCGCAGCCGGGCGATTGCGCGCAGGACCTGTTCCCACGGCCACAGCGCCGGCACCGCCTCGTGGTCGGGGCTGCGGCCCCAGGCGACCGGTTCGGGACTGCTGGCCGCCAGCTCCTGCAACAGCCGGGTCTTGCCCACTCCCGGTTCGCCGTCGACCAGAACCAGAGCGGTACGTCCGGAATGGGCTTCGGCGACAGCGCGGTGCAGGGTCTCGAGGTGGCGCTCCCGCCCGACGAAGGGACTCGACGCCGGTGGTGACTCAGAGGTCCCGCTGCCCGCGGTAACCGGGCCGGTGCGAACGGTTCCGCCCGTGGGCGTCCCCGACTCCGTCGAGGTGACCACCGGCGGCGGCGCCTGGTCGACCTCCTGTCTGAGGACCGCCGTCTCCAGCTGCCGAAGCCGTGGGCCGGGGTCGATCCCGAGCTCGTCAGCCAGCGTCGTCCGCACCCGCCGCAGGGCGGCCAGGGCGTCGGCCTGCCGTGCGGCGCGGGCGTAGGCGAGGACCAGCAGCTCCCACGACGCCTCCCGGAGCGGGTTGGCGCCCACCACCGCCTCCATGGTGAGCGCCACCTCGGACGCGCGCCCTAGGCGGAGCAGCACCGCGGCCCGCTCGTCGACGGCGGTCAACCGCAGCTCTTCGACCCGGGCGATCTCCGACTGCGCCCACTCTGCGTGCCGGACGTCGGCGTAGGAGTCCCCGCGCCACAGAGCCAGCGCCGCGTCGTACTCCCCGAGCGCCAGCGCAGCCTCACCGCGCGCGGAGAAGTCGCGACCCGCCTGGACGTGCTGCTCCAGCTCACGGACGTCCAGCTCCAGCCCCTGGGTCATCAGGCCGTAGCCGTCGCCGGCGCTCACCAGCCGCTTTGGACGGCCGCGGTCCTCGTCACGTTCCAGCACCCGGCGCAGGTTCGAGACGTACACCTGCAGGCTCCCGTGCGCCGACGCGGGGGCGCCCTCGGGCCACACCCGCTCGGTGAGCGCGTCGGTGGAGACCACGCGGTCGGCGTTCATCGCCAGCGCGGTGAGGAGAATGCGCTGCTTCGGCGCTCCGGCCGCCCGCACGACACCCTCTTCGACGAGCTCGGTGGGTCCGAGCACCCTGAGCCGCATGGCCGGATGATAGGAGCCCGCGGGTCCGCGCGAGAGCGGTCGGGCGGCCTTAAGCGTCGAGGGGCGCGTACGTCGCCGAGAGCTCTCCGAGGCGAGCCTCGCCACCGTCGACCGCCGTGAGCACGGTGATTCCGGACTCGGTCACCGCGACCGAGTGCTCCCAGTGCGCCGCCCGCGACCTGTCGTTGGTGACGACGGTCCAGTCGTCGTCGAGAACGTGCGTTGCGCTGCGACCGAGGGTGACCATCGGCTCGATCGCGCCCGTGAAGCCGGACCGCACCGTCGGCCCCTTGTCTCGGACGGCGTAGTTAGGGATCTGCGGGTCCTCGTGCATGGAGCGTCCGATGCCGTGTCCGACGTACTCCTCGATGATCCCGTAGTCGTGTCCGTCGGACGACGCTGCGGACTCGATGCTCCCCTCGACGGCCTCGCCGACCGCATACAGACGACCGCCCACGGTCAGTGCGGTGATGCCCGCCCAGAGAGCGTTCTCGGTGATGTCGATGAGCCGGAGGTCCTCGGGACGCCCGGCCTCCCGGCCTCCGACGACGAGTGAGAACGCCGCGTCACCGTTCCATGCGTCGAGCTCGGCGCCGCAGTCGACCGACAGTACGTCGCCCTCGTGCAGCATCCGGGCGGCAGACGGGATGCCGTGAACCACTTCGTCGTTCACCGAGGTGCACAGGGTATGCGTGTAGCCGGGCACGAGCTGAAAGTTGGGGACGCCGCCGTGCGAGCGGATGAAGTCCTCGGCCAGCGCGTCGAGAGCATGGGTGGTGATCCCTGGACGGATCTCCCCCCGCAGCATCTCGAGGGTGCGCCCCACGAGCAGGCCGGCGCGGCGCATGAGCAGCAGCTGCTCGGCGGTACGGCCCGGCGTCTGAGAACGGCGGAACACGACTGACCTCAGCCGGACGTGTTCTCGACGGCCTTGAACACGCGCTCGGTCACCTCGTCGACGGTGCCCATGCCGTCGACTTTGATGAGGACCCCGTGGTCCTGGTAGATCTCGATGAGCGGCGCGGTCTCCTTGTGGTAGATCGCCATCCGCTCGCGGATAACCTCCTCGGTGTCGTCAGCGCGGCCCTCGATCTCGGCCCGCTTGAGCAGCCGGGCGACGACGGCGTCCTCGTCGACAGTCAGCTCGAGGACCCCGTCGAGCGCGTGGCCGTGGCCGGCCAGGACCTGGTCGAGAAAGTCGACCTGCCCCGGGGTCCGCGGATATCCGTCGAGGAGGAAGCCGGGCGCGGCGTCGACCCAGCCCAGCCGGTCCTCGATGATCTGGTTGGTCATCTCGTCGGGCACGTACCCGCCGGACTTGAGGATCTCCTCGACCTTTCTGCCGAGGTCGGTGCCGTCCTTGATGTTGTTGCGGAAGATGTCGCCGGTCGAGATCGCCGGGATCCCGAACCGCTCCGCGATGCGCACGGCCTGCGTCCCCTTGCCAGCGCCGGGGGGACCCATGATGATCAGTCGCTTCATCGCAAGAACCCTTCGTAGTGCCGCTGCTGGAGCTGAGCCTGGATCTGCTTCACCGTCTCGAGGCCCACGCCGACGATGATGAGGATGGAGGTCCCGCCGAACGGGAAGTTCTGGTTCGCCCCCACCGCGACGAGCGCGATGAGGGGAATGAGCGAGATCACGGCAAGGTAGAGGGCGCCGGGCACGGTGATGCGGGTGAGGACGTAGTCGAGGTACTCGGCGGTCGGGCGGCCGGCGCGGATCCCGGGGATGAACCCGCCGTACTTCTTCATGTTGTCCGCGACCTCGGTCGGGTTGAACGTGATCGAGACGTAGAAGAAGGTGAAGAAGAGGATCAGTGCGGTGTACAGGAGCATGTAGATCCAGTGGTCACCGCGGGTGAGGTTGTCGTTGATCCACTGGACCCAGCCAGGGCCGGCCGTGCCGTCCGCCGGCCGGTTGAACTGGGCCACGAGCGCCGGAAGGGACAGCAGCGAGCTGGCGAAGATGACCGGGATGACGCCGGCCATGTTGACCTTCAGTGGGATGTAGGTCGAGCTGCCGCCGTACATCCGCCGACCGACCTGCCGCTTCGCATACTGCACCGGCACTCGGCGCTGGGACTGCTCGACGAAGATGACCAGGGCCATGATGACGAAGCCCAGCAGGATGATGCCGAGGAAGACGTCCCAGCGGCCGTCCTTCTGCTGGATCGCCCACAGCGAGCCGGGGAAGCCGGACGCGATGGACGTGAAGATCAGCACGGACATGCCGTTGCCGATGCCGCGGTCCGTGAGCAGCTCGCCCATCCACATGATGAGGCCGGTACCGGCGGTCAGCGTCAGCACCATGATGACGATCGTCACCATGTCGTCGCTGGTCAGGATGGAGGTGCAGTTGGGGCCGAAGATCTGCTGCGGGTTCCGGGCGAAGGTGATCAGCGTCGAGCTCTGGAGGACGGCCAAGCCGATGGTCAGGTAGCGCGTGTACTGCGTCAGCTTGGTCTGACCGGCCTGGCCCTCCTTCTTGAGCGCCTCGAACCGCGGGATGACCACCGTCAGCAGCTGGACGATGATGCTGGCCGTGATGTACGGCATGATCCCCAGCGCGAAGATCGACAGCTGGAGCAGCGCGCCGCCGCTGAAGAGGTTGGCCAGCCCGATGAACCCGGCCTGCGGGTCGGCCCCGGCAAGGCAGTCGCGGACCTTGGTGTAGGCCACCCCGGG
>JBKPKI010000248.1:0-2153 GCA_046731055.1 Actinomycetota bacterium | reverse complement strand
GGGTCACACCGACATCGACGACGGGCTGAGCTGGTTCGGGACGCTCGGCCGGACGGTTGTCGCCTACGCGGTCGGCCTCCTCGCGACCAGCCTGATGCTCTGTGTCGTGGCGAGTCGGACCCCCGGCACGCCCCAGGCCTGGCCCACCCGCGCCGTCACCCTGTGGACGGCGGTGCTCTTGGTCGGTCTGGCCGCGACGCCGTACACCGTCGGCCCCGGCCTCGAGGTGGTCCACCGCGCCATCGGGACCGCCCTGTTCGCCGGTCAGCTCGCATACTCGCTGTGGGTGGTCCGGGAGCGGCGCGACCGGCGCGACGTCGCCCTCGTCCTCGTCGAGCTGGTGTCCGGCGTCGTGTGCTTCCTGTACTTCGTGATCGGCCTGATGGGCGTCATGCTGATCGGCCAGCTGGTCTTCCAGGCAGCGTTCTTCGCGGTGCTCCATCGCGAGCTCCAGCGGCTGGAGAGCCACGGTGCGCGGCTGGTCCGTCTGTGAGGATGACCGGCATGGCGGTGCGCGCCGCGTTTCCTGCGGTGGCAGCGGTATGCGTGTGCGTCGCGGTGCTCGGTGGCTGTGCGGCCGGATCGGTGGCAGCACCTCAACCGGCCGCGACGTCGGCGCCGGTCACGGTCACGACGACCACGGCGAGCTCCACGACCACGGCCCGACCGACCGGGTCGGGGACGTCCACCGTCAGGCCGGTCGCCGAGCCGCCGTTCATCGCGCGCGTCCAGTGGGTGCGCGGCTCCGGCGGCCGCAGCCTGCAGATCTTCCCCACCTCCTCGGGCCGGACCGCGCCAGGAACCGCCGACGACGACGAGGCGTGGGCCGAGGTGCTCCGGCTCGCGCCGGACGCGGACCAGCCGGGCATGCGAGCGCAGTTCGACTGCCACTGGACGTTCGCCCGGGTCGTCGAGCCGGACAAGCCGTCGTGGAATCTCGAGCCGTGGCGGCCCGTCGTCAGCGATTCACAGATGGTCGACGCGCGCTGCAACCCCGGCGGTCCCGAGTCGGCCGAGAGCTGATCGCGTCAGTGGCGGTCAGCCCGCGGGTTCGTCACGCAGCATGGCGACCGCCCGGCGGACGCCGTCCGTCACGTCGCCGTCGAGCCAGACGGCCCGGAGCTCCCGGGCGAGCGCCCGCGTCGTCCCGGCCCCGGCGATGGCGACCGGGTGCTGGCCGGCAATCCGGCGCACTCCGGGTGCGGCGTCGAGCATGGCCGTCCGGCGGGACGCCGCCACAACGACGAGGTCCGGTTGGATCCGCTTGCAGGCGAAGGCGAGGTCGGCCATCGGAGTGTCGGCGCCGAGGTACCGCACCTGCCACCCCGTACGGCGCATCAGGACGCTGAACGCCAACGGAGCGATGTCGTGCCTCTCCCCCGGAGCACAGGCCACGACGACGGTCGGGCCATCCTCGGTGGGCATCACGTCGACGGCGCTGGCCGTGAGCCGGCTGCGGACGAGATGGCTGGCGAAGTGCTCCTGCGTGACGCTGATGGCTCCCGACTCCCATCGCTCGCCGACCTCGACCAAGAACGGCATCAGCACGCTGGCGATGGCCTCGTCAAGGTCGATCCGCTCGAGAACCTCGTCCAGGATGCGCTCGGCCGCGGCCTCGTCGTAGTCGGCCAGAGCCGTGAGAAGCCGCCCGACGAGGGGGCTAGCGGCCGGCTCCACCTGGTGCTCCTCGACCCGACAATCTACGACTTCTTGCCGCGCCAGGTCCGCTCGAAGGGCAGCCGCCACGCGTGCGGTGCGATGAGCTGATGGATCGCGTTCGGACCCCAGCTGCCCGGCGCATACGGCTTGACCGGCGGTGGGTCCTCGAGCAGCGGCTGCGACCGCTCCCACAGCGACTCGATGCCGTCGGCCGTCGTGAAGAGCGTGTGGTCGCCCCGCATCGCGTCGAGGATGAGTCGCTCGTAGGCCTCGAGGACGTCGCCGTAGTGCTCGCCTTCCTGCGTCGCGAACTGCATCGACAGCTTGTCCATCTTCATGCCCGGGCCGGGCCGCTTGCCGTAGAACGACAACGAGACCTTCGAGTCCTCGGAGAGGTCGAAGGTGAGGTGGTCCGGTCCCTGCCGCCCGACTCCCGAGTCGGGCGGGAACATCGACTTCGGGGCCTCCTTGAAGGCGATGGAGATGATCCGCTG
>JBKPKI010000247.1:0-10669 GCA_046731055.1 Actinomycetota bacterium | reverse complement strand
TGACGTGGAGGGGCGGATTCGAGCCTGCGATGCGGTCGAGCATCCGGGCCCACAGCACCGTCTGGGTCTCGGCAACGTTGTGGCCGAAATGGAAGAGCGCGTCACAGTGGTCCACGTCGGTGTAGCTGCCCGGCTGCCCATCCGTGCCGAAGGACTCCTTGAGGCTCTGGGCCGCCGTCGCGGTGCACAGCCGAGTATTGCCGTCCATGTGCGGCGTGCCGATCCCGGCCTTGCCGATGACCGCCAGGGTGTAGTACTCCTCGAGCATCAGCTGGCCCGAGGTGTAAAAGGCGTGGGTCAGCGGGCCCTTGTCGTCGAGCAGCTGCCGGGACCGTTGGACGATGGTGTCCATCGCCTCGTCCCAGTCGACCTCGCGCAGCTCGCCGCCGCGACGGACCATCGGCCGCAGCAGCCGGTCCCGCTCCTGCCCCTGCCAGCCGAAAAGGCCCTTGGGTCCAAGGCGCCCGGCGTTCACCCGGTCGTGCTCGCGGCCGCGGACACCGACTATCCGGTCATCCTTGACCGCGATGTCGAGGCCGCACCCGTTGCTGCAGAGGACGCACGCGGAGGGCACCCACCGGTCCACGTCGGCCTCGCCGACACCGGGCTGCAGGTAGGTGTCGACGCGAGACGGCCACGGCTCCTGGGGACCCATGGGAGTGCGCTCGCCCCAGATGTCGTCGATGCGAGGGTCCTGGATGTCACTCGGCTGGATGCGCATGGCCGGTTCGCTCCTTCGCTCTGAGAACACGCTGAGAACCCGGGGCACCCCGCCCATTGGTCCACCTGACTGGCGAGTCCGCCTCGTCGGTCATTGGGTCGCGACGCCCAGTCACCTACCCGTGAACCGAGCCAGGTAGTCATTCGGGACCGAGTGTCGACCGCGAGCGTGGTCGGTGCCAGGGTGGAGCAGTGGAGAAGTCCTCGTTGACGGCCCTCGCTCGAGAGCAGCTCGAGCTGGCCCGGCGCGCTTCCAGCGGGCGCAGCGCCGACACCGTGTACGGCGGTCACGAGCACGCCCTCCGCCAAACGGTGATTGCCCTGGTGGCCGGACGCGAGCTCAGCGAGCACGAGAACCCCGGCGAGGCTACGGTGCATGTGCTGCACGGTCGGGTTCGCCTCAACGGCAACGGTCACAGCTGGGACGGCACACCCGGTGACCTGTTGACGGTACCGCCGGCGCGGCACTCGCTAGACGCGCTGGAGGACTCGGTCGTGCTGCTCACCGTCGTGAAGACGCGCCCCTGAACGTCCCCGGGGCGGGCGAACGTCGCAGGAGGTGTGGATGTGTCATTACTGCGGCTGTCGGGACATGCCCTTGCGGGGCTACATCGCCGAGCACGAGCGGGTCATCAACCTCGGGGGCGCAGTCGTGCGGGCCTTGGAGCGAGGCGACCAGGACCACGCCCGTTCCCTGTTGGCGTCGATGGCTGACGAGCTGGGCTCGCGCTGGCGGGGCGAGGAGGAGCGCCTGTTCGCCGTGATGGCGTCCGACGAGCTCTCGGCCCAGCACATCGAGCCGCTGGTGGGCGAGCACCGTGAGCTGGCCGCCCTGCTGGAGTGGGTTGCCGTGTCGAAACCGAGGGACCAGCACCGCGTACGACGACCGTCGATGACCTGCACGGGCACATTGCCAAAGAGGAGGACGGCCTGTTCCCCGCGTCACTGACCGCGTTGGGAGCGGAGGAGTGCGGCGCGGCCATGGCCGCTTGGCAGCGCGCGCACCCCCGAGCGGGACCTGATGGCGGACGCCTGAGCCGAGCGGTCACAGAGGCGCGTCGTGCTCGCGTTGGCGAGGGGTGACCCGAGCCCGCTGCTCGGAGATGCGGCCCGCGGTCAGGCCGGTTCCTCGTTGTTGCGGGCCGCCGCGCGGTTACCCCATACGGTCAGTCGCTCGACCAGCGCAGAGCCCAAGCGGCGCCGCGCCACTCGCCCCTCGACCGTCCGTGTCGGTCGCCCGGGACCGTCGGGCAGCAGACGCGCAAGCACCGACATCGCCGCCGCCGTAGTCGCGGGCGCGACGCCTTCGACCCGGGCGCCGACCTTGGCGAGCGGGGTGAGGATGACGACACTCCGGCCGCGCAGGATGCCGCGGACGATCCGGGCGGCGGCGCGTTCGGCGTCCATGGACACCAGTGGAAGCGACGCGCCGGGGGCGAACCACGCATACTCGGACGGCTGGTCACCGGTGAACTCGGCGCGCAGGTGGGAGCCGGTCCGCATCAACCCAGGGGCAACCGTCGTCGCCGTGACCCCGGTGCCGGCCAGCTCGGCGCGCAGGCCATTGCTGAAACCGACCGCTCCGAACTTGGCCGTGCTGTAGGGCAGCAGGTGCGGCACACTCACCAGACCCCCGATGGACGCGATCGTCCCGATGCGGCCGCGGCCGCGCGCTCGCATCCCGGGGACGACGGCCAGCGCGAGGTTGATGGGCCCCCACTGCATGGTGTCGATCGCCTCCTCGAAGTGCTGCCGCGTCAGCGAGTCCAGCGGCCCGACCTGGATCACGCCGGCCACGTGGACCACCACCTCGATCGGCCCCCTCTCGTCCTCCACGCGCGCGACCTGTTGCTCTACGAGAGCGTGGTCACGGACGTCGCAGACCGTCGCCGTCGCCGAGATGCCCTCGTCGGCCAGCGCGGCCACGGCCCGGTCGAGCTCGCTCGCGTCTCGGGCCCAGAGGATGGGGGCATAGCCTCGCCGGCCCAGTTCTCGGGCGATGAGCAGGCCGAGCCCTCGCGAGCCACCAGCGACGATCGCGACAGGTCCCGTGGTCATGTCGAGGACGTACCCGCCCGGCACGCGGTGAACCGCACACCGCCGCAGGGGTTTAGCGCTGCGGCCTCGGGTATGTGGCCCTCATGCGCGCAGTCACGTGGCAGAGCAAGGGGCACGTCGAGGTCAAGGACGTGCCGGACCCCACCATCCAGGAACCGACGGACGCGATCGTCCGCATCACCTCGACCGCGATCTGCGGCTCCGACCTCCACCTGTACGACGTCCTCGCGCCGTACCTGACGCCGGGCGACGTCCTCGGGCACGAGTTCATGGGCATCGTCGAGGAGGTGGGCTCCAACGTTGGCGAGCTGTCCGTGGGTGACCGCGTCGTCGTCCCGTTCAACATCTCGTGCGGCCACTGCTGGATGTGTACGCACGGCCTCCAGTCCCAGTGCGAGACCACCCAAGTCACCGAAGAAGGCAAGGGCGCACGGCTGTTCGGGTACACGAGCCTCTACGGCGCGGTGCCGGGCGGCCAGGCTCAGTATGCGCGGGTGCCGCAGGCGCAGTACGGCCCGATCCGGATCCCCCAGGAGGGGACCGACGAGCGGTACCTCTACCTCTCCGACATCCTCCCCACCGCGTGGCAGGGAGTGGAGTATGCCAACCTGCCGGAGGACGGGACGCTCGCCGTGATCGGGCTGGGACCGGTGGGTCAGCTGGCCACGCGCGTCGGCCGGCACGTCGGGGCCAGCCGGGTCATCGGTGTTGATCTGGTCCCGGAGCGGCTGGCCGTGGCCGCCGAGCACGGCGTTGAGACGCTGGACGCCTCCGCCGTCGACGACGTCGGCGACGCGATCCTCCAGATGACGGGCGGCCGGGGCGCCGACGCGGTCATCGACTCGGTCGGGATGGAGGCGCACGGCAACCCGGTCGCCGAGGCGGTCATCGGCGTCGCCAGCAGCCTGCCCAAGCCGGTGGCCCGCGCGGCGACCAACCGGTTCGGCATCGACCGGCTGGGCGCGCTGACCGCATCGATCACGGGTGTCCGTCGCGGCGGGACGGTGTCGTTGCTCGGCGTCTACGGCGGGATGGCCGACCCGATGCCGATGATGGAGCTCTTCGACAAGCAGATCACCCTGCGGATGGGACAGGCGAACGTCCACCGATGGAGCGACGGCCTGCTCGACCTGCTGAAGCAGCCGGACGACGTCTTCGACGTCGAAGGCCTGGCCACTCACCACCTCGACCTGGAGGCCGCGCCCGACGGTTACGAGATGTTCAAGGAGAAGCGGGACGGCTGCATCAAGGTCGTCCTGAAGCCGGCCGCCTGAGCCTCGTCGCGGTCCCTTCCGGGGTCAGGACGCGACGCGCCCGACCTCCGTCAGGTGGGCGGTCGGCGGTCGGCCTCGACGTGGACGCGCCGCCCGGTCACCGAGGTCGGGTCGATCCGAAGTAGCCACGGCTTGGCCCCCGACTGCCATGGATCGAGACGAGCGGACCGCAGGGCGGCAACCGCGTCGACCTCCTCGACCGGATGGGCCATCCCCTTGACGATGACGCTCCATGCGCTGCCGTCCTGCGCCGTGTACCCGTCCGCCTCGAACGCCACGACGCGGTCGCGCGCCGCGGCGAGCTTCGGCCCGGCGGCGGTGCGAAAGAGGATGCCGCCGTGGTCGACGACGTAGTTGACCGGAAAGATGTCCGGCTCGCCGCCCCGCACGACAGCCAGCCGGCCGACCGGTGAGTCGTCCAGCAGCCGCCAGCAGGCGTCGATGGTCAGGACCTCGGTATTGGCGGAGACCAGAGTGCTCATTCCGTCACGGTGGACCCGTCGGGTCCAGGCGGGCAGGGCCGAAGGTCCCTGGGGATCCTCCTGCGGCGCTCGTCAGTCGCGAGGGGCGGCGGGCTGCCGGCTGGCCTCGATGAGGCGGTTGAGCCCGTCGCGCAGCTCCTCGAGCTGGGGGAGGCTCATGTCCAGCCGGTCGAGGATGGCGGCGGGTATGCGTTCGGCCCGGGCCCGGGTCCGCCGTCCCTTCGCGGTCAGCGACACGGCGAGGGCGCGCTCGTCCCGCGGGTCGCGCTGCCGGGTCACCATCCCGCTGGCCTCCAGGCGCTTGAGCAGCGGCGAGAGCGTGGCGGGCTCCAGGCTGAGCCGCCGTCCCAGGTCGGTCACCGTGAGGGGGCTCTCCTCCCACAGGGCGAGCATGACGAGGTACTGCGGGTGCGTCAGTCCCATCGGCTCGAGGAGCGGCCGGTAGAGGCCGATGACGTTCCGCGAGGCAACCGCCAGGGCAAAGCACACCTGCCGGTCGAGGGCGAGCAGGTCTTCGGTCACAGTCACGGCAGAGGACGACGACGGCGGCACATCGTCATGATAGCGAATGACTGATATAGTTAGGGCACTAACGATCAGCGAGCGAAGGACGTCGATATCACGTGGCTAAAGCCGAATCGGAGGGTCTGTCCCTCGGCTACCGGATCTTCTACCGGATCCGCTATCTCGGGCTGCACCTGTTCGGCCCGGCTCAGCTGGGGGACGCCGAGGACCCTCACGCGCGTTTGAGGCGCGAGCGCGAGCGCAAGGTCGCCCAGGCCCGGAGGGCGCGCTCGACGCAGTAGCGGCCCCAAACCTGGTCGAGTGGGTTGCGCTGAGGAGCACTAGGGACAAAGGTCCTAGAGATATCAAGTGGTCAACGGTCATCCTCGTCGGGTGACGTGCCTGCGCACCGGTCCCCGGAGGCGGACCCCGACCGGCCGACCTGAGACGGGGGGACCATGGCGTCGTCAGCCAGCCAGCGGGGACATCGGATGAATCGCGGGGGCGTCGACGGGCCGGCGTCCGACGCGCTCCTCAAGGCGGGCCGCTTCTTCACCAGGTGGGACGAGACCGACGACGGTCGCGCCGTGTTCCGCGAGGGCGGACGAGCCGGCGACGTCTTCTACCGGGACCGCTGGAGCCACGACAAGGTGGTGCGCTCCACCCACGGGGTCAACTGCACCGGCTCCTGCTCGTGGAAGGTTTACGTCAAGGACGGAATCATCACGTGGGAGACCCAGGAGACCGACTATCCCTCGGTCGGGCCGGATCGCCCGGAGTACGAGCCTCGGGGCTGTCCCCGCGGCGCCGCCTTCTCCTGGTACACGTACTCGCCCACCCGAGTGCGCTACCCGTACGTCCGGGGCGTGCTCCTCGAGATGTACCGCGAGGCGCGCCAGCGTCTCGGCGACCCGGTCCTCGCGTGGGGCGAGATCACCGGCGATCCCGATAAGCGCCGCCGGTACCAACAGGCCCGCGGCAAGGGCGGCCTGGTCCGCGCGTCGTGGCAGGAGGCGGTCGAGATCGCCGCCGCGGCCCACGTCCACACCATCAAGACCTACGGCCCCGACCGGTGTGCCGGCTTCTCCCCGATCCCGGCGATGTCGATGGTGTCGCACTGCGTCGGCACGCGGTTCGTCCAGCTCATCGGCGGGGTGATGACCTCGTTCTACGACTGGTACGCCGACCTGCCCGTGGCCAGCCCACAGGTCTTCGGCGACCAGACCGACGTCCCGGAGTCGGGAGACTGGTGGGACGCGACCTACCTGATGATGTGGGGGTCGAACGTTCCCGTCACCCGGACCCCGGACGCCCACTGGATGGCCGAGGTGCGGTACCGCGGGACCAAGGTCGTCACCGTCAGCCCGGACTACGCGGACAACACGAAGTTCGCCGACGAATGGATGCCCGCGCAGGCCGGCACCGACGCGGCGCTGGCCATGGCAATGGGCCACGTGATCCTCACCGAGCGATTCGTGCAGCGGAAGACCCCGTTCTTCGACGCCTACGTCCGCACCTACACCGACCTGCCCTTCCTGGTATGCCTCGAGCCGGCCGAGAGGGGCCGCGAGGCATACCTGCCCGGTAAGTTCCTGACCGCCGCGGATCTCGACGCCCGCGCGCCGCAGGAGGACGCGTGGAAGACGGTGGTCCTGGACGAGACCACGGGCCGCACCGTCGTGCCCAACGGCTCGATGGGCTTCCGCTACGCCGATTCCGGCAAGGGCCGGTGGAACCTCGATCTAGAGGGCGTGACACCGGCGCTCAGCGTCGACGGCGATGGGTCCGAGGCCGTCGAGGTCCTCCTGCCGGCCTTCACCGACCCAGACGGCACTGGCTCGGTACTGCACCGCGGCGTGCCGGCCCGACGGGTCGGCGACCGTCTCGTCACGACCGTGCTCGATCTCATGCTGGCCCAGTACGGCGTTGGTCGCCTCGGTCTGCCCGGCACCTGGCCGACTGGGTACGACGACGCCGCGACGCTGTACACCCCGGCCTGGCAGGCCGAGATCACCGGCGTCCCCGCCGAGCAGTGCATCCGGGTCGCCCGCGAGTTCGCCGCGAACGCGGAGGACTCGTATGGGCGTTCGATGATCATCATGGGCGCCGGCATCTGCCAGTGGTTCCACGGCGACGCGACGTACCGCTCGATCTTGGCGTTGCTCATCCTCACCGGCTGCATGGGCCGCAACGGCGGCGGGTGGGCACACTACGTCGGCCAGGAGAAGTGCCGGCCGATCACCGGCTGGATCTCGCTGGCCAACGCCCTTGACTGGACACGTCCGCCGCGCACGATGATCGGCACCGCGTACTGGTACATGCACACCGACCAGTGGCGCACCGACGGCTATAGCGCGGACTCACTGTCCTGGCCGATGGCCCGGGGCCACCTGGCCGGCAAGCACACCGCCGACACCATCGCCCAGTCCGCCCGGCTCGGCTGGATGCCGTTCTACCCGCAGTTCTCGACGAACCCGCTGCAGGTGGCCGACGAGGCCCAGGCGGCGGTGGACGCCGGAAGGGCGCCCAGCGCCGCCGCATACGTGGCGAACGCCCTGCACGACGGGTCCCTGCGCGCCGCGATCGACGACGTCGATGCTCCCGAGAACTGGCCGCGCACGCTCGTGCTCTGGCGCTCCAACCTGATGGGGTCCTCGGCCAAGGGCAACGAGTACTTCCTCAAGCACCTGCTCGGTACCCACTCGAACGTCATGGGCACCGAGAACCCAGACGCCCCAAGGCCGTCCGACGTCACCTGGCGCGACGAGGCACCGGAAGGCAAGCTCGACCTCCTCCTGTCCGCGGACTTCCGGATGACCTCGACGACCCTGCTGTCCGACGTCGTGCTGCCCGCGGCGACGTGGTACGAGAAGCACGACCTGAGCTCGACGGACATGCATCCCTTCGTGCACGCGTTCACGCCGGCGATCGACCCGCCGTGGGAGACCAAGAGCGACTTCGACCTGTTTCACCTACTGGCGCAACGGTTCTCGGCGATGGCCCGAACGCATCTCGGCGTCCGCAAGGACCTCGTCAGTGTCCCGCTGATGCACGACACGCCGGGCGAGACCGCCCAACCGGGCGGACGGGTGCTCGACTGGCGCGGGTCTGGACTGCCCGGGACCCCGGGGAGGACGATGCCGGCCTTCTCGGTGGTCGAGCGGGACTACACGACGATCGCCGACAAGCTGGCGACGGTCGGTCCACTGGCCGACTCGCTGGGGTTCACGGTGAAGAACGTGACCTACCGCGTCCAGGAGGAGGTCGGACGGCTCGCGGCGAAGAACGGCGTCATGCTCGGCGGGGCCGGCGACGGGCGGCCGGCCATCGACACCGACGCCAAGCTGGCCGACGCGATCCTCACCTTCTCGGGCACGACCAACGGTCATCTCGCCGTGCAGGGATTCCGCACGCTGGAGGAACGCGTCGGCAAGCGCCTGGTCGACCTCGCCGAGGGATCCGAGGAGAAGCGGATCTCGTTCGCCGACACCCAGGTCGCGCCAGTTCCGGTCATCACCTCACCGGAGTGGTCGGGATCGGAGACCGGCGGACGTCGGTATGCGCCGTTCACGGTCAACATCGAACGGCTCAAGCCGTTCCACACCCTCACCGGGCGAATGCACTTCTACCTCGACCACGACTGGATGCTCGACGTGGGGGAGGGCCTGCCGGTCTTCCGGCCGCCGCTCGACATGCACCGGCTGTTCGGCGAGCCGACGGTCGGGCCGGACGGCGCCCAGGTCACGGTGCGGTACCTCACGCCCCACTCGAAGTGGTCGATCCACTCGGAGTACCAGGACAACCTTCTGATGCTGTCCCTGTCCCGAGGCGGACCGACCGTCTGGATGAGCCCTCAGGACGCCACCTCCATCGACGTCCACGACAACGACTGGGTCGAGTGCGTCAACGCCAACGGCGTGCTGGTCGCCCGGGCGATCGTGTCACACCGCATGCCGACGGGCGTCGTCTACGTCTACCACGTCCAGGAGCGCACCATCGACGTCCCGAAGTCGGAGGCGACCGGGCGGCGCGGCGGCATCCACAACTCGGTGACCCGGCTGCTGGTGAAGCCCACGCACCTCATCGGCGGGTACGCGCAGCTGTCGTACACGTTCAACTACCTCGGACCGACCGGGAACCAGCGAGACATGGTCTCGACGGTCCGGAAGCGCTCGCAGGAGGTGACGTACTGATGCGCGTCATGGCTCAGATGGCGATGGTCATGAACCTCGACAAGTGCATCGGCTGCCACACCTGCTCGGTCACCTGCAAGCAGGCGTGGACCAACCGCGCGGGAACCGAGTACGTGTGGTTCAACAACGTGGAAACGCGCCCGGGGCAAGGGTATCCGCGTCGCTACGAGGACCAGGAGCAGTGGCGTGGCGGCTGGACGCTCAACCGCCGCGGCAACCTCACCCTCAAGGCCGGCGGCCGGGTCAGCAAGCTGTTCGGCATCTTCGCCAGCCCGGTCCAGCCCGAGCTCAGTGACTACTACGAGCCGTGGACCTACGACTACCAGAACCTCGTAGAGGCGCCGCTCGGCGACGACTTCCCCGTCGCGCGGCCGAAGTCGCTCATCACCGGTGACGACACCAAGGTCACCTGGTCGGCCAACTGGGACGACGACCTCGGCGGTGCCAGCGAGTTCGGTCACCTCGACCCGCTCGTGGAGAAGGTGCGCCGCGAGTCGGAGGACAAGGTCCGGTTCGAGCTCGAGAAGACCTTCATGTTCTACCTGCCGCGAATCTGCGAGCACTGCCTCAACCCGTCGTGCATGGCGTCGTGCCCGTCCGGGGCGATCTACAAGCGCGCCGAGGACGGGATCGTCCTGGTCGACCAGGACCGGTGCCGCGGCTGGCGCCAGTGCATCACCGGGTGCCCCTACAAGAAGATCTACTTCAACCACAAGTCCGGCAAGGCCGAGAAGTGCACCTTCTGCTACCCCCGGGTCGAGGTCGGGCTGCCGACGGTGTGCTCCGAGACCTGCGTGGGCCGGTTGCGCTACCTCGGCCTCTTCCTCTACGACGCCGACCGCGTCACCGAGGCGGCCGCCACTCCGGACCCGGGAGACCTCTACGAGGCGCAGCTGGACCTTCTCCTCGATCCCGAGGACCGTGCCGTGGTGGCCCAGGCGCGGGCCGACGGTATTCCCGCGGACTGGCTCGACGCCGCCCGCCGCTCGCCGGTCTACGCCCTGGCCAAGCGCTACCGCGTGGCGCTGCCCCTGCACCCCGAGTACCGCACAATGCCGATGGTCTGGTATGTCCCGCCGCTGTCGCCGGTCGTCGACGTGCTGTCCTCACAGGGCCACGACGCTGAGGACCGGGCCACACTGTTCGGCGCCATTGACGCCCTCCGCATTCCCGTCGAGTACCTCGCCGAGCTGTTCACCGCCGGGCGCACCGATGTCGTCACCGGTGTGCTGCGCAAGCTGGCGGCCATGCGGGCATACATGCGCGATGTGACGCTGGGCCGCGACGCCGACGCGTCGATCCCGGCCTCCGTCGGGCTCACCGAGGAGTCGCTGTACGCGATGTACCGGCTCATGGCCATCGCCAAGTACGCGGATCGCTACGTCATCCCGACGGCGCACGTCGAGCGCGCCCACGAGCTGGAGGAGCTCGGTTGCTC
>JBKPKI010000246.1:0-10638 GCA_046731055.1 Actinomycetota bacterium | reverse complement strand
GGTCGCGCTTGCTGAAGACCTTGGTGTGAATCTCAACTCGGTCACGGCAGCCGCGGGCGACCAGCCAGTCCCCGATCTGGTCTCCGACTCGCCGCCAACGTTGCCGGGAACGAACTGCGTGTAGGAGTCGGCCGTGTCGTTCGTCCGGCCACCACCGTCGAGGAACGCGTCTAGCACGGCGAACCCGTCTTCAGGGCCCACGGTCCAGCCGAAGACGTTGCCACCCAGGACGATCGGGCCGAACGACAGTGAGCTCACGGCACTACCAGGGCTTGTCGACCGGCGGCTTCGTCACGGCGCCATGCTGCTCGTCGCCCTGCTGGCGCTGGTTCAAATTGTCGCGGGTCTTGTCGTCGAGCTGCTGCTGCTTGTCCTGCGACGGCTGCTGCTGCTGGTTCGGGCTCTGCTGGTCCTGCTGGTCCTGCTGCTGGTTCTGGTCCTGAGCGCGCTGCTGGGCGTCGCGGAGCTGCTGGCCCTCCTCGTCCTGCGCATCGCCTTCGAAACACCCGGGTGGCGCGTCGTTGACGACCTGCTGCACCCGGTCGAGGTACTGCTTCGTGGCGTCGGCGTTGCCGGCGGTCTGGGCGGCCTGCGCGAGCTTCTCCAGGCTGAGTGCGAGGTTGACCCGGATCTGGCAGGACTCGCGGGAGTCCCGTGGCGCGAGACGGAGCGCCTCCTCGAACGCCGCTCGCGCCCCGTCGTAGTCACCGGCGAGCACCCGGGCATCTCCGCGCGCGAAGGGCGCCTTGTGCGGCTCGATGAGGTTGAGGAACTCGAGGCGCTGGCTGGCGTTCTCAGTGCCCGTGACATTGCCGGAGACGTATGCGCGGACTGCCTCGTCGCCCAACGCCACCATGGTGAGGAGCTTGGCGGAAACGAGCGAGAGGGCAAGCACGAAGGGCAGTGACCAGAGCGCCAGCCGCTTGCGCATGCGCAACCGGGCCGCCCGGGCCTGCGGAGTTTCCGGGTCGGTGGCCAGGAGCTGCCACCACTTCCGGCCGGCCTGCGTAGGCCCGGTGCCGCCAGATCCCGGACGGAGCGGGCTGATGGTGGTCATCGTCGTGCTCCGGTTCCGGTTGTTTCGGACTCACGTCCCTCGGACACCTCGAGCGCGGGCGCGGCTGGGTCGAACGGCGGGGCGAGCGGGCTGCTGGCCGGGCCACCCTGCGACGTCGTCGTCGGCCGGCCGCGGGTCCGGCTGGACCGCAAGGCGGCCAACCGCATACCGGCTCTGGGCAGTACGGCGGTGGGCCCGGCGACCGGTCGGGCCCGGCGGCGGGAAGCGGCCGCGACGAGGGCGCCGAGCTCCCAGGCCGCCAGGGCGGCCAGCAGCAGCAGGGCGACCCATCCCAGTTCCGAACGTCCTCCGACGATCTCGGCGGCATCGGTCGCGCGCAGCGGCGCGAGCTCCTTGAGCTGGACCGCCTCGACAATGCCGGTGCCGCCGTCGTCACGGGTCCGGTGCACGTAAGGGACGCGCAGCTGGCTGGCGATCGAGCTCAGCTGCTTCTCGTCGATGACCGAGATCGCCGACTGACCGGTCGAGGGGTCGATGATGTCGCCGGTCTCGAACGCGGCGGTGATCGCCATCCGGCCGCCCGCGGCGGTGCCGTAGCCCAGGACAGCGCCGCCGTTGACCAGCTGGCCCTCGATGTCGAACGGTCGCGGATCCTGCGCGGCGGTCTGCTCGCCGTCACCGATATAGAAGACGAGGCGGGCCCGCTCCGGGTGGGTGTCGCGGCCCCGCTCCAGCGCGGTCCGCAGCTGGTCGCGAGCGAGGGTGATGCTGGTCCCTCGCGACCACACGGTCGTCTCCGGGCGCAGGGTGTCGGCGGCCGCGGACACCGCGGCGCCGTCGCCGGTGAGGGGCAGCCGGATGGTCGTGTCGATGTCGAACGTGATGAGCGCGAACCGGGCTCCGGCCAGCTGGGTGACCAAGCTCTTGATGTCGCTCCGGACGCCGTCCAGGCGGGGCTTCCCGTCGGCGTAGTCGCGGGCCATGACCGAGGACGTCGTGTCGACGACGAGGTAGACGTCGACGGCGCTGGCGTCGACCCGCACGTCGTTGCCCGGGATCGCCGGCCGCAGTGCGGCGAAGAGCAACAGCGCAACCATCGCGGTCCGGCGTCCGCGGGCGACCCACGACTCGGACTGCTCACGCGAAGCCGCCGGCCACCAGATCAGCGCCAGGCCGACGACGGCCACGACAACGAGCAGCGGCAGCGGCACCACCGGCAGGAAGGAGAGACCCGACAGGACGTTCATCGGCGCCACCGGACCCGGCGCAGGGCAAGGAACGCGAGGACGGCGAGCGTCGCGAGCGCGATCGGGATGCCGGGAGCGTCGTGGATGACGGTGCGCGGCGCACTCGGGATCCGGGTGGCCTCCCGTGAGGTCACGGCCTCAAGGGTGCGGCGGACGGCGCTCACGTCGTTGAGAGCGAAGTAGATGCCGCCGGTCGACTCGACGACCTGGCGCATCTCGACGGCGGCGCTCGACGACGGATTGTCGGAGGGATTCATGCCGTAGACCTGGATGCCCGCGGTCGTGGCCAGCTGGCCGCCCTCCGGCAGCGTGAACAGCGACTTGCCCGCCGCCTCGTTGTCCGACGCCAGGATCACCGAACGAGCCCGCTTCAGCTCAGGGTGGTCGAAGCTTCGGACGCACGTCGCGAGACCGTCGCCGATCAGCGAACTGCCCGCACCGTTGAGGGTTCCAGCGAAGAAGGGGTCCTTGCCGTCCACAAGCGTCAGTGACCGCTGCGCGCGCCGGAGCTGGTCGCTGACGAAGTCGTAGTCGTCGGTCAACGGGAAGACGGGCACCGCCGAGCTGTTGAAGATCACCATCGAGATGCGCTCGCCGCGGAACCCCTCAGCGAGGCGCAAGAACGTCGACACCACCTCGGCGTCGACGTCGATCATCGAGCCGGACACGTCGAGGCACAGGACGATGTCGCGGTTGTCCTTCTGGTCGACGAGGGTCATCCGCTGGACCGGCCGAGCCGCACCCAGCACGGCGGCGACGGCGAGGATCCCGACCAACGCCACACCGCCGGCGACCATCCACCGGTGCCGTCGGACAGCGCGGCGGTACTCCGGCAGCGCGCGCAGCATCTCGGTGTTCGCCAGCGCCACGGGTGCCGCGACGCCCCGAAGGCGCAGGACGAGCCAGACGAGGAGGGCGACGAGGAGGACCCCGCCCAGCGCCGGCAGGACGATCCACGGCTGACTCAGCTGACCGCCGAGCCAGGGCGCCAGAAACGTCGTCAGCCCGGTCAGGTCCATCGGGCGATCACCTCACGCGCATACGCGGCGGCCGAGACGACCGAGGTGTCGCTGTCCGGCCCGAACTCGACCGGGTAGATGCCGCGGACGACCTCCGTGACAGGCACCAGCGCAGGGTTTCGCGAGTGTCCCAAGTCGGTGAGCGTCATCGTCGGGGCGCTGATGCCCGAGGCCTCGTGGACGAACTGGCGCAGCGCGACGCTCAACTCCTGGTGTGCTCGCCGGGCGTCGAGCTCCCCGGCCTCGGCCAGCCGGACGATCTCCTCGATGCGCTCGAGATAGTCGCCCTTGAGCCGGGCCATGCGCCACCCGAGTGGGGGTTCGGGCGGGCGGGGCGTGCGGCCGGGGCGGGTCTGGGCCCAGATCACGGCCGCCCACCCTCCGATGGCCATCAGGAGGATGACCCCGATGTAGAGCCACACCGGGGAGTACGCCATCGGCGGGTAGAACTCAGCGGCCACGACGGCGCTGCCTCTCGAGCATGCGGAACATCGCGCCCATCACCCGCTCGGTCGAGCCCACGCGCGCGTGGACGATGCCCAGGCTCTCGAGGGTGGAGTCGACGCGCACGCGCCGCGCCTCGACGGCCGTCGCGTATGCGTCCCGCAGCTTCGCGTCGAACCGCACCTCGGGAGCGAGCAGCACTTCCTCTGCGACATCGACGGCGCTGTTACGGCCGCCCGCGCTCGTGGGATCGGCGTCCTCGACGGTGACCCAGAGGATCTCGTGCTGGGCGTGCAGCCGGCGTACGAGGTTGACGTCGGCCTCGTCGAGCTCGTGTTCGTCGGCCACGACGACGAGGAGCATGCGCTGCCGGTACTGCGTACCGACGAACTCCAGCTGGTCGCGCAGCCGGCTCTTCGGCGACGTCAGGGTGGTATGGGTCTGGATGACCCGGAGCAGCCGCTCGAGGTGACCCTCCCGGCCCTGCGCCGCATACCCGTGCGTCGTCACGGAGTCGCCCTCGACGAGAGCGACGAGGTCGCCGTGCCGCAGCGCGAGGTACCCGAGCATTCCGACCAGGGTGATGGCGACCGCCGACTTGGGCTCACCGCTGGTGGTCTGGGCGGCCATGCCGCGGCCGGTGTCGACGACGAAGAGGACGGTCTGGGTGCGGGTGGCAACCCAGCGCTTGACCAGCGGACTGCCGTGTCGCGCGGTGGCTTTCCAGTCGATGTCGCGGACCTCGTCGCCCGTGACGTACTCACGCAGATCGTCGTAGTCGAGGCTGCGGCCGCGGAAGACCGACGCATACTCACCGTCGAGCAGTCCCCACGTGCGCCGGTGCGCAACGATGAAGAGCTTGCTCTTCACGGGCGTCAGCAGGGCGGGCATGGTGTGCGTCCTAGGGCGTGCGCACCGTGGCGACGAGCGCGTCCACGACCGTCTCGACCCGGGTGTTCTCGGCGATCGCCTCGAAGCCGAGGACGACACGATGCCGGAGTACCCGGTGCCCGAGCGCCTTGATGTCCTCAGGCACGACGTGGTCGCGGCCGGCGAGGAGGGCGCGGGCGCGGGCTGCCTGGGTGAAGGCGATGCTGCCGCGTGGGCTGGCCCCGAACTCGACGTACCGGGCCAGCTCCGGCGGGATGTACATGCCCGAGTGCCTCGTGACGTAGACGATGCCGACGGCGTAGCGGACGATCGCCGGGTCCAGATACACCCGCCGGGTCAGCTCCTGGAGGCGGAGCACGTCGTCGACGCCGATCACGGGCTTCTGGTCCTCGCGGAAGACGCCCGCGTCGATCCGGTAGAGGACCTCGGCCTCCTCCTCGAGGTTCGGGTAGTCGAGGACGTCCTTGAGCATGAACCGGTCCAGCTGGGCCTCGGGCAGAACGTAGGTGCCCTCCTGCTCGATGGGGTTCTGGGTGGCGAGCACGAGGAACGGCACGGGGAGCGGGTAGGCCTGGCCGCCGATGGAGGTCTGCCGCTCCTGCATCGCCTCGAGCATGGCGCTCTGGGTCTTGGCCGATGCCCGGTTGATCTCGTCCAGCAGGACGATGTTCGCGTGCACCGGCCCCAGGTGGGTCGTGAAGCCCGCCGTGGACGCGTCGTAGACCTGCGTGCCGACGATGTCGCTCGGCAGGAGGTCGGGCGTGCACTGGATTCGGCTGAACGAACCGCTCACCGCGTGCGCCAGTGTCGAGGCCGCGGTGGTCTTCGCGAGGCCGGGTACGGACTCGAGGAGGATGTGGCCCCCGGTCAGCAGCCCGATGAGCAGGGTCTCCTGCAGCCGACCCTGGCCGACGACCTTGCCGCCGAACGCCTCGGACAGCCGCTCCAGGGTGTCACCCGCCCAGGACACCTCGTCGGCGCGGAGGACGGGTCCGGACGGCTGTTCCACCGAGTCATCGTAAACAACGCCGGTACGCGTGGCCGCGGACCACGCGCGCGAACGGTGGCACGGCCGGAGCTCGGTCTGCCGTCTCCTCGACCGACGCGATTGATTTCGGTGCGGTCAAGGTCGGTGGCTCACCCAGTCCATCGATCGCGAAAACCGTGGGCTGGGGAGTATGCCTGTGGACATGGCTGACGACCTCCCTACCCTTCGCCAGACCGTGCTCGACACCACCGACGCGCGACGGCTCGCCGAGTTCTACCGCGAGCTGCTCGGGCTCGCCTACCGGCCCGGCGACGAACCGCCGGCGGCCGGCGACGACGCGCTCGGTCGCGACTGGCTGGTCCTGCGCAATCCGGGAGGCGGCCAGCTGGCGTTCCAGCAGGTCGACGAGTTTCCGCGGTCCACGTGGCCGGAGCCGGGCGTTCCCCAACAGCTGCACCTCGACCTCACCGTCCCGGACCGCGACGCTCTGGAACGCGTACACGCCCGCGCGCTCGGGCTGGGCGCCCGGCTTCTGCGCGACGACGCCGACGATCCCGAGGAGCCGATCTACGTCTACGCCGACCTGGACGGCCATCCGTTCTGCGTGTTCGTGGCGCAGACCTGACGCCTACCGTCGGGGGATGGGCCATCTTCCGACGGTGCTGCGGTGGCTGCTCATGCTGACTGCCGTCGTCTGGGTCGCCCTCGAGCTGCGCCACAGCCTGGTGACAAGGCGCCCCGAGGCGCGCCGCGCCGACCGGGGCAGCCGGCCGGTTATCGGCTTCGCGGCGGCCATCGGCCTTCTGCTGGGCCTCGGGGCGGCCCAGGTCGTGCCCGGTCTCGCCGTCGGCGATCGAGTCGTCGCGGCGTGGTGTGCCTTGCTGCTCCTGTGGGCGGCGATGGCGCTGCGGCTCTGGAGCATTCACACGCTGGGCCGGTACTTCACCCTCACCGTGCAGACCAGCTCGGACCAGCCGATCGTCACAACAGGGCCGTACCGGTACGTCCGGCACCCGGGCTACTCGGCGTTCCTCGTCGCGGTCGTGGCCGGCGGCCTGCTGGTCGGAAACTGGTTGTCTCTGGTTGTTCTTCTCGTCGCGGTCTCGGCCGGACTGGCCTACCGAATCTCCGTCGAGGAGCGCGCGCTCAGCCGGGACGTCGGGAGCGCCTATCGGGAGTACGCCGCCACTCACAAGCGGCTGGTGCCCTTCCTCTGGTGAGCCCTCGAGCGGAGTCCGGTCGGTGTGGAAGGTTCACCCCAGCGCAACCGAATCTCACCGAATTCGGCCGGGTACCAGCACGCACTGATCGGTCCGTGATCAGGCGTCGATGCGGGCCCGGTCGAGCGCGGCGGCCGAGTCGACGATGAAGTCCTTGCGCGGCGCGACGTCGTTGCCCATCAGCAGCTCGAACATCTTCTCGGCCGCCTCCGCCTCGCCCAGGGTGACCCGGCGCAGCGTCCGGTGGCGCGGGTCCATCGTCGTGTCGGCCAGCTGGTCGGCGTCCATCTCACCCAGCCCCTTGTAACGCTGCGGCGGCTCCTTGATCCGCTTGCCGCGCTTCTCGATCGCCGCTCGGGTGCGCCGCATCTCGGCCTCGTTGTACGTGTAGACGTACTCGTTCTTCTTACCGGCCCCGTTGAGGACCTCGAGCCGGTGCAGCGGCGGCATGGCCGCATACACCCGACCGGCTTCGACCAGCGGCCGCATGTAACGGAAGAACAGGGTGAGCAGCAGGGTGCGGATGTGGGCGCCGTCGACGTCGGCGTCGCTCATGATGATCACCTTGCCGTAGCGGGCCGCGTCGAGATCGAACGTGCGCCCCGACCCGGCGCCGATCACCTGGATGATCGCCGCGCATTCGGCGTTCTTGAGCATGTCGGCGATCGACGCCTTTTGTACATTGAGGATCTTGCCGCGAATTGGCAGCAGCGCCTGGTAGTCCGACGAGCGCGCCAGCTTTGCGGTGCCCAGGGCGCTGTCGCCCTCGACGATGAACAGTTCCGAGCGATGGACGTCGTGCGTGCGACAGTCGGCCAGCTTGGCTGGGAGAGAGGAGGACTCGAGCGCGGTCTTGCGGCGCTGCGTCTCCTTGTGCAGCCGCGCGCTGATTCGCGACTTCATCTCCGAGACGACCTTCTCCAAGAGGGTTGCCGCCTCCTGCTTCTGGCCGCGCGGCGGGTTCGTGATCCGCTCGGTCAGCTCCTGCTCGACGACACGGGCGACGATGGTCCGGACGGCAGACGTGCCGAGGACCTCCTTGGTCTGGCCCTCGAACTGCGGCTCGGCCAGTCGGACCGTCACGACTGCGGTGAGCCCGGCGAGGACGTCCTCCTTCTCGACCTTGTCGGTGCCGACCTTGAGCCGCCGCGCGTTGAGCTCCAGCTGCTTGCGGAACACCTTGAGCAACGCCTGGTCGAAACCCTGCACGTGGGTGCCGCCCTTGGGCGTGGCGATGATATTGACGAACGACTGAACCTTGGCGTCGTAGCCAGTCCCCCACCGCAGCGCCACATCCACGGTGCAGTCTCGAGTCAGCTCGGTCATCGTCATGTGACCGGCCGGGTCGAGCACCGGGACGTTCTCGGTGAATGTCCCCGACCCTTGCAGCCGCCACACCTGGGTCACCGGCGCGTCGGGCGCGAGGAAGTCGACGAACTCGGTGATCCCACCGTGGTGGACGAACGTCTCCTCGTGAACCCCGTCCTCCCCGGGGGTCCCGGGCAGACCGCGCTCGTCGCGGATCACCAGAGCCAGCCCGGGGATCAGGAACGAGGTCTGGCGGGCCCGGGCGGTCACCTGCTCGAGGTCCAGCTCCGCGCCAGGCTCGAAGATCTCGTGGTCGGGCCAGAACCGCACCCGCGATCCGGTCACCCCTCGCTTCGCCTTGCCGACGACCGGAAGGGCGACCTTCTTCTGGTATGCGGCAAAGCTCGCCTCCGGGCTCTTCTCACCAGGGTCTGCGAACTCCCCGGGCTCCCCTCGCCGGAAGCTCATCCCGTAGGTCTTGCCGCCCCGGTCCACCTCGACGTCCAGCCGCGCCGACAAGGCGTTCACGACCGAGGCACCGACCCCGTGGAGGCCACCGGTCGCCGCATACGAGGTGCCTCCGAACTTGCCGCCTGCGTGCAGCTTGGTGAAAACGACCTCGACCCCGGACAGGCCGGTGCGCGGCTCGGTGTCGACCGGGATGCCGCGGCCCTGGTCGACGACCTCGACCGACCGGTCGGCCCTCAGGACGACCTCGATGTGCGTGCCCGCGCCGGCGAGCGCCTCGTCGACGGCGTTGTCGATGATCTCCCAGAGACAGTGCATGAGGCCCTTGCTGTCGCGCGAGCCGATGTACATGCCCGGGCGTTTGCGGACCGCCTCGAGGCCTTCGAGCACCTGCAGATGGCGGGCCGTGTAGTCCCCGTTGGTGCTGGGTTTGGCGCTGGCCACCAAGGTCCTTTCGGTATCCGGTGCTCGGGGCAGAGCCCCGGGGCGAGGTTATCTCTCACCGACGACCGACTCCGGTATGCCGCGCACAGGCTGTGCCCTCTCGTGCTCGCGCGCCACCGGACGACGGAGCAGCTCGGGCAGCCGGCCGGCTCCGGACATGCGGGTCCCGATGACGTCCTCGGGGTTGTAGAGCGAGCAGGTCCGCAGCGAGAGACAGCCGCACCCGATGCAGCCGTCGAGCCGGTCGCGCAGGGCCTCGATGGCGCCGATCTGCTCGTCCAGCCGGGCTCGCCAGTCCTCGGAGATCCGCTGCCAGTCCTCCGCGTTCGGGGTCCGCCCCTGCGGCAGGGTGTCGAGCTCGGCGGCGATCTCGTCGAGGCTGAGGCCGACGTTGCTGGCGGCGCGAATGAAGGCGAGGCGGCGCAGCACAGCCCGCGCGTACCTGCGCTGTCGCCCCGACGTGCGGGACGCCTCGATCAGGCCCTTGGCCTCGTAGAACCGCAGCGCGGACGGCGCGAAGCCGCTGCGGCTGGCCACCTCGGCGACGGTGAGCGGGTCCTTGGCCA
This sequence comes from Actinomycetota bacterium, assembly GCA_046731055.1. Lineage (GTDB taxonomy): Bacteria > Actinomycetota > Actinomycetes > Actinomycetales > Dermatophilaceae > Lapillicoccus. Next base: position 1,025 of record JBKPKI010000246.1, on the reverse strand, counting down.
TGGTTCGAGTCTAGCCTTGACTTCAAGTCGACTTGAAGTTTGACGATGGGGTCATGACATCCCCATCACGTACCGCCCTGATCACGGGCGCCTCCGCCGGCTTGGGCCACGCCCTGGCCACCACCCTCGCCGAGGGCGGCTGGGGCCTCGTCCTGGACGCTCGCGGCGCCGACCGGCTGGCCGCGGTCGCCGCGGAACTGAGTCGGCGGACCACGGTGGACGCCGTCCCAGGGTCGGTGACCGACCCAGCGCATCGAGCCGAGCTCCTCGCTGCGGTCCGGAGGCGGGGCCACCTCGACCTGCTCGTCCACAACGCCAGTGAGCTGGGCGGAAGCCCGCAGCCACCGCTCGCCGAGCTCGACTCGGCTACCTTCCACGCGGTTCTCGAGACGAATGTCGTGGCGCCGGCGGCGCTCACCCGAGAGCTGCTTCCGGAGCTCACGGCCGCCAGCGGCACAGTCCTCGCCGTCTCGTCCGACGCCGCGGTCGAGCACTACGAGGGCTGGGGCGCCTACGGCGCGAGCAAGGCGGCGCTGGACCACCTCGTCGGCACCTTCGCGGCCGAGCACCCGTCGTTGCGGTGGTATGCCGTTGACCCCGGTGACATGCGCACGGCGATGCACCAGGCCGCGTTCCCGGGCGAGGACATCAGTGACCGACCCGTTCCGGAGACCGTCGTCCCCGCACTGCTGCGGCTGCTCGAGGCGGCACCACCGAGCGGGCGGTACCGGGCGAGCGACTACGCCGCTGCGGAGGTCCTCGCGTGACCGCGCTTCCCGGGACGCCCACCACGCGATTTCCCTCGCCGGACTCGGTCACCGCCGTCGGCCCCGCTGAGTCTCGGGGCGTTCCTCGCGACGGCGTCCGCCTGCTCGTTGCGCGTCCGGGCGGTCTTGACCATGTCCAGTTCCGTGACATCGGCCGGTTCCTTTATCGGGGGGACGTCCTCGTCGTCAACACATCGGGAACGGTCCCGCGGCAGGTCGACGCGTGGTCGCCGCGGCACGGTGACCTCGTCGTCCACC
>JBKPKI010000245.1:0-3435 GCA_046731055.1 Actinomycetota bacterium | reverse complement strand
GGACAGGGCGGCCGGTGTTGTACCTGCACGGATCTCCTGGCAGCCGCTACCTGCACCCGCGCGAGTTCGACTTCACCAAATGGGGGGCGCGGATGCTGACCTATGACCGGCCCGGCTATGGCCGGTCGGACCGGCGGCCCGGGCGATTGGTGGCCGACGCCGCCTAGGATGTCCGGGCCATCGCGGATCACCTGTCGCTGGCCGAGTTCGCCGTGGTCGGTGTCTCGGCCGGCGGACCACACGCCTTGGCGGTCGCGGCCGAGCCGCACTCATTAGTCAGCAGAGAGGCCCGGCGCAGTTGGCGTCAAGACGACCGGTAGCGGTCGAGGCGATCGTGACGGCAGGAAGAGTCCGGCCGTCGGTCGGCACAGACGAGGCAGGCCGACTACCCACTCGACCGCCGCTGACTGACAGCCCTCCAATGGAAGAATGTCGACGTGCCGGAGCTGCCGGAGGTTCAGGCGCTCGTCGACTTCCTCGCCGAGCGGACGGACGGCCTCGCCGTAGCCGAGATCGAGCTGGCATCGTTCTCCGTCCTCAAGACCTTCGACCCCCCGCCCACGGCGCTCGCCGGCGCTCCGGTCGACGGGTGGTCGCGCCACGGCAAGTTCCTCGACCTCGACGCCGACGGCATCCATCTCGTCTTCCACCTGGCCCGCGCGGGATGGCTGCGCTGGTCCGACGCACTGCCCGACACCCGCATGCGCCCGGGCAAGTCGCCGATAGCCCTCCGCGTGCGGTTCTCCGACGGGTCGGGATTCGACCTCACTGAGGCCGGCACGAAGAAGTCCCTCGCCGCATACATCGTCCGCGACGTCAACGAGGTGCCCGGCATCGCCCGGCTCGGCCCCGATCCGATGGCGGACGACTTCGACGAGGCCACGTTCGCCGCGATGCTCGAGGGGCGGCGCACCCAGATCAAGGGACTGCTGCGCGACCAAGAGTTCCTCGCGGGCGTTGGCAACGCCTACTCCGACGAGATCCTCCACGTCGCCAAGCTGTCGCCCTTCGCCATCGCCGGCTCCCTCAAGCCGGAGGAGGTCCAGCGGGTGTATGCCGCCTTGCGCGACACCCTGGCCGGCGCCGTGGTCGCCGCCTCGGGCAAGCCTGCCGCCGAGCTCAAGGACGCCAAACGAGAGGGTATGCGGGTTCACGGCCGCACCGGCCAGCCCTGTCCCGTATGCGGTGACACGGTCCGCGAGGTGTCGTTCGCCGACTCGTCGCTTCAGTACTGCGCGACCTGCCAGACGGGCGGCAAGCCGCTGGCCGACCGGCGGATGTCCCGGCTGCTCAAGTAGCGACCTCTGCCACACTGACGGGCATGTCGAGCCAGCCCAATGTGCCCGTCGTGTTCGTGTCCGACCTGCCCGACGACGCGGTCATGGTCGACGTGCGCGAGCAGAACGAATGGGACGCCGGTCACGCGCCGGAGGCGGTCTTCATTCCGATGGGTGACCTGCCCTCGCAGCTCGGGGAACTTCCAATCGGCGAAGGACCGCTCGCGGTGGTCTGCCGCAGCGGCAACCGGTCCGGACGCGTCGTCGCGTGGTTGGCGCAGCAGGGCATCGACGCGGTCAACGTGGCCGGCGGCATGCAGGCGTGGAATGCCGCGGGAAAGCCGATGGTCGCCGAAGGCGGCGGCCCGCCGCGGGTCGCCTGACGGCTTGCTCGGTATGCGGATTCTCTCGATCCAGTCGCACGTCGCCTACGGGTACGCGGGGAACTCTGCGGCGGTCTTTCCGCTCCAGCGGCTCGGGCATGACGTCTATCCCGTTCTGACGGTGACCTTTTCGAACCACACCGGGTACGGCGCGGTTCGCGGTCCGCTCATCGCCCCGGAGGACGTGCGCGAGGTCATCAACGGCGTCGAGGACCGCGGCGCGTTCCCGACCATCGACGCGGTCCTGTCCGGGTACCAGGGCGCGGAGGCCGTCGGGGAGGTCGTCCTCGACGCCGTCGCTCGTGTGAAGGCGGCCAACCCCGACGCCGTCTACTGCTGCGACCCGGTGATGGGTGACGTGGGCCGCGGGTTCTTCGTGCGGCCAGGGATCCCGGAGTTCATGCGCGACTCCGTCCTACCGGCCGCGGACATCGTCACCCCCAACCAGTTCGAATTGGAGTTCCTGACCGGGCGACCGGTCTCCACGGTGGAGGACGTCGTCGCTGCGGCCGAGCAGCTCCACCGGATGGGACCGGCCACCGTGCTCGCCACCAGCGTGCTGACCACCGACACCCCGAACGACGAGATCCAGATGGTGTGCTCGTCACCCGAGGGCCGGTGGTTGGTGTCCACGCCGCTGCTGCCGATGACTGTGCGCGGCGGCGGCGACGTCACGGCGGCGGTCTTCCTCGCGCATACCCTCACCGACGGACCACGCGTGGCACTCTCGCGCACAGCCGCGACGATGTACGCGGTACTCGCGGCGACGCACGAGTCCGGCGCCGAGGAGATGGCGCTCATTGCGGAGCAGGACGCGATCGCCGATCCGGACGAGCGGTTCGAGGTGACCGACCTCTAGCCGATTCGTGCCCTGATGTCAGACAGACGCGAACGGCGCCGGCTCGAGACGAGCCGCGACATCCAGCTCAACACGCTGCATGGGGACCGGTGCCTCCGCTGCCGCCGAGCTGGGTGCGGGACGAGGACGACGAGGCACCAAGGAGCCATGCGAGCCGCCCCGGCCGGTGTAGATCAACAGGCCGTTGACTCGGTCAGGCACCGCGTCCAGGACGGCCCGGACAACCGGCAGCGCCCGGAACCGGCCCCAGTGGTCCTCCTCGGCAAACCCCAGCTCGAGGGCGACCCCCCACGGATGCACCGTCCACTGCCAGTCGACGACGAAGTTGGTCTGTGCCGCTTCCACGAGAGCGTCACCGTAGGCGTCCCGCCATCGCAGGGCAGACAGTTCTCCGTCCAGCACCTCGATGGTCCAGTACTCCACGCCAAGAAGAGTGCGCTGGACGCACGAGCGAGGTCAACCACGGCCTTCCCCGACCGGACTCAGATCCTTCCCGCGAATTCGCCAGGACGGCTCCAAAACCGGGAGAGATCTGAGTCCGGTGGGGTGGGTGACTCGGAACGTCCTGCGGACGATCCGAGGCGCCCTCAGATCGAGCGCAGGGCGTGACTGACGGCGGCGTGCGCGGTTCCGGCGGTCGGGGCGCCGACAGACCACGGCTGCGCCAGGCCGGCTTCGTGAGCGCGAGCGGCGCGGATCTCGTCGAGGGCCCGCAGGGTGTCCCGGTCCCTGCCGCGGTCCCGATCGGCAGAGACGCCGAGGTCGGCGCCGTGGACGGGGTGACCCAAACCGCTGCTGCGGCGGTGGGTCCACTCCAGGAGGCCGATGACGAGAAGTCCGAGTGCGACGGCCACGGCCACGACGAGCGCAGAGCCGGGGTCGACGACGGCGGCGGTGACCACGCCGGCGATCCCCG
>JBKPKI010000244.1:0-5525 GCA_046731055.1 Actinomycetota bacterium | reverse complement strand
TGGTGACGACGCTGGCCACGTCCCAGGGCGACTTGCCCGCGCTCGAGGCGTTGGCCACGGGAGTGGGAGCCGGGAGCCGCGATGCGGCGGAAAGGCCGAACGTGGTCCGGGTCGTCCTCGGCCGCCGGGCCGCCGCCAGAGCGGGCACGGTCGCGGAGCCGATGACCGTCCTCGAGGCCAACGTGGACGACCTCGACCCCCGCGTTTGGCCCACCGTGCTGGCCGGCCTGCTCGACGCCGGCGCCGCCGATGCCTGGCTGACTCCCATCCTCATGAAGAAGGGCCGGCCCGCACACACGGTCTCCGTCCTGAGCGCCTCGGCCGACGTTGAAGAGTTGCGCGAGGAGATCTTCCGGTTGACCAGCACCATCGGTGTGCGTGAGGCGGTCGTTTATCGGCGGGCGCTCGAGCGAGGATGGGTGGACGTGCTCGTCGTCGGGCAGCCCGTTGCCGTGAAGGTCGCTCATCGTGAAGGCGTGGTGGTCCGGGCGACCCCGGAGTTCGACGACGTCGCTCGGGTCGCCGCCGAGGTCGACCGACCCGTCCAGGACGTCCTGGCCGCTGCGGTCGCGGGCACGGAGCGCGCCGGGCTCAAGGCAGGAGCCTCGGTCACCGCGCAGCTGCGCCCGACGCATACACGCTCCGGGAAGGCCGCCGAGCCTACGTGAGCACCGAAACGCTAGGCCGGCGCTGCGATCTGCGCCGCGAGGTGCCCCGCGCCATAGCCGTTGTCGATGTTCACCACCGCCACGCCTGGCGCGCAGGCGTTGAGCATCGCCAGCAGCGCAGCGAGCCCCTCGAACGCCGCGCCGTACCCCACCGACGTCGGCACCGCCACGACCGGTACCGACACCAGGCCGGCAACGACGCTCGGGAGCGCACCGTCCATCCCCGCGACAACGACGACGACCCGCGCCGCGCGCAGCAGGTCGAGCCGGCCCAGCACGCGATGCAACCCGGCCACGCCCACGTCGACGACGAGCTCGGCGTCACGGCCAAGATGCCGGGCAGTCAACAGCGCCTCGCGAGCGACCGGCACGTCAGACGTGCCTGCACAGAGGACGACAACACGTCCTCCGACGGGTTGGGGCGGCGACGCGGGCCACACCACGAGCTTCGCGAGGTCGTCGACGGCGGCGTCGGGCAGTACTTCGCGCAACACGGTGAGGTGGCCCGACGAACACCGGGTGAACAGCGCTGGGCCACCAACCGTGCGCAGCGCGATGGCGATCTGCCGGACCTGTGCCTCCGACTTGCCCTCGCAGAAGACCGCCTCGGGGTAGCCGCGTCGGGTGACTCGGTCGAGGTCGAGCTCGGCGACCCCCTCGATGACGACCGATCGCTCAGTCATCGGTCACGGCCACCAGTGGAAGCGTGAACGCGCCCGACTGGATGCCCGCCAGGTCAACGGTCACGAACCGGAAACCCGCCGCTCGCACCGCCTCTATCACAGGCCCGCGCACCGAAGGCGACACTGCATGCACCAGGTCCTCCTCGGGCAGCTCGACGCGAGCGATGTCCCCGTGGTGCCGCACGCGGCAGTCGACGAACCCCAGCGTCCGCAGCGCGTGCTCGGCGGCCTCGACCTGGGCCAGCTTGGCCGGGTCGACTTCGGCGAAGTGCGGTATGCGCGAGGCCAGGCAGGGCGCCGCCGGCTTGTCCGCATTCGGGAGCCCGAGCTCGCGGGCCAGCGCGCGCACATCGGTCTTGGTGAGGCCCAGATCCGCCAGCGGCCGCAGCACTCCGTGGGCGGTGGCGGCCCGGCTCCCCGGCCGATCTGGACGCCGAGCGTCGTCGGCGTTCTCGCCATAGGCGACTGCGTCCAGTCCCAGCCGGTCGACGACCTCGTCCGAGATACGGCTGAACAGCTCGTCCTTGCAATGGAAACACCGGTCGGGCCCGTTTCTCCGGTATGCGGCGACATCGCCCTCGTGGGTGGCGACCTCGATGAGCGGCACACCGACGGCGGCAGCGACCTCGTGGGCGCCCGCCCGCTCGTCGCTGGCCAAGCTGGGCGAGACCCCGAGCAGCGCGACGACGTTCGCGGGACCCAGGAGCCGAGTGGCCAAGCTCATCAACACCGAGGAGTCGACGCCGCCCGAGTATGCGACCCCCAGCCGGTCGACGTCAGCCAACACCGTGGCGAGCCGTGTGAGCGTACCGTCGAGGGTCACCGGGCCGCCTCCATCGCGGACGGTCCCGCCGTGCACAGCGAGTGAAACGCTGCCAGTCTGGGAGGTGGCGGATGTGTGCACCCTCGCAGTGTCCCTCGCAAGCCGCCGGAACCACAGATCGGAAGACAACAAATGGCAACTCATTGTTGCCCGCCTCGGCAGCGCGGAACCATCCGTTAGCGCCCCTGCAGATGACCGGATGTCATCTGTGACCGGAGGCCTTGCTTAAAGGAGAGCAAACCCATGTTTCGTAAGATGCGATCAGTGGCGGCCCTGGGGAGCGTTGGCGTCGTGGCCGTGACGCTTGCCGCGTGCAGCAGCAGCGGCGGCAGCACCGGGACAGACACCAACGCGGGGGCTGGCAAGACCCTCAACGTCTACATCGGCAACAACGCGCAGTACCCGGCCGAGCAGAAGGCCTGGTTCGAGTCGACGTCAGCGAAGTTCAAGGCCCAGACCGGCGCCACCGTTGCGTTCGAGACGTTCGCCTCGGCGAACGACGAGCTGACCAAGATCCAGACCTCGGTGGTCTCTGGGCAGGGACCTGACGTGTACAGCCTTGGCACCACGTTCACCCCGACCGCCTACGGGACGGGGGCGTTCGTCAAGCTCACCGACAAGGAGTGGACGGCGCTCGGGGGCAAGGACAAGTTCGTCCCCGCGACGCTCGGCATCTCGGGCCCGGACGAGAACAACCTGGTCGGGATCCCCTTCAACAGCCGGCCGTTCGTCATGGCCTACAACAAGGACCTGCTCAAGGCGGCCGGGATCGACAAGCCGGCGACCACGTGGGACGAGCTGGGCGCGCAGGCCAAGAAGCTGACGACCGGCGGCGTCTTCGGGCTGGCCATCGCCTACAAGGACGGTTTCGACCCGTGGAAGTTCGCCTGGGGGATGTCGATCCAGGCCGGTAACCCCCTCATCGAAGGCAAGACCGCCAAGTTGGACGACCCGACCACCAAGAAGGCCTACGACACCTACTTCGGCTGGCTGACCAAAGACAAGGCCGTCGACCCGGCGTCCATCGGCTGGTCGAACGCGCAGGCGCTCGCGGCGTTCTCGCAGGGCAAGGCGGCCTATTTCCCGATGACGACCTACACGTCGGCGCCGACCCTGGACAAGAGCGACATCAAGGACAAGTACGCGTACGCGTTGATGCCGACGGTGCCGCCGGGCGCGACCTCTCTCCCCTCGGGCGGCAAGGAGGCGGCCAGCATCCTCTCGGGGGACAACGTCGTCGTGGCGGACTACAGCCAGAACAAGGACCTGGCCTTCCAGTTCGTCAAGATGCTCACCGACCCGGCCATCCAGGACGAGTACTTCAAGATTTTCGGCAACCTTCCGGTCAACGCCCAGTCGGCGGCGGCCCTGAAGTCGGACGTCAAGTTGGCGATCTTCGCGGAGGCGTCGGCCAAGTCCGTCGCCACCCCGTTCACCGGCGCGTGGGGCGACACCCAGCTGGCGCTGACCAACGTCGTCGTCCAGTCGATCCCGGACCTGTCCAAGGGCTCGGTCTCCGATGCCGACCTGACGGCCCGGCTCGCAACGGCCCAGAAGGCGGCCCAGTCGGCCGTCGACCGGGCGAAGTAGGAAGTAGCCAGCAATGAGCAGCGCCAACGCGCCGGTCACCGGGCAGGGGGTGGCGGCGCCCGCCGCCACCCCTGGCGCGGCCGGGCAGCAACCATCACCCAAGAAGGTCCGGCCACTGTCCAAGCGGCAGCGCCCACTGTGGATGCTGATCCCGGGCGGGGTGTTGATCACACTCATCATCGTCATCCCGTTCCTGATCGGCGTCTGGATCTCGCTGACCGACCTCGACCAGTACACGCTCCGCCGGTGGCTCAGCGCCCCGTTCGTCGGCCTGGCGAACTACGTCGAGGCGATGAGCGCCGGCCTGCCCGCGGCGATCTGGATCAGCATCTCGTTCGCGGTTATAAGCACTATCGTGACCGTGCCGATCGGAGTGGCCGCCGCGATCGTCACGCAGAACAAGTACCGCGGCCGTGCGCTGGTTCGCGCGATTTTCCTCATTCCCTACGTCCTGCCGTCCTTCGTCGTCGCAACGGTCTGGCGGACCATGCTGCAGCCCGACGGCATCGTCAACAGCCTGCTGAGCAAGGTAGGCATCGGCGACCAGCTCTGGCTGAGCGGCCCGACCGCCTACTGGACGCTGATCCTCGTCGAGATCTGGGCCGCCTGGCCGTTCATCTACCTGCTCGCCCTCTCCGGGCTGCAGTCCGTTGACGGTGAGGTGCACGAGGCGTCGGCGCTGGACGGGGCGCCATGGTGGCCGAAGCTGCGCTACATCGTGCTGCCCTACCTCAAGGGCCCCCTGGCGCTGGCCTTCCTGCTGGCCACCCTCAACCACATCAACAACTTCACGCTGCCGTACGTCCTCTTCGGGGCACCCGCCCCCGAGTCCGTCAACGTCATGCCGATGATCGTCTACGCCACGAGCTTCACAAGCCTGCGGTTCGGCCTGTCCGCCGCCATGGCCATCGTCTCGTTGATCATCATCGCCATCCCCCTGTTCATCTACCTGCGGGCGGTCCGGCTCGATGTCCACGAAGAGGGAGGAAAGTGATGAGCACCGCCACCGCCACCGCCGCGCCCGCGGGACGCCCGGTCAGGGGACGAGCGGGGTCCGAGGAGGCCCACCGGCTCATGCCGACGCCCCTGCTGGCCGTCCTGACCACGATTCTGTGCCTGCTCGTGCTCGTCCCGGTCGCATACATCGTGCTGGCCTCGCTCAACTCCGACGCCGGAGTCGCGTCCGGTGAGTTCTGGCCTAGCAGCTTCTCCGGCGAGAGCTACACGAAGATCTGGACCACGGTCGGGCTCAGCAAGGCCCTGGTCAACAGCGTCGTCGTGGCCGGTGCCGTGGCGATCGCCTCCGCGCTGATCGCCGTCCCCACCGCCTACGTCCTGGTCCGGTACGCGTTCTCGGGCCGGGTCACGATCCTGCGGGGTCTGCTCGGGTTCCAGAGCATCCCCGGCACCCTGATGCTGTTGCCCGTCTTCGTGCTCTTCTCGTCGATTGGCAGCACCCTCGGGATCGCCATCATCGGCACCCTCTGGGGACTGTTCATCGCGTACCTGACGTTCGCCCTGCCGTTCTCGACGTGGGTCATGGTCACCTACCTGCGCGGACTGCCCAAGGAGCTGGAGGAGGCGGCGCGCATCGACGGCGCCTCCAACATCCAGATCCTTGTCCGGATCATCTTCCCGCTCAGCGGGCCGGCGATCGTCGTCTCCGGGATCTTCGCCTTCCTCCTCGGCTGGAACGACGTGCTGTTCGCCTCCGTGATGACCCGGCCGGACACGCATACGGCCGCCATCGCCCTCCAGGTG
>JBKPKI010000243.1:0-23076 GCA_046731055.1 Actinomycetota bacterium | reverse complement strand
CGCACCTCGTTCACAGCCGGCACTGTCGTCGCGTCGTCCGCATCGGTCTCCACGTCGCCCCGCCGAACCGCCATGGCCCGCTCCCTCGCCTCTAGGCCGCCACCCGCTGCCTGCCCCCCGAGCCAACCGCGCCCCGGCGCGGGTCCCCAGACCGGTTCGTCAGGCTGTGGACCGTGGGACGACGCGGGCATGGCTTGTGGACAGCGTCGATTCGAGGGCGCCGGCGGTTCGAGCGGAGCCTGTGCTCCGGATCAGCGCGAGAAGGCCGCCGACAGATCCGCGAGGGTCACCGTTCCGAGGACCTCGCCGGCCGATGTCACGGCGAGCAACGTCGGTGGCGCCGACGGCCCACCGGCGGCCACGGCGCTGACCAGCCCCGATACATCACCGTCCTGCGAGTCGACCACCACGATCCATCCGTCGGGCTGACGGCCGACCACCGCCTCGACCGGGACCGAACTCCGCCGCGCCGGGTCGATCGAGCGCGCCGCCTCCAGATCCGCGATGCCCATGGCCTCGCCCGAGCGCCCCACCACGACAACCACCGGCGTCTCTCGCCCGGCGGAACCGCCGGGCCCTCTGGGGAGTATCGATGCTGGGACGAACCGGCCACCGGACGCTGCACCGTCCAGGCGCGCCAAGACCGAGGACACCGGCTCGGCGGCTCCGACGACGACCGCCGGTCGTAGCACCTGCGTCAGCGGTACCCGCTCGATCACCCGCCGCGACTGCCCGGCACGGATGGCGTTGGAGGCCCCCACCCAGAGGAAGGCACCAATGAGCCCGCACCAGACGATCGTGAACAGCGACGGCTGGCGCCCGAGGAGCAAGGGCCGGCCGACGAGCCAGAGGACGACGGCTGCGGTGACGACCCGACCGAGCCAGCCGGCAACGATTAGCGCGCGGTTCCGGTCGCCGGTCACCTTCCACACCAGCGCATGGACGAGGTAGCCGCCGTCGAGCGGCAGGCCCGGCAGGAGGTTGAACACCCCGACGAACGCGTTGGTCAGCCACAGGGCGCCCAGCAGCAGCCCCACTACCCCGTTTGGGGCCAGGGATTGCGCCGCATACCCAATCGCCGCCAGGGCGAGGTTGGCGATCGGTCCGCACACCGAAATGGCCGCGCTAGTAGCGGGCCGTGACGTCGAGCTGTCGTAGACGGTGTGCCCGCCCCAGAGGTCGGCGACCACCCGGTCCACCCGAAAACCGAACCGGCGGGCCACCAAGGCGTGACCCGCCTCGTGCGCAAGGACCGACACCAGCAGCAGAACCGCGTAGGCGACGCCGACCGCATACCCGAAGGCTCCCCCGCTGTCCCCCGTTGGCGTCGGCACGGTAGGACCGAAGGTCAGGACGACGACGACAGCAATGATCGGCCAGGACCGGCCGAGATAGACCGGGATGCCGTGAATCGCCCCGAGGCGCCAGCCGTAGGGCGCCGTGGTGCCGGGCCCGGCGGTCATGCGACGACACTACGTCATCGCATCGTGATACCTCCGTGCGCCGGCTGTGGGCCGGCCCTCATACTGGGGGGTCGTCGACCGACCCCTGAAGGCCATCGTGACCGAACCGAACCTGCGCCCTGACGCCACCGCGGAGCTGCGCGCGCTCCTCGCCGAACGGATCCTCGTCCTCGACGGCGCCATGGGCACGATGATCCAGAGGCAAGGCCTGGCAGAGCGGGACTTCCGCGGTGAGCGGTTCGCCGACTGGCCCGGCGACCTTCGCGGCAACAACGACCTGCTGGTCCTCACGGCTCCGGATGTCATCGCGGGGATCCACCGCGAGTACCTCGCCGCCGGCGCCGATCTCGTCGAGACCAACACCTTCAACGCCAACGCGATCAGCCTGCGCGACTACGACATGAGCGACCTCGCGTACGAGATGAACGTCGCCGCCGCCCGGCTGGCACGCGCCGAGTGCGACGCGATGACCGAGCGGACCCCCGACCGGCCCCGCTTCGTCGCCGGCGCCCTCGGCCCGACCAACAGCACCGCCTCGATCTCGCCCGACGTCGACGACCCGGGCAAGCGCAACATCACCTACGACGAGCTGGTCGCCGCATACCTCGAGCAGGCGCGCGGCCTCGTCGACGGCGGCGCCGACCTGCTCGTCATCGAGACGATCTTCGACACCCTCAACGCCAAGGCGGCGATCTTCGCCTGCGAGACGCTGTTCGAGGAGTATGCGCGCCGCTGGCCGGTCATCGTCTCAGGCACCATCACCGACGCCTCGGGTCGGACCCTCTCGGGCCAGGTGACCGAGGCGTTCTACAACTCGATCCGCCACGCGCGCCCTCTCGCGGTGGGCCTCAACTGCGCGCTGGGCGCCGACGAGATCCGCCCCTACCTCGCCGAGATGGCCCGGATCGCCGACACTTTCGTCTCCTGCTACCCGAACGCGGGGCTGCCCAACGCCTTCGGCGAGTACGACGAGACGCCCGAGCAGATGGCCTCGATCGTCGAGGAGTTTGCGAGCAGCGGCCTGGTCAACCTCGTCGGCGGCTGCTGCGGGACCACGCCGGACCACATCGCGATGTTCAGCAAGGCCGTCGACGGCAAGGCGCCGCACGTCCCGGCCGACGTGGCGCCGGCGCTGCGCCTGTCCGGTCTCGAACCGCTCAATGTCACCGAGGAATCGCTGTTCGTCAATGTCGGCGAGCGGACGAACATCACTGGTAGCGCTCGGTTCCGGCGGCTGATCAAGGAGGGCGACTACCCCACCGCCCTCAACGTGGCCCGCCAGCAGGTCGAGGCCGGCGCACAGGTCATCGACATCAACATGGACGAGGGGATGATCGACGGCGTCGAGGCGATGGACCGCTTCGTCAAGCTCGTCGCCAGCGAGCCCGACATCTCCCGGGTGCCGCTGATGATCGACTCGAGCAAGTGGGAGGTCATCGAGGCCGGCCTGAAGTGCGTGCAGGGCAAGCCGATCGTCAACTCCATCTCGATGAAGGAGGGCGTCGAGGCGTTCGTCGAGCACGCCAGGCTGTGCCGCAAGTACGGCGCGGCCGTCGTCGTCATGGCCTTCGACGAGGAGGGCCAGGCCGACAACCTCGAGCGCCGACAACGGATCTCGCGTCGGGCCTACGACATCCTCGTGGACGAGATCGGCTTCCCCGCCGAGGACGTCATCATCGACCCCAACATCTTCGCCGTCGCGACCGGCATCGAGGAGCACGCCGCATACGGAACCGACTTCATCGAGGCGACTCGGTGGATCAAGGCAAACCTGCCGCACGCGCTCGTCTCCGGCGGAGTCTCCAACGTCAGCTTCTCGTTCCGGGGCAACAACGCCGTGCGCGAGGCGATCCACGCCGTGTTTCTCTACCACGCCATCCAGGCCGGAATGGACATGGGCATCGTCAACGCCGGCGCCCTCGTCGTCTACGACCAGGTCGACGGTGAGCTGCGCGAGCGCATCGAGGACGTGATCCTCAACCGCCGCAGCGACTCCACCGAGCGGCTGCTGGAGATCGCGGGCCGGTTCAACACCGCCGCCGAGGACGCCGACCCGAACGCCGGCCAGGAGTGGCGGTCGCTGCCGGTGGCCGAACGGATCACCCACGCCCTGGTCAAGGGCATCGACGAGTACGCGGAGACCGACAGCGAAGAGCTGCGCCTGGAGATCGTCGCGCGGGGTGGGCGGACCATCGAGGTCATCGAGGGCCCACTGATGGACGGCATGAATGTCGTCGGCGACCTGTTCGGGTCCGGGAAGATGTTTCTGCCGCAGGTCGTCAAGAGCGCGCGAGTGATGAAGAAGGCGGTCGCCTACCTCGTGCCGTTCATCGAGGCCGAGAAGGCCGGTAACGGTGGCGGGCCCAGTCGGGCCAAGGGCAAGATCGTCATGGCCACCGTCAAGGGGGACGTCCACGACATCGGCAAGAACATCGTCGGCGTCGTACTCCAGTGCAACAACTACGACGTCGTCGACCTCGGCGTCATGGTGCCGCCGCAGAAGATCCTCGACACCGCGAAAACCGAGCAGGCCGACGTGATCGGGCTCTCCGGGCTCATCACGCCCTCGCTCGACGAGATGGTGACGATGGCCTCGGAGATGGAGCGGCAGGGCTTCGAGATCCCGCTGCTCATCGGCGGCGCGACGACGTCACGGGCGCACACGGCCGTCAAGGTCGACGAGCGCTACCACGGACCTGTCGTCTGGGTGAAGGACGCGTCGCGGTCGGTGCCGGTCGTCTCGCAGCTGCTCTCGGATGCGCTGCGCCCGAAGCTGCTCGACGGGCTCAAGGCCGACTACGACGCGCTGCGGGCGAGGCACGCCGCGAAGGGTTCCGAGCGGCCGCTGGTGTCTCTCGAGACCGCCAGGGCCAACGCCACCCCGGTGGACTGGTCCGCATACCGGCCGCCCATCCCCCACGTCATCGCCCAGCAGGAAAAGGAGCTGCTCCAGCGGCAGTCCGGCGTCCCGCGCCACGAGCTCACCCAGTTCGTGCGCACCTGGCACGACTACCCGCTGGCCGAGCTGCGCGACTACATCGACTGGGGGCCGTTCTTCAACGCGTGGGAGATGAAGGGCCGGTTCCCGGACATCCTCAACAACCCCGCGACCGGCGAAGCGGCGTCGCGGCTCTACGACGACGCCCAGCGGATGCTCGACCGGATGGCCGACGAGAAATGGCTCAAGGCCGACGGCGTGCTGGGGCTGTTCCCGGCGAACGCGGTGGGCGACGACATCGAGGTCTACACCGACGAGACACGGTCCTCCGTTCTGGGGACGCTGCACACGTTGCGCCAACAGGGCCAGCACCGCGAGGGAGTGCCCAACCGAGCGCTGTCCGACTTCGTGGCCCCCAAGGAGACCGGGCTGCGCGACCACGTCGGCGCGTTCGCCGTCACGGCTGGGCTCGGCGTCCCGGAGAAGGTCGCGGAGTTCAAGGCGAACGTCGACGACTACAGCGCGATCCTCCTCGAGTCGCTGGCCGACCGGCTGGCCGAGGCGTTCGCCGAGCGGTTGCACGAGCGGGTCCGCCGTGACGTCTGGGGCTACGCGCCGGACGAGCACCTGTCGGCCCAGGACATCCTCGCGGAGAAGTTCGTCGGCATCCGGCCGGCGCCCGGCTACCCCGCCTGCCCAGACCACACCGAAAAGGCGACGCTGTGGTCGTTGCTCGACGTGGAGCGGCGGGTCGGCATCCGCCTCACCGAGTCGATGGCGATGTGGCCCGGCGCGGCGGTGAGTGGCTGGTACTTCTCACACCCCTCGTCGCAGTACTTCGTGGTCGGACGGCTCGGCCAGGACCAGGTCGAGGAGTATGCGTCCCGCAAGGGCTGGTCGCTCACCGAGGCCGAGCGGTGGTTGGGTCCGAATCTGGGCTACCAGCCGGAGGACTGACCCGGGGTCGGGCTCGTGGATCAGGTCCGCGCCCTCTCTCCTGACCGCGCCCCTCCGCTTCCAGACTCCTGTTGTTGTGGCTCGGGCCGAGATTGAGTCGTTCCAACTGGCAACAACATCAGTCTGGAAGCGGGAGAGTCTTCGCAGATCCGTGTCGACGCGCCTGAGTGCGGTGCGTCGTCGCCAGTGCTGTGGACCAGCGCCGCAGCTGTCGGCCCCGGCGGCCAGAATCGAGCAATGAGCTGGCGCGACGCATACCGACGTGTCGTCGGCGTTGTACGCCGGTTCACCGGGCGCGCCTCCCCGAGCCAGTCGCACATACGTTCTAGAGTCCGGGACATGAGCACCGCCGTCCAGACCGCGCCTCCGCGCCGGCGTGAGCCGCTGCCCCAGCGCACGGCCGCGCTGTCGCCGAGCCGGGCGGCGGACTTCATGGTGTGCCCGCTGCTCTACCGGTTCCGCGTGATTGACCGGCTGCCGACGCCGCCCAGCCACGCCGCGGCGCGAGGCACCCTCGTCCACGCCGTCCTCGAGCGCCTCTTCGACCTCCCGGCCGCCGACCGAACGCCGGAACGCGCGGTCGAGCTGCTGGCCCCCGAGTGGGAGCGGCTCGTCGAAGAGGAGCCGGAGCTGGCCACGCTCATCTCCGACGACGGTCTCGATGCTCCTGATCACGCGTCCTGGTTCGCCGACGCGGCCGCGCTCGTCGCCACCTGGTTCACCCTCGAGGACCCCACCCGGCTCGAGCCGGCCGAGCGTGAGCTCTACGTCGAGGCCGATGTGGGCGGACTGACCTTGCGGGGCTACGTGGACCGCCTCGACGTCGCCCCCAGCGGCGCGATGCGCGTGGTCGACTACAAGACCGGGCGCTCGCCGTCGGAGTACGTCGAGGCCAAGGCCATGTTCCAGATGCGCTTCTACGCCCTGGTGCTGTGGCGGATGCGCGGCATCGTCCCGACCATGCTCCAGCTGGTCTACCTGGGGAACCGCGAGCTGCTGCGCTACTCCCCGGACGAGGCCGACCTGCTGGCCACCGAACGCAAGATCAGAGCGCTGTGGGCCGCCATCGAACGGGCGGCCACCACCGGCGACTGGCGCCCGTCACCCTCCCGGGTATGCGACTGGTGCGAGCACCGAGCCATCTGCCCCGCCTGGGGCGGCACTCCGCCGCCACTGCCGGACCAGGCGTCGCTCCTCGCCGTCGATCCGCAGGAGTCGGGTCGCGTCGAACCCGCTGACGAGTGACGCGGGCCTACTCGTACCGGCGTAGTCCTTTCGTGCCATTGCCGCGCGCTGCGGCAGCGCGCGACATTGGCCAGGTCGCCGATGACGGGATCCACCGACTCGACGTCCCAACCGGTCTCTCGGGGTGTCGCGGGAAGGAATGGATATGTATGCCCTGCAGTACGCCCAATACGGCGGCCCGGAGGTCCTCCAGCTGAACCAAGACGTCCCGGAGCCGCATGCCGGCCCGGGACAGGTCCGGGTCGCCGTGCACGCGACGAGCGTGAACCCCTACGACTGGAAGCTCCGCGCGGGCTACCTCGATGGGATGGTGCCCGTGTCCTTCCCCGCGATCCCCGGGCTCGACGCCGCCGGTATCGTCGATGAAATCGGCGAAGGGGTCGAGGGCGTCGCGGTCGGCGACCGCGTAGCCGGTCTGGGGTCCGCGACAGCGGCCGAGTACGCGGTGCTGGAAGCCTTCACGCCGGTACCTGATTCGATCACGTGGGCCCAGGCCGGCACACTCGGCCTCAGCGTCGAGACCGCCGCCCGAGTGCTCGACGAGCTCGGCGTCGGCGAGGGGACGACGCTGCTCATCGAGGGCGGGTCCGGCGGCGTCGGAACTGCGGCGATTCAGCTGGCCAGGAAGCGGGGAGCCCGTGTCATCGCGACCGCCTCCGAGCAGAACCAGGACTACCTGCGCTCTCTGGGCGCGGAGGCGATCCCCTACGGGGAGGGGCTCAGCGAGCGAGTTCGAGGTCTGGCGCCAGAGGGCGTCGACGCGGTGCTCGACTGCGCGGGCTCCGGGTCCCTGACCGAGCTGATCGCCCTGGCGCCCGAGCCCAATCAGGTGGTCACTACTGCAGACTTCACCGCGACGAGCCAGGGGGCCCGCGTATCGGGATACGGCGAGCGGGCCTGGTATGCCTTGGCCGACGTAGCACGGCTGGTCGACGCCGGCGAGTACCACGTCGAGCTGTCCGAGATTTTCCCGTTGGAGCGGGCGGCAGAAGCGCACGCGGCGAGCCAGAGCGGACACGCCCGCGGCAAGCGGGTGATCTCGGTACGCGCGGAGTCCTGACGGGGCACGCCGAGCGGCCTCCCGGGCATACCGCCTGGCGGTATGTGGTTGGCTGGCTTATCGGCCGAAGGGCCGAGCTGCGGACACGGCCGGCAACAGGTCCGCCGGCCCGACCCCGCGCAGCGACGGCAGCTGGACCGCTCCGGCCATCCGCGGCACCGGGACGACGTGAGGCACGGCGAGAGTCGGTACACCAGCGGCCACCGCGGAGGCCACCCCGGCCGGCGAGTCCTCGATCGCCACACAGTCGGCGGCCTCCACGCCGAGAAGCCGGGCGGCGGTGAGGTACGGCTCGGGATGCGGCTTCCCGTGACCGACCGCGTCGCCGGTGACGACGACGTCGAAGAGCCCGTCCGGCGCCAGCGACACGACGAGGTCGGTCAGCGGGCGCCACGACATTGTCACGAGGGCGCTCGGGACGCCCGCCTCGTTCAGGCTGCGAAGGAGCTCAAGGGCGCCCGGTCGCCAGGGAACCGCCTCACGAATTCGATTCATGACCCCGTGCATGAGTCGGTCCACGACCTCGGTGACCTCGGCCTCCACCGCCGAGTGGTCGATGATGTACTGCGCCGAGACCTCCAGCGGGTTCCCGACGAGGGCGTGCGCGTGCGCGTCGGTCCACGTCCCGCCGAACGACTCGACCAGCGCGTGCTCCTCGGCCATCCAGTACGGCTCGCTGTCGATCAGCGTCCCATCCATGTCCCACAGGACCGCCGCCGGCAGCCGGACCGATGTCGCGCGCGCGGCGGGCGAGGTCACGACCGAAAAGTCTAGGCGCGGCCAAGGGAGGCGGCTCGCGCGCCCGGGACGGCAGCATAGGGTGGAGGTTCCGGTTCGGCGTTCGCCACCGGAGACGTGATCTGGAGGTTCCTTGCTCGAGTTCGAGGACGTGCCACCGCTGCGCGACCCGGTGCTCCTGGCCGCGTTCGAAGGGTGGAACGACGCGGGTGAGGCCGCATCGGCGGCCGTCGAGCACCTCTCCGCGGTCTGGGACGCCGATGCCATCGCCGCCCTGGACCCGGAGGACTACTACGACTTTCAGGTCAACCGGCCCAAGGTGTTGCGTGAGGACGGCGAGCGGCGCATCGTCTGGCCGACCACGCGCATCCTCGTTGCGCGCGACACCGGCTTCGGGTCGCGCGACGTCGTGCTCGTCGAGGGCATCGAACCCTCCACCCGCTGGCGGGCGTTCACGCTCGAGCTGCTCGAGTACGCGGAACGGCTCGGCGTCTCGACCTTCGTGACGCTCGGCGCGCTGCTGACGGACGTACCGCATACTCGCCCGATCCCGGTCACCGCCACGTCCGACGACGAGGACGTCCTCCACCGGCTGGACCTCGAGTCGAGCACGTACGAGGGGCCCACCGGCATTGTCGGGGTGCTGTCCGACGCCGCACACCGGGCCGGCGTCCCGTCGCTCAGCTGCTGGGCGGCGGTACCTCACTACGCCGGGAGCTCACCCTCGCCCAAGGCCACCCTGGCGCTGCTGAGCAAGCTCGAGTCGCTGTTCAACGTCACCATTCCGCTTGGGGATCTGCCGGAGTCGGCTCGGGCCTGGGAGCGCGGCGTCAACGAGCTGGCGGAGGACGAGGAGGAGCTGGCCAAGTACGTCCAGTCGCTCGAGGAGTCGACCGACACCGCGGACCTGCCGGAGGCCAGCGGCGACGCGATCGCTCGCGAGTTCGAGCGCTACCTGCGCCGGCGTGGCGACGAGGGAACCTCGACGCGCTGATCCTCCCGTCGCGGCCGATGTCCTGAGTGCTAGACGCGCACCCCGAGGAGGGCGTCGCATGTGCGCCCGACGAGCCCCGGCGCGCCGAGCACGTCGCCGCCCTCCGCGAGGGACCGGGCGACCCAGGCGTCGACGGCGGCCAGTGCGCCTGGCGTGTCGAGGTCGTCGGCCAGGCGCGCCCGAACGGCGGCGAGCGTGCCGTCGGCGTCCGGGCCGCCGTTGGTCGACAGTCCGGCCCGCCATGTGGCGAGCCGGTTCTCCGCCTCGGTCAAGACTTCCTCCGACCACTCCCACGGGGTCCGGTAATGGTGGGCCAGGAGCGCCAGCCGGATCGCCATCGGGTCAACCCCACGCTGCCGCAGCGCCGAGACGAACACGAGGTTGCCCTGGGACTTGCTCATCTTTTCGCCGCCGTACCCCACCATCGCCTGGTGGACGAAGGTCCGCGCGAACGGTGCCACGCCGGCCAACGAAGTCCCGTGGCCGGCACTCATCTCGTGGTGCGGGAAGACGAGGTCGGTCCCTCCGCCCTGGATGTCGAAGGGCAGGCCGAGCTGTTGGAGGGCGATGGTCGCGCACTCGATATGCCAGCCCGGCCGGCCGTCGCCGAGTCCCCCGCCCGGCCAGGCCGGTTCGCCGGCACGGCGGGCGCGCCACAGGACCGGGTCGAGGACGTTGCGCTTTCCCGCGCGGTCGGGGTCACCGCCGCGCTCGGTGAAGAGCTCCAGCATCTCCGCTCGGTCGAGGTGCGAGACCGCGCCGAAGCCCGGCTGGACCGTCGCGTCGAAGTACACGTCCTGTCCGCCCTCGGGAGCATCGAGCCGGTATGCGGACCCGTTCGCCTCGAGCTCCTCGACCGCCTTGACGATCAGCGGGATGGATTCCACGGCGCCCACGAAGTAGGTCGGCGCGATGACCTGGAGCGCAGTCATGTCCTCGGTGAAGAGTGCGGTCTGTTCGCGCGCCAGCTCTTCCCAGTCCTTCCCGTCCCGCTGAGCGCGTTCGAGCAGCGGGTCGTCAACGTCCGTGACGTTCTGGACGTAGATCACCGGCCGCCCGGCGTCGCGCAGGGCGCGCACCACGAGGTCGAACGTGACGTAGGTCGCGGCATGCCCCAAGTGAGTCGCGTCGTACGGCGTGATGCCGCAGACGTACATCGTCACGGGACCCTCCGGGGCAATCTCGTGCTGGTCGCCGCTGATCGTGTCGTGAAGCCGAAGAGGGCCGCCGGTTCCCGGCACCACGGGCAGGAACGGCGAGGGCCACGAGATCACGGCGTGAGCCTAGACGAGCCTTCCGGACGCCTCACCAAGCCGTCACCAACTCCGCACGTGATGAGAAGTATTCCGACATTCCGGACGCATACGCCCAGTAGGTCATCACGTGCGGAGTTGTCGGGCAGCGGGCAGCCGGTGAGCGGGGGGCAGCAGGCGGTCAGAGAGCCGGCCACGGAATGGCCGGCCAGCCGCCACTGGGTCGCGGATGCCGCCGCGAGCGCAAGAGTGCGGTTATCCGCCGGACCAGCGCTCGCACGTCACCGCGCGGCAGCAGGCGGTCAAGATCGGCGCTCAACGCCGAGGTCGGGTCGTCGAGCAGCTCGAGGAGGCGCTCCAACCGCTCGACGTCAACGTCCCGGAGCGGATCGCCGGCCCAGCCCCACAGCACGGTGCGCAGCTTTGGGTCCGGGCTGAACGTCACCCCGTGGTCGAACCCCCAGAGCGCACCGACGCGGTCGCGCTGCAGGTGGGATCCCTTCCGGTCGCCGTTGTTGATGACCGCGTCGAGCACGGCGACGTCCCGGACGTCTTCCCGGTCCTCGTGGATGACGCTGACGGCCCGTCCACCACTCACCTCGCCGTCGATGACCGAGAGCCACCCGTCGGGAACCTTTCGCGGAGCGCAGATGTCGACGGGCCGACCGTTCACGGGCGGCACGAACGGGTCACCGATCCACAGCTGCACTGATCCGACCCCCAGCGGTCCGTCGCGCAGAACCGTCGGCGGCACCACGTCCCAGCCGGCCGCCCGGGACACCGCGAACGTCGCCACCTCTCGTCCGGCCAGCGTGCCGTCCGGGAAGTCCCACAACGGCCGTTCCCCGCGAACCGGCTTGTAGATCACCCGGACCGGCGCCCCCGTCGCCTCCGCCGCGGGAGCCGCCGCCGCGCCCTGCACCTCGCAGAGCAGCGCGATGTTCGACGAGTCGGTGATCTGGCCGACGATCTCCAGGTCGCCTCCCGTCAGCGCCTCGACGACCGCCTCGACGTCGGCGGCCGACCGTGGGCCGTCCATCGGTCAGCGCTTGTAGCCGTTGGCCCGCGGGCACACGTGCCCGGTCGGATCGAGCGGGCCGCCGCAGAACGGGCAGGGCGGGCGGCCGGCGGACACCAGCGCCCTGGCGCGGCGGACGAAGGAGCGGGCCTGCGGCGGGCTGAGGACGACCCGGACCGACTGCCGCGACGCCAGCGACTCGAGGAACTCCTGGGGAACCTCAGCCGACTCGTCACCCTCACCCGAGCCCCACTCCTCCTCCGTGTCGGGGATGTCGGCGTCGAACGCCTCGATGACGATGACCGCCCGGTTGGGGTCCCATGCCAGCGAGAGGGTGGCCACCCGGAACTCGTCCTCGATCGGCGTCGCCAGCGGCTCGTTGTCCTCGGGCCCGGCGACCGCGGCCTCTCCAGCGAACTGGTCGAGGACGTCGTCGACGCGCTCCGCGAGGATCGCGACCTGCTCCTTCTCGCAGGACACCGATACGAGCCGCCGTCCGCTCAACGCCTGGAGGAAGAACACCCGCTGCCCAGGTTCGCCGACGGTGCCGACGACGAACCGGTCTGGCGGGTCGAAGTCGTGGACCGGCATACCGCTAACCTAACCCGCACCGCCGCCGACGGCGGCGTCGTCCGAGTCCACCTGCGCCTCCGCCGGATCCTCGGACCCGTCGCCCTCGCCGGCCTTCTTGGGGGGCGGCCGGAGCGCGCCCAGGTCTCCCCCGGTGTCGTTGCTCCGCAACAGGAACGGCCGCCGCGCGGTGTAGCGAACCACCGACACCGAGGCAGGGTCGACCTGGATCCGCTGGAACTGGTCGAGGTGCGCACCCGCCGCGTCCGCGAGGATCGACTTGATGACGTCACCGTGGGACACGGCCACCCAGATCGCGTCGGCCCCGTGGGCCTTCTCGACCTCCGCGTCGAGACCCCTGACTGCGTCGAGCGCCCGCGACTGCATCTGGGCCATCGACTCTCCGGGATAGACGTCACCGTCCGGGAACCGCGCCGCGGACGGCTGGTCCTGAACCACCCGCCACAGCTCCTCCTTGGCCAGCTCCCCCAGCTTCCGGCCGGTCCACGCTCCGTACCGCGCCTCGCCGAGGCGGTCGTCCTCCTCGATGGGTATGCCCTCGGCCGCCTTGGCGACGACGATCGCGGCGGTCTCCTGGCACCGCTGCAAGGGCGACGAGACCACGCGGCACACGGTGATGCCGGCGTCGGCGATGCGGGCGGCGAGCGCCTCGGCCTGCTCTCGACCGTTGTCGTCGAGCGCGATTCCCGGCGTCCAGCCGGCCAGCACGCCGGACGTGTTGGCCGCCGTGCGCCCATGACGCACGAGCAGGACGGTGGCCACGACGCCACTCTAAGTGGCCGCCAGCACGCCGGTCGCCAGGGCAGCCACGAGGACCGTCCCCAGCGCCACCCGGTACCAGACGAACGGCATCAGCGTGTTCGTCGCCACGAACCGCAGCAGCCAGGCGATCGACGCATACGCGACGACGAAGGCGACCAGCACCCCGACTGCCATCTGACCCGTGCCCAGGCTGGAGAGGTCGGTCGTCGCTGCCTCGAAGACGCCCGCGGCGGTCAGCGCCGGGATGGCGAGGAAGAACGAGAGCCGCGTCGCCGTCACTCGGTCGATGCCGCGGAACAACCCGGCCGAGATGGTCGCGCCGGACCGGCTGACGCCGGGAACCAGCGAGAAACACTGGACGAGGCCGATGACGATCCCGTCGCGGACACCGACCCGGCCCTCCCCTCTGACCAGTTCCTCGCGCGAGAGCTTTGCGTGGCGCGCCTCGGCCAGCCACATCACGCCGCTCCACAGGATGAGGGCCACCGCTACGACCCACAGACTGCGCAGCGGCCCGGCGATGAGGTCCCTCAGGGCGAACCCCACCACAGCAACGGGGATCGACCCGAAGATCACCGCCCACGCCAGCCAGTAGTCGTGGTGCTCCCGCGCCTCGGCGCTGACCAGACCACGACCCCAGGCGGCGACAAGGCGGACGATGTCGCGAAAGAAGTAGACGAACGTGGCCGCGATGGCGCCGAGCTGGATGATCGCGGTGTATGCGGTGACCTCCGGTGCGTCGACCTCCAGCCCCATGAGCTTTTCGGTGATCGTCAGGTGCGCCGTCGAGGACACGGGCAGGAACTCCGTGAGTCCCTCGACGACGCCGAGGATGACGGACTGGAGGTAAGTGAGGTCGGACACGGGCGGCAACCGTAGCCGACGACCATGCCGACTGATGCCGGCGGATGTCGACCTCGCTGACGAACTGACCTAACCGACGAGCTCAGCCATGGTGCGGACCATCTCGAGGCGCTGGTCGACCCGCGGCGTGAACGCCGAGACGGTGAGCGTCGTCACGCCGGCCTTCGCGTACCGACCCACCCGCTCGGCGATCCGTTCACGCGGACCGATGAGCGACGTGGCATCGATGAACTCGAACGGCACCGCCGCCGCGGCGTCCCGGTGCCGACCGTCGAGGTACAGGTCCTGGATCCGCGCCGCGTCCTCCTCGAACCCCATGCGGCGGGCCAGCTGGTTGTAAAAGTTCTGTTCGCGCGAGCCCATGCCGCCGATGTAGAGCGCGGCGTACCCGGCCACCGCCCGGGCGGCCCGCTCGACGTCGTCATCGAGCACGACGGGGACGGTAGGCACGACGTCGAACCCGTCCAGCGGATCGCTCCCGGTTCCCTTGCCGGCCCGCCGTCGCCCGGCCCGCACCGACTCCAGCAGGTCGCCGCTGTGCTCTGGGCTGAAGAAGATCGCCAGCCATCCGTCGGCGATCTCGCCGGCCAGCTCGAGGTTCTTGGGGCCGACGGCGGCGAGGTAGATGGGTACCTGTGGTCGCACCGGGTGAACGGTGAGCTTGAGCGCCTTGCCGGGGCCGCCCGGGATGGGCAGGGTCCAGTGTTTCCCTTGGTACGCAACGGTTTCTCGGCGCATTGCCATGCGCACGATCTCGACGTACTCGCGGGTGCGGCCGAGTGGCGCCGCGAACGGCACGCCGTGCCAGCCCTCACTCACCTGCGGTCCGGAGACGCCGAGACCCAGTCGGAACCGGCCACCCGACAGGGTGTCGATCGTGGCGGCCGTCATCGCCGTCATCGCGGGCGACCGCGCCGGGATCTGCATCGCCGCCGCTCCCAGGTCGATTCGCCTGGTGCGAGCCCCGACCCACGCCAGGACGGTCGGGGCGTCCGAGCCGTACGCCTCCGCGGCCCACGCCACCGCATAGCCGAGCCGGTCCGCCTCGAGCGCCATGGCGAGGTTGTCGGCGTCGTTGCCCGCCCCCCAGTACCCGAGGTTCAGCCCCAGCTGCATGCGCCGAAGGCTATAGCGCCGGGCCCGACGGTCCGCCTGACACCAGCGGATAGCGTTCCGGTATGCGCCGCAGGAGGGTGGGGGGCTCCGGCCTCAGCGTGTCGCGACTCGGCCTCGGGACCGCCATGTGGGGGGAGCCGCTCGACGAGGAGATCTGCCGCGACCTGCTGGTGGCCTACGTCGACGCGGGCGGCACACTGCTCGACACGGCCCACAGCTACGGCTTCGGCCGATCCGAGGAGATCGTCGGCGCGCTGCTCGACGACGTCGTGCCGCGCGACGAGCTGACGATCTGCACCAAGGCCGGCGTCGCCCGAACTCCGGACCGACGGGTCGTCGACACCTCGCGGAGTGCGCTGCTGCGTCACCTCGACGCGTCGCTCGGCCGGCTCGGCATCGACCACGTCGACCTCTGGCTCGCCCACACATGGAGTGACACAGCCCCGCTCGAGGAGACCGTCAGCGCCCTCGAGTATGCGGTGAGCTCGGGGAGGGCTCGCTACGTCGGAGTCTCGAACTACTCGGGTTGGCAGACCGCCCGGGCGTTCTCACTGCTCGAGAGTGCGCGAGTGCCGTTGGTGGCCAACGAAGTCGAATACTCGCTGGTCGTGCGGGGCTCGGAGGAGGAACTGCTGACCGCGGCGGCGGCGCTCGGGTTCGGGCTGCTCGCCTACTCCCCTCTTGCCCGCGGCGTCCTGACCGGCAAGTACCGGTTCGGGGTCTCGAGCGGCGCTCGGACGCCGGCACGCCAGGTCCCGACGTATGTGCGGGACCGACTGGATGCCCGGTCCACGGCCGTGGTGGAGGCCCTGTCGACCGCGGCCGGCGGTCTTGACGTGACTGCCACCGAAGTCGCACTGGCGTGGGTGCGAGACCGCCCGGGAGTCACGGCTCCGATCGTCGGGTGCCGATCGGTGGTCGAGCTGCAGACCGCCCTCGCGAGCGAGAACCTCGAGCTGCCACCGGAGATCATCGCCGCGTTGGACGAGATCAGCGACTGACCGGACCGGTGCCGGCGCCTTCCGCCCGGGTGCCGGCGTCCCCCTCGACCTCACCCTCGACCTCACCCTCGAGGATGTCGCCTTCGAGCTCGTCGTCGTCGTCGAGGTCGTCCTCGTCCACGTCGTCCTCGAGGTCGTCGTCCTCGAGATCGTCGTCATTCTCATCGTCGAGGTCGTCATCCTCGTCGTCGTCCTCGTCGTCGTCGTCCTCGTCGTCGAGATCCTCGTCCTCGTCCTCGTCGTCGTCCTCGAGGTCCTCCAGGTCGTCGTCCTCGTCGTACGGCCCGTCGAGCGGCGTCGTCACGCCGGTGACGTCGAACAGCGCCTCGTCGTAGTCGAAGAACGCGTCCGTCAGCTCCTCGGCGGCCGTCACGACGCCGGGATCATCCGGGTCGCGACGCGATTTCGCGACCTCGAAATGACGTTCCAGGGCGGCCACAAGCGACGCCAGCGCGGCCCGCGGGTCAGCGGTCATGTCACGACCGTATCGGCTGTGGGTAAGAATGGGCGACGATGCCGACGTCACACCTGAAGACCCGGGCTGCATCGGGCGTGGAGTACGAGTACCGCGTCTTGACCTTCCCCCGGAACGTCTCTCGTGCCGAGATGCGCCGATCGCTGGGCGAGCACGCCGAGTACGACCACTGGGAGCTGGCCCGGACCGTCCTCTACGTCGGAGGTGTCCGTCGCGCCTGGCTGCGCCGCCGCGTCATCCGCGTCCGGCGCACGGCCTGAGGAGGCAACGGTCCGGCCGACGACCGGCCGCGCAGCCCTCCCGAGCCGCGCGACCGGCCCCTCAACTCACGCCACAGTGGCGCTGAACCGCTGCTCGTCCGGGTCGAACTCGATGACCCGGAGATGCAGCAGCGTGCCGACATCGTCACGAGCGGCCCGGACCAGGCCGGGGACGCCTGCCTCCGTCCGGACGAACACGCCGAACGGCGTCACGGTCGTCACGACCGCGTCGACGTCGTCGCCAGGTCTCAGGGATATGCGGGTCACGCGACTCACCCCCTTCCGCAGAAATCGGGGAGACCCGGGCGGCTGAGGCGACCGGCCGCGGTGATCCTCTCTCCGTCGCGGCGGTGGCGTCAGGGCTCCGCCCAGAACCACGAAGGGAAGCCTACGCGCGGCGCAGGAAGTCCCGAAGTACGCGGGTCCCGAACCTCAGGGACTCCACCGGCACCCGCTCGTCGATGCCGTGGAACATGTCGGCGAATTCCAGATGGTCCGGAAGGCGTAAGGGTGCGAACCCGTACCCGGTGATGCCCAGCCGGCTCAGCGCCTTGTTGTCCGTACCACCGGACAGGCAGTACGGCAGCACCGTCGCGTCGGGGTCCTCGGTCCGCAGCGACGAGGTCATCGCCGTGACCAGATCCCCGGACAGCGGCGCGTCGAGGGCAATGTCGCGGATCTGCACCTCGATGTCGATGTACTCGCCGGCCAGCTCCCTGACCGTGGCCATGAGGTCGTCCTCGTGGCCGGGGAGGAACCTGCAGTCCAGCGACGCCGAGGCATGTTGCGGAACGACGTTCATCTTGTAGCCGGCGTCGAGCATGGTGAAGGTGGACGTGTCCGACAGTGTCCCGAGGACGAAACCGGACGCCCCACCCAAAAGCCGAAGAATCGGACTCGGGTCCTCCGACGCATACTGCGTCCCGGTGAGATCGGCGATCCCGTCGAGCAGCGCCCGGACCGACGCGATGTACTCGCGCGGCCACTGGTATGCGGCGATCCGGCCGATCGCCTCGGCCAGCCGCACGACCGCATTGGCGTCGTTGGGGACCGATCCGTGTCCGGCCCGTCCGCGCGCGTGAAGTCGCAGCCACAGAATTCCCTTCTCCGCGGTCTGGAGGAGGTAGGCGCGCGTCGGCTCTCCGGTCCCTGCACGGGGCACGGTGACGCTGTACCCACCCACCTCGGAGATCGCCTCGGTCACGCCATCGAACCATTCCGGGTGATGGTCGACGGTCCAATGGCTGCCCAGGCGACCACCGGACTCCTCGTCGGCGAAGAACGCGAAGGTCATGTCCCGCGAAGGCTTCTCGCCGGTGCGCGCGAGGTATCGCAGGTTGGCGACGATCATCGCGTCCATGTCCATCATGTCGACTGCACCTCGACCCCAGATGCAACCGTCGCGCTCTTCGCCGGAGAACGGGTGGACCTGCCAATCGGCGGCGTCCGCAGGGACGACGTCGAGGTGACCGTGGACCGCGAGACCGGGTCGTGAGGGGTCCGACCCCTCGACGCGGACCATCACCGAGGCCCGGCCAGGCTCGCTCTCGACGAGGACCGGGTCGAGGCCGACCTCGGTGAGCTGTTCCATGACGTACTCGGCGGTCTTGCGCTCTCCAGGGCCGGAGCCGTCGCCGAAGTTGACCGACTCGAACCGGATGAGGTCGGCGCAGATCCGGGCGACCTCGTCCTCGGGAGCGGGTGCGGCCTCCTGGTGGTCGTCCATCGCCCTACCCTAAGTCTCGGCCGTCCGAGACGGTCCGCCATGATGGCGGGCGTGGACGGCATCCCGACGTTGGTCACTGGCCGGGTCGTCACACCGGAGCGCGTGCTCGACGACGGAGCCGTCCTGGTCGACGGTGACCGCATCTCGTGGGTCGGTCGTCGCGCCGACCTGGACGACCGGTCGATGGAGCTGGCCGACGACCGGGATGAGGGCCGGACCATCCTTCCCGGTCTGGTCGATCTCCACTGCCACGGCGGCGCTGGAGGCGAGTTCGGGGCCGACCGGGAGGCCGGGCGGACGGCGGCGACGCATCACCTGCGGCATGGCACAACGTCACTCGTCGGCTCCCTCGTGTCGGCGCCGGGGCCGTCCCTGGTCGCTGGTGTGACCGCGTGCGCCGATCTGGTGGCCGCCTGCGTGCTGGCCGGTATCCACCTCGAAGGACCGTTCCTCTCGGTGGCCCGGTGCGGCGCGCAGGACCCAGCGGCGCTCGTCGACCCCGACCCGGCGCTCGTCGACGCTCTGTTCACCGCGGCCCAGGGCGGCCTCGTCCAGATGACCTTCGCCCCCGAACGCCCAGGCGCCGCTGCGCTGGTGGACAAGCTCGCTGCCGCCGGTGCGATCCCGGCGGTCGGTCACACGGATTCCGACGCCGTCGTCGCTCGATCCGCGCTGGATCGGGTCCTCGACCGAGGGCCGCGGGGCGGCCGTCCACTGGTGACCCACGTCTTCAACGGAATGCCACCGCTTCACCACCGCTCCCCCGGTCCGGTGGCCGCCGCACTAGGGTCAGCTGCCCGCGGTGAAGCGGTGCTGGAGGTGGTCGGCGACAGCGTGCACCTGGCCGCCGAGACGGTGCGGATGCTGTTCGAGACCGTCGGTCCGGACAGCCTTGCGCTCATCACCGACGCGATGGCGGCGTCCGGTATGCCGGATGGCCGGTACCGCCTCGGGGGCCGGGAGGTGGTCGTCGAGGGCCGCACCGCGCGGCTGGCCGACGGCGGCGCGATCGCCGGCGGGGTGGCCACCCTGCTCGACGTCCTCCGCTGGTGCGTAACCGATGTCGGTGTCCCGCTTCTCGACGCCGTGACCGCGGCGAGCCGCACGCCGGCGGCGGTGATGGGCTGGACCGACGTGGGCGCGCTCGAGGCCGGAGGACGGGCCGACCTCGTGGTCGTCGACGACGGCTACGAGCCCGTACGCGTGCTCCGTGGCGGTGCGTGGGTGACCTGAGCCGCATACCGGGTCTGCCACCGCAGCGTGGCGTCAGTCGCTCCGCAACAGCTTGAGGACCGCCTTCTCCACCACGACCCGGCCCTTCGGCGACAACGGCTGCCCGGCGAGGGCCCGCTTGTGGTCCGCCTTGCTGAGTCGCTTGAAGAGACGACCCGTGGTGGCCAGCGTCGTCCCGGAGCTGTGCTTTTCGAAGACGACCGGATCGACGTAGGAGCGCCGCGCGACGGCCGGTGTGTTGCCCAGCTGCTCGGACACCAGCTTGACGACCTGACGCTCGGTCCTCGCCGCCGCCGTCTTCGACGGCGTGGGCGGTCGTCTCTTCTTCTCCGCCGACCGCTTGCGAGCCTCGGCGACGGCCTTCGGGTTCTGTCCGTTCTCGACGGACAGCGCGGCCAGCGCCGTCGCGGCAGTCACCGTCGCCGCCCACGTGCGCAGGTCCTTGACCGTGAAGTCCGACCCCGTGAGCGCCTTGAACTCGGTGTTGACGTCCGTACCCGTGACCTCGCGCCAGTGCTGCCCGTCGCGGTACTGGAGGAGCCGCTTTCCGGGTGCCCGGCTCTCCTTGAGCGCGCTGATGGCCAGCGCCAGAGCCGGGTCCTTGACCGTGGCCTCCCGTTGAACGCCGGACTTGGCGGGAAAGCGGAAGTACACGCGCTCACCGTCAACGGTGACGTGCTTCCGGTACAGCGTGGTCACGCCGTGGGTCCCGTGCTCCTGCTCGTACTCCTCGCCACCGGTGCGGAACAGACCGAGGTCGAGCATCCTCAGCGCCACGGCGATCACCCGCTCCCGAGGCAGTCCCTCCTCGCGCAGGTCGCGGCGGACGCGCCGCCTCATCTCGGGCAGCCGGGGAACCAGCTCCTGCACCCGCTCGTGCTTGGCCCGGTCGCGGATCTCACGCCAGACCGGGTGGTACAGGTACTGCCGTCGACCGGCGTCGTCGGTACCGACGGCCTGGATGTGGCCATTGGGATGGGGGCAGATCCAGACGTCCTTCCAGGCCGGTGGGATCACCAGGGAGTCGATCCGCTCTTTGGTCTCCTTGTCAACCGGCCGTCCGTCGTCGTCCCGGTAGCTCCACCCCTTGCCCCGGCGGACGCGGTGGAGACCCGGACCCCCGAGCTTGCTGCGTCGCAGGCGCACGACGTGACTGTCGCACAGGTCCTGAGCAGACGCGCGTCGGCGAAACCCGATATCGACCAACGCATGGCGCGTGGGAAGGATTGAAACGTGGCGTTCGGGGCAGGATGTGAGTACGGCCGATGGTCATGAGGTCCGGACCAGCGTCGACCCAGCCCCGGTGGCTTCAGCTCGAGAGGCCATCGGGGCGCCGGCCGCGCTCCGCCGATGCCTGCTCAGCCGGCTTCCGGCCTTTCGACCAGCCACCACGCCGCATACGGCGTAAGCCAGTACCGCCCTTCCGCGTCCGGCTCGACCCCCCGGTCCGACAGTGCGTCCCAGGGGTCGGCAAGGCCGAGGTCGGCCACCCGCCATGCTGGGTACGGACGCGACTCCTGGGTGATGTTGTAGAGGCACACCATCGGCCCGGTCGGCGCGCGGCGCACCGTGGCGAGGACACCCCCTTCGTCGACCGGCAGCAGCTCGCTGCGGACGCTTGCGTGCAGCTCCGGGCGGCCGGCGCGAACCCGCGCCAGGTGGACCAGCCCGCCGAAGACACGACCCGCGACCGTGCGCCGGTCGTTCCGCTGCTCGGCGCGTCGCCAGTCCAGCCGTGGCCGGTGCGCCCATCGGTTGTCGGTCTCGTGGCCCTCCTCCGCCGCCCAACCGGGGTCGTTGGGCATACCGAGCTCGTCGCCGCTCCAGATCACCGGAATGCCGCCCCAGGCATACACGATGGCGTGAGTCAGGAAGAACCGACCGAGGGCCGCGTCGATCTCCTCGGGTCGGCCCGCCGCGGACAAGCCGGTCAGTGCGGCGGTCGTGCCGCTGATCCGCCGGTCGCCCGTCGTAGGGTTCTCCTGAAATACCAACCCGTGCGCCGTGGAGCCGGGATAGAGCCCGGAGTACCAGTCCGACAGGAAGCGCCGGTGGTGGTAACCACTGAGTCCGACGCCACCCGCGTCCTCGTCGGTGATTGCCCACCCGATGTCGTCGTGACAGCGCACGTAGGTGATCCAGGCCGCCGACGACGGTGCCGGGGGGAGGCGTTCGAGGGTATGCGACGCCAGCCGGCTGTCGGCCGTGGCCAGCATCGACCAGATCTGCACCATGAGTGTGTTGTGGTACGCGAGGTCGCTCACCTTCCCGTGATGCCGGCCCGCGCCGAGGTACTGCACGAGGTCGTGCGGCGCCACGATCGCCTCGGCCTTGAAGGCCAGCGCCGGGCAGGCGATGCGGGCGACGGTCTTGAGCACCTGCGTGACGGCGTGGACCTCGGGCTCGTTCTGGCAGGTCGTCCCCAGCCGCTTCCACAGGAACGCGATGGCGTCGAGGCGGAGGACCTCCACGCCGAGGTTGGCGAGGAACAGGATGATCTCGGCGAACTCGACGAGGACGTCGGGGTTCGCCCAGTTGAGGTCCCACTGCCAGGAGTTGAACGTGGTCCAGACCCACTGCTGCATGTCCTCGTCCCAGGAGAAGTTTCCGGGGGCGAAGTCAGGGAAAACCTCGGGGAGGGTGCGCTCGTAGGCGTCGGGCTGGGTCCGGTCGGGGAACCGGTGGAAGTAGTCCTGATACCGGGGGTCACCGGCCCGGGCCCGCACCGCCCAGTCGTGCTCGTGGGCCACGTGGTTGAGGACGAGGTCGAGCACCAGGCTGATCCCGTTCTCACGCAACGTGCTCGCCAGGTGCCGGAGGTCCTCGACGGTCCCGAGATCGGAGCGGACGGACCGGTAGTCCCTGACCGCATACCCGCCGTCGTTGTCCCCCGAGCGCGGTTCGAGGAGCGGCATGAGGTGCAGGTAGGTGACGCCGAGCTCCCGCAGGTAGGGGATCTTGTCCTCGACTCCCTTGAGGTTGTCCGCGAACCGGTCGGCGTATGCGGCGTAGCCCACCATCTGGGGCAGCTGCAGCCAGTCCGGCTGCAGGGAACGCTTGAGATCGAGGACGTGCAGGTCGTGCGGCCGGTCGACATAGGCGTCGTGGGCCAGCGCGACGAGCCGGTCTGCCAGCGGGACGGCGGTCTCGTGCCCGTAGAGCATCTCGAGCGCCTCGACCAGGTCGCGGCGACGGCGCTGGACGCGAAGCTCGAAGAGCTCCTCGCGGTCCGCGCTGACGGGCATGTCCGCATCCAATCGCACCGACCGCGGCCGGGAGAAGGCCGGGCACCGGCGGACGACCAGTGGTGCCTCAGCGCCCGAACCCGGGCGCCGAGGCAGATCACTAGGGCGACGGGAGGATCTGGTAGGACGGGTTGGCC
>JBKPKI010000242.1:0-4333 GCA_046731055.1 Actinomycetota bacterium | reverse complement strand
GACGCAGCGTCCTGAGCCGCGACCAGGTCATGCCGGACGTCGCCGACATGCTTGTCGAGGTTCAGGTCGAGGCGACGTTCCCCGACGGTCGCAAGCTCGTCACTATCCATGAGCCGATCGCCTGAGGAGGTCCGATGTCCGCACGCAGCAGCGGCCCTGGGGCGATCCGGGTCGTTCCCGGGACCATCACGCTGAACGCCGACCGGCGCGACGACGAGCGCATCGAGCTGGTCATCGTCAACGCGGGCGACCGGCCAGTCCAAGTCGGCTCGCACCTGCACCTGCCCGACGCGAACTCCGCCCTTGACTTCGACCGGGAGGCAGCCCACGGATTCCGGCTCGACATCCCGTCCGGGACCTCGCAGCGCTTCGAACCCGGCGCCTCCCGCCGGGTCGCCGCGGTCGCCCTGCGGGGCGAGCGCCGGGTCCCCGGCATCCAGGTGAAGACCGAGCAGGACAGCTGGCTCGATGGTTGACATTGACAGAGAGCGGTACGCCGCGCTCTACGGTCCGACGGTCGGAGACCAGGTTCGTCTCGGTGACACAGACCTCTGGGTGCAGGTCGAGGAAGACCGCACCATCGGCGGCGACGAGGCGGTCTTCGGCGGCGGCAAGTCGATCCGGGAGTCGATGCTGCAGTCGCGGCACAGCCGCGCCGAGGGCGCACTCGACACCGTCATCACCAACGTGGTCGTCCTTGATCACTGGGGAGTCGTCAAGACCGACGTGGGGATCCGCGGCGGCCGGATCATCGCACTGGGCCGGGCCGGAAACCCTGAGATCGTCGACGACGTCACTCCGGGTCTCGTCATCGGGGCCTCCACCGATGTCGTCGCCGGCGAAGGGCGGATCCTCACCGCGGGTGGCGTCGACAGCCACGTCCACATCCTTTCGGCGTCGCAGATCGTCGAGGCAGTCGCGACGGGGATCACGACCATCGGCGGCGGCGGGACCGGGCCGTCCGAGGGCAGCAAGGCCACCACCGTGACGCCCGGAGCGTGGCACCTCGCCGCCGTGCACCGCGGTCTGGACGCGTTGCCGGTCAACGTTTTCCTGATGGGCAAGGGCAACACGGTCAGCCGTGGTTCCCTGCGTGACCAGGCCATCGCCGGCGCGGCCGCCTACAAGCTCCACGAGGACTGGGGGTCCACGCCGGCCGCCATCGACACGGCACTGCGAGCCGCCGAGGAGATGGGCCTGCAGGTCACCCTGCACTCGGACAGCCTCAACGAGGCCGGCTATCTCGAGTCCACCCTCCGCGCCATCGACGGCCGCTCGATCCACGCCTTCCACGCCGAGGGCGCCGGCGGTGGCCACGCTCCCGACATCATGAAGATCTGCGGCCAGCCGCACGTGCTCCCGGGATCCACGAACCCGACCCTTCCGCATACGGTCAACACCGTCGCCGAGCACCTCGACATGCTCATCGTCTGTCACCACCTCAACCCGACGGTGCCGGAGGACCTGGCGTTCGCGGAGTCCCGGATCCGGGAGACGACCATCGCGGCCGAGGACGTCCTCCACGACATGGGCGCCATCTCGATCACCTCGTCGGACGCCCAGGCGATGGGGCGGATCGGCGAAGTCGTCACCCGCACCTGGCAGGTCGCTCACGTGATGAAGGCCCGCCGCGGGTCGCTCGGCGAGACGATGCCGGCCGACAACGAACGGGCTCGGCGGTACGTCGCGAAATACACGATCAACCCCGCCATTGCCCACGGCATCGACGACGAGATCGGCTCGGTGGAACCGGGCAAGCTCGCCGACCTCGTGCTGTGGGACCCGAGGTTCTTCGGGGTCCGGCCGGACGTCGTGATCAAGGGCGGGGCGCTGGTGTGGGGCGCGCTGGGCGACCCCAACGCGTCGATCCCGACGCCTCAACCGGTGCTCATGCGGCCGACGCTCTGGCAGGGCCGCGGCGCCGACCACTCGGTGAGCTTCGTGGCCCCGGCAGCGATCGACGACGGCCTCGGCACCCGGCTCGGCCTGCAGCGCCGGATGCTTCCGGTCAAGTCCACCCGCGAGATCGGCAAGGCTCAGATGGTCAACAACGACGTCTGTCCCGACATCGAGATCGACCCAGAGACGTTCCGAATCGAGATCGACGGCGAGCTGATCCTGCCGGCACCGGCCGACCGGCTCCCGCTGACCCAGCTCTACTCGCTGTTCTGATGCGCGCTTCTCCCCCGCCCACCGTGCATCCTGAGCTGCTGCTCATGCTCCTTGCGGACGCCCGGCTGCCGACGTCGGGCCACACCCAGTCCGGTGGCCTGGAGGCGGCTCTCCTGGGCGGCCTGGATCCGGCGCATCTCGACGAGTACTGCCGCACCCGGCTCGAGACGGTGACGGTCACCGAGGCCGCGACGGCAGTGGTATGCCGGTCCCGCGCCGTATCGGGGCGGCCGACTGATGACGTCGAATCCGCTTGGGCGGCAAGGACTCCCAGCGCCGCCCTCCGCGATGCGTCCCGGAGCCTCGGACGGGCGTACCGCAGAGTGGCTCTGCGGCTCTGGTCCTCGGCGCCGGCGTTGGAGGATCTCGTCGCCGCAACGTCGCCGTCGCGCGCTCGAGTGCTCGGTCTGGTGGCCGCAGCGACCGGGCTGTCAACCGAAGCCGTGGCCCGGCTCGTGGCCTACGACGACCTCCAGTCCGTCCTGGCCGCCTCGCTCAAGCTGCTGCCCGGCGACCCCGTCGACGCGACGGCCCGGCTGCTCACACTGGCGCCGGAGATCGACATGCTGGTGGACCGCGTCGCGCTCCTCACCAGTCCCGACGAGATCCCGGCCTGGTCCGCGCCGCAGATCGAAGCGTGGGCCGAGGCCCACGCCACGACCGAACGGAGGCTGTTCCGTGCCTGATCCACAGCCGCGACGAGCGCTCCGCCTGGGTGTCTGCGGTCCGGTCGGGACCGGCAAGACCTCGCTCATCGCGCTCCTCTGCCGAGAGCTCGAGCCGCACCTGTCGGTAGGAGTCATCACCAACGACATCTACACCGACGAGGACGCGCGGATGCTCCGCGGCGCCGGAGTGCTTGCGCCGGAACGGATCCGCGGCGTCGAGACCGGCGCCTGCCCGCATACGGCGATCCGTGACGACATCACGGCGAACCTGCTGGCCGTCGAGGATCTCGAGGCCGACTTCGACCCCGTCGACCTGGTCCTGGTGGAGTCCGGCGGCGACAACCTCACCGCCACGTTCTCCCCCGCGCTCGTCGACGCGCAGATCTTCGTCCTCGACGTCGCCGGCGGCGGAGACGTCGTCCGCAAGGGTGGTCCCGGGATCTCTCGAGCCGATCTTCTCGTCGTCAACAAGACCGATCTGGCGCCGTACGTGGGCGTCGACGCGGACCTCATGGTCCGAGAGGGCGAGCAGGCTCGGGGCGGCCGTCCGGTCCTCGGTCTCTCCCGGACCGACCCGGAGGCCGTGGGACGGCTGCTGGCGTGGGTCAAGGACCGGCTCGCCGCGTTCCACGCCGGGACGCTGGTGCCGCAGGACCCCGGACCCGTGGCCACCCACCACCACCACACCCATGACCACCACCACGCTACGACCGGCGACCGTGAGCCACACTGACCTCGTCGTCGACCGCGACCCGTCCGGCGGCCGGGTGCGGATCCGTGTCCGAAGCGACGGCCCGCGCGGCCGCGGACACCTCGGCGTGCGCGTCCTCGGTGCCGGTTCCGCACATGTCCGGGTCGCACTGCTGGCGGAGGGCGCAATGCTCGTCGACGGAGACGACGTCTCCGTCGGTATGCGAGTCGGCACCCGCGTGCGGCTCGAGGTCCTCGAGCCGGCCGGGACGGTGGCGTTCGACATGCGAGGTGGTTCGGCTCGCTGGGGCGTGGCCGTCGACGTTGCCGACGGGGGTGAGCTGGTGTGGCGGGCGGAACCGTTCGTCGTCGCCACCGGCGCTGTCGTCGACCGCGACGTGGCCGTCACCCTGGACGGGACCGCAACCGTCGCCCTGCGGGAGACCCTGGTCCTCGGCCGCGTTGGGGAGTCCGGCGGTGTGGTTCGGCAGCGGCTCCGCGCCGATACAGCCGCAGGCCCGCTGTTGGCCGAGGATCTCGACATCGACGGAGCTCGGCCGCGGCTCGGAGTGCTCGGGACCTACCGGGTCGTCGACTCGGTCACCGTGCTCGGCCGGCGAGCCCCACCCATCCCAACGCCCGAGGGTGCGCACCGGCTGGAGCTCGACGGCCCAGGCACGGTTCTGCGATACCTCGGCGACGACACGCATACCTCGTCGTTGGAGGGGTTATGGGCGGCCACGGTCGCCGGGCGGGCCGAGGCGGTGCCGGCGTGACGGCGTCCCTGCCCGACTGGGCGCACG
>JBKPKI010000241.1:0-7348 GCA_046731055.1 Actinomycetota bacterium | reverse complement strand
ACGACCAATGGGTGCCCGCGACCGTGTTCGGGGCCGCGCTCGGTCAGGCGACGGACGAGCAGCTTGCCGAGTCGATCGTGCGTGAGCACGGTCTGTCGTCGTTGGCCGACCCGTGGTGGGTCAGGATCGGCTGCGACGAGTGGCGCGCGGCCTGGCTGCTAGAAGTGAAGACCGACCGGGTGCGGCTACGGTGGGACGACCCGATGCTCATGCAAGGCGGTCACGGCGCGTGGGTCCGGTTGGCCCACGCCGAGATCCAGCGATACCCGGCACGATAGCGAGGGTGCTGCGCCGTCCGAGCAAGCCGCCGCACCGGCCGGCGCCACTAGGGTGCGGCCATGACGGTCCGCGTCGGCTTTCTCCGGGCGGTGAACCTGGGCAAGCGGAAGGTCCAGATGCCGCGACTCAGGGTGACGGTCGAGGCGCTTGGATACGACGACGTCTGGACGTACATCAACAGCGGCAACGTCGTGTTCCAGGCCGGCGGCAGCCGCGCGGCGGTCGAGAAGGCACTCGAGAAGGCCCTGGAAGACGAGTTCGGCTTCGAGTGCACGACGTTCGTCCGCACCGGGCCGGAGCTCGAGAAGACCTTGGCCGCCACCCCGTTCGAGGTGGCGGCAGGGGACACCCACTTCGTGACCTTCCTCAAGAAGGCGCCCGCGGCGAGCGCGGCGAAGGCCATCGAGGCGCTGAGCAACCACTACGACACGCTGGTCGTCCAGGGCCCAGACGTGCACTGGCGGATGCACGGCTCCTCCATCGACAGCACGCTCGCCAAACGGCACTGGGAGAAGATCCTCGGCCCGCTCAGCTCGACCAGCCGCAACGTGAAGATGCTCACCAAGCTCGCCGCGAAGATGCGCGGCAGCTGAGTGTCCACGCTCGAGTGGAGCGAAGTTGCCGCTATCACGTCAACTTCGCTCCACCTGGGCCACTAACCCGATGCCGCGGCGCGGTCGGCGTTGGCGTGGATCGCGTCCCGCACGTACTGTGCCAGCCCGGGCTCCAGGTCTTCGTAGGTCTTCGTGAACCGCGGATCCGCGACGTACATGTCGCCGAGGTTGCGGTGGAACTCGGGCGTGATGTCGTAGAACCGGTCGTGGATGTGCCGGCGGTGCCGCTCGGCGGCGTCCATGGCCGCCTCGCTCGTGGCTGGCTCACCGGACCGCTTCGCCGCGACGAAGGCCGCGCCGATCGCCTCCATCTCCGCCTTGATCTCCACCCACTCTGCCTTGGTGTACTGCGCCGTGCGGTGCCGCGACTGCTTCCACGCATCGCTGTCGCCCCACCGCTCTTCGGCCTCGGCCTCGTACTCCTCGGAGTACCCGTCGCCGAAGAGCTCCCTCTGCTCCTCCTTGGTCAGCTTCAGGCCTGACATCTCCTTCTCCAATGCTCGATCGATCGCCACGACGAGCTCGGCCAGCTCGTCCAGCCGGGACGTGACCACCGCGCGTTGGCGGCGCAGATGGCTCTCGAGGTCCGCACCGCTCGCGTCGAGCAGCTCGCCGATCTCCTCCAGCGAGAACCCAAGCCGCCGGTAGACGACGATGTTCTGGAGCCGCTCGAGGTCCTCCGCGGTGTAGAGGCGATAGCCCGCCGCACTGCGTTCACTCGGGTGCAGCAGACCGATCTCGTCGTAGTGGTGCAGCGTCCGCACCGTGACGCCGAGTTCCTCGGCCACCTGTCCCACGGTCCACACCGCGTCCACCAGCGGTCCTCCGGTCATGACGTCGAGGGTGGGGCCTCACGTCGGGTGAGGGTCAAATCGAGTATGCGGGTGTGCCCACTCTCCATTTAGTGGGTCACCTTGTGGGTCGGACCGCCATACCTGGCCTCGCCCGTCGTTCCTAGGGTTCGACGGAACGCCGGGGGCTTGGGTCGGGGCTGAGCGGCGCCGAGCGGGCGCGGGAAACGGCCGGGCGAGCACGAGGAGGTGTCGATGGTGCACGACATGTTGCTGGAAACCCGCTCGCTCACCAAGGAGTTTCGCGGCTTCCGCGCCGTTTCCGACGTGGACCTCGTCGTGCGCGACGGCACCATCCACGCTCTGGTCGGGCCAACGGCGCCGGTAAGACCACCCTCTTGAACCTTCCCACCGGGTTCCTCGGCCCCACGTCCGGCTCCGTCCATTCCGCGGGTCTGGCCAGCCTTGCCGGTGGCGTGTTCGCCATCTCCCACGGGTTCACGTCGTTGCAGGAGCTCAACTGGACGACCTCCGGGAAGGTCGTCCTCATCACCGTCCTCGGCGGCATTGGCACGCTTTGGGGCGGCCCCGTCGGCGCCGCGATCGGTCGTCTCGCTCGAGGACTGGCTCGCCTCGAGCGGCTTCGAGGGAACTGGCATCATCCTCGGCGGGATCTTCGTCCTCATCGTCTTGCTGTTCCGACACCGCGTGTGGGGCACAGCACGGCAGGTCGTCAGCTGGGTGCAGCGGCGCCGTCGACAAAACGTTCGACGTGGCGTACGGCCCACCTGACCGGTCGCTGGTCGCGTCCGGCTCGTGGCGCGACCGCCTCACTCGTTGGGCCTGGGCCCTTGCTGACACGCTGATTCGACATCCGTGGATTCCGATGGTCCCGCTCACCACGCCGCCGCTCGGACCCAACCTGCTGGGCTGGACCGACGCCGGGGCAGCCGCGTTCGACGGCGTGCCGCTGACGAGCCAGCAGAAGATGTCCTCGTTGCTCGTCGTGGACGGCTACGTCCGCAGCCACGTGCGGATGTCGCTGACCCTGGGTCTCGTCGATCCCGAGTCCCCGCCTCCGGACCCCTACGTGACCGTCCTGCCGCTGTTGCTGGATCCAAAACGCTTTCCGGCGCTGGTGGCGGCGGCCCCGGCCATCGTCGACGACAACGAGGGCGAGGACTTCTTCCGCGACGAGATGCGGTTCGGCCTGGACGTCATCCTCGACGGGATCGAGGCCCTCACCCGCACTTCTTCATCTTCCAAGCTCACGTAGTTCTGGATCTGGACCGCGCTGAAACGTTCGAAGGCACAACAACGTGAGTCTGGAAGCGGGAAAGGCGGGGTCAGTGCCAGCCGGCGTCGTCCACCCCGCCAGGGATGTCGCGCTCCGGGTCGTACGGCAGCCGGGTGAACCGGAACGAGGCGAGGTCCAGATGACTCACCGCCCCCGCGGCGTCCCGCACCGCCACCAGCGGCTCCCCCGCGAAGTAGCCGTCCAGCCCGACCCACGTCCCTTCCGCATTCTTCCGGAACCGCGCTCTCCGGCCCTCGCCCGGGACTCCGAGCTCCAGCCCGCTGTCACCCGTCGCCGTGAGCATGGACAGCGCCGGACCCCAGTGCCACAACCCGACCAGCTCCAGCGCCTCCGGATCGGAGCCACCCGCATACCAGGTCTCGGGCCCGACCGGCTCGCGCTCGCGCACGACCGTGAGCAGGTCTCGCGAGAATCCAAGCGCACCGCTCGTCGTGTTGGCGAAGATCACAACCCCGTCTTTGGTCTCGAGGTCGACCTGCAGTCCGGCGACGAACCCAGGCATGGACCCGCCGTGACCCGCGTACCGCCGACCTTCGACGTTCCATAGCTGCCATCCGAGCCCCTGGCCGGCCTGCCACGGCTGACTGGGGACGTCGTCGACCGCCTGGACGACGCACATCTCCTCGAGCGTGTCCGCTGACAGGAGGTCGCCAGTGTCGCCCGCGAGGAACGCGGCCCACAACGCAAGGTCGTTGACCGTCGACCACAGCTGGCCGGCGGCCCCCATCGCGCCCGCGTCGTGCTCCGGCTCGTCGAGCAGCAGGTCGGTGAAGGGATGTACTGCCAGCCCCCGCGCGGCCTTGCCCGCCGGCCGTGCCGTGGTGCGCGACATGCCGAGCGGGTCAAGGAGGTCTTGCCGGATGACGCCGAGCCACGGCTTGCCGTATGCGCGCGCGACCAGCTCGCCCAGGGCCGCATATCCCACGTTCGTGTAGTGGTACCGGCTGGCGGCCCGCATCCGCTGCACCGGTGAGGAGCTCATCAGCGCCGCCCAGTCGCCACCCGGAGTGCGTTCCCACCAGGGCCCGTCCGTCTCGGACTGGACACCCGAGGTATGCGTCAAGAGCTGCGCGATCGTGGCGCCGCCGAAGGCGCTGCCGGGCACGTGGTCCTCGAACCGGTCATCGAGATCGAGGCGACCCGCGTCGCGAAGCCGCATGACGCATACCCCGACGAACGTCTTGGTGATCGACCCGATCCGGTACTGCGTGTCGGCGTCGGTCGGGGCGCCGTCGCGACGTCCGTCTA
This sequence comes from Actinomycetota bacterium, assembly GCA_046731055.1. GTDB lineage: Bacteria > Actinomycetota > Actinomycetes > Actinomycetales > Dermatophilaceae > Lapillicoccus. The sequence goes on along the minus strand of JBKPKI010000241.1, from coordinate 3,098 downwards.
CCGTGCCTCGGGAGTCGGTCCACACCAGCTCGCCGGCCCGGATGATGCCGGCCGACACCGACGGCATCCGTCCCTTTCGCTGTTCGACGGCCAGGCGCGTAGACAGCTCCCGCGCGGTCGCCGGCTCGAGGGGCACGTCGTCGGGGTTAGCGCGTCGAGGCCCGGGCGGTGGCCGTCGAACCGGTCGACCGGGCGGCGGCGGTCTTCTTGGCTGCCGACGTCTTCGCAGTGGTCTTCTTGGCCGCCGTCTTCTTGGCGGTCCGCTTGCGTGTCGCCGGACCCTTGGCCCGCTTGTCGGCCAGCAGCTCGAACCCGCGCTCCGGCGTAATGGCCTGCGGGTCGTCGTCCCGCCGCAGCGTCGCGTTCGTCTCGCCGTCGGTCACGTACGGTCCGAACCGGCCGTCCTTCACCACAACCGGCTTGCCCGAGACGGGATCGGTCCCGAGCTCCTTGAGCGGTGCTGCCGCGGCCGCGCGCCCCCGCTGCTTCGGCTGGGCGTAGATCGCGAGCGCCTCGTCGAGGCTGATGTCAAAGAGCTGCTGCTCGGTCGCGAGCGACCGGGAGTCGGTGCCCTTCTTGAGGTACGGCCCGTAGCGGCCGTTCTGCGCGGTGATCTCGACCTCGCGTCCGTCGTCCTCGGTCACGGTCCCGACCAGGCGCGGCAGCGACAGCAGCCTCAGCGCGGTGTCGAGGTCGATCGTGGCCAGGTCCATGTCCGTGAACAACGACGCGGTACGCGGCTTCGCCCTGGCCGATGCCTTCCCGCGCTTGGGGGCGTCCTCCTCGACCTCGGGCAAGACCTCGGTGACGTACGGTCCGTACCGCCCGGCTTTGGCCACGATCTCGTTGCCGGACAACGGGTCCCGGCCGAGGACGCGACCGTCGTCGGCCGCCGCGTCGAGCAGCTCGCGCGCCCTTTCGGGCGTCATCTCGTCCGGCGCGACGTCGTCGTTGATGGTTGCCCGGCGCGGCGTCGAGGCGTCAGCCTCGTCGGGAGGTGACGTCGACACGCCAGCGCCGTCCAGGTTTTGGGGGGCCTGGGGGGCGATGCTCTCCAGCGTCTCCTCCACATAGGGGCCGTAGCGGCCGACGCGCACGACCATCCCGTCTCCGAGGGGGATCGTCGAGATCTCCCGGGCGTCGATCTCACCGAGGTCGTCGACGAGCTGCTTGAGCCCCTCAGCCGAGGTCGCCTCGTCCCCGAAGTAGAACCGGTGCAGCCAGGCGACTCGATGCTCATCACCGTTGGCGATGCGGTCGAGGTCCTCCTCCATCGTGGCGGTGAAGTCGTAGTCCACCAGCCGCGGGAAGTGCTCCTCGAGGAGCTTTATCACGGCGAACGCCAGCCAGGTCGGGACGAGCGCCGAGCCCCGGGTGCCGACGTAACCGCGATCCTGGATCGTGCCCATGATCGACGCATACGTCGACGGACGCCCGATCCCCTTCTCCTCCATGGCTTTCACGAGAGTCGCCTCGGTATAGCGCGGCGGCGGCTGGGTCTCGTGGCCGTCGGCGTCGGCGCGGATCACCGCAATCGGGGTCCCCTCGCCCAGGCGAGGCAGCCGGCGCTCCTCCTCGGCGATCTCCCTGCGCTTCTTGGGCCCGGTCTCGTCATGGCCTTCCTCGTATGCGGCGAGGAACCCGCGGAAGGTGATGACGGTGCCGCTGGCGGTGAACTCCGCCGATCGGGCGACCTCGGCCCCGTCGAGGGTGGCCGTCAGCTTGACCGTGGCGGTCGACCCGGTGGCGTCAGCCATCTGGGAGGCGACGGTCCGCTTCCAGATCAGCTCGTAGAGCGCGAACTGCTCGCCACGCAGCTCGCCGGCCACCTGCGCCGGCGTACGGAACCGGTCACCGGCCGGCCGGATTGCCTCGTGGGCCTCCTGCGCGTTCTTGACCGTGCCCGCATACCGGCGCGGTTCGGTGGGCACGTAGTCGGCGCCGTAGAGGTCGCGCGCCTGCCTGCGCGCCGCCGTGATCGCGCTGTCCGACAGCGTGATCGAGTCGGTCCGCATATAGGTGATGTAGCCGTTCTCATAGAGCCGTTGCGCCACGCGCATGGCGTTCTTCGAGGACAGCCGCAGCTTGCGTGAGGCCTCCTGCTGGAGCGTCGAGGTCGTGAACGGTGCGGCCGGACGGCGCGTGTAGGGCTTCTCCTGGACGCTCGTCACGACGACGGGCGCTTCGCGCACCGCGGAGGCGAGAGCCCGCGCCATCGGCTCGTCGACGTGGACGACCGACTTGTGCTTGGCGTCGTGTTTGAGCTCGCCGGCGTCGGTGAAGTCCCGCCCGGTGGCCACCCGGTCGCCGTCGACGGCGCTCAGCCGCGCGGTGAAGGCATCCGCCTCGACCAGCGCGCCGGAGCTCGACCGCGTCGTGAACTCGCCCTCGACGTCCCAGTACGACGCGGCCCGGAACGCCATCCGCTCCCGCTCGCGCTCGACAACCATCCGCGTCGCGACGGACTGCACCCGTCCGGCCGAAAGCCCCTGACGCACCTTGCGCCACAGCACAGGCGACACCTCGTAGCCGTAGAGCCGGTCGAGGATGCGCCGCGTCTCCTGCGCGTCGACGAGGCGCTCGTCGAGCTCGCGCGTGTCGGTGACCGCCCGTTGGATGGCTTCGCGGGTGATCTCGTGGAACACCATGCGCTTGACCGGCACTCGCGGCTTGAGCGTCTCGAGGAGGTGCCAGGCGATGGCCTCGCCCTCGCGGTCCTCGTCGGTGGCGAGGTAGAGCTCGTCGGCCTGGCCGAGCAGGCGCTTCAGCTCGGCGACCTTCTTCTTCTTGTCGCTGTCCACGACGTAATAGGCCTCGAAGCCGTTGTCGACGTCGATCGCGAACTTGCCGAACGGGCCCTTCTTCATGTCGGCGGGCAGCTCCGACGGGTTGGGCAGGTCACGGATGTGCCCCACTGACGCCTCGACGTCGTAGTCCCCTCCGAGGTATCCCGCGATCGTCTTCGCCTTGGCCGGCGACTCGACGATGACGAGCTTGCGGCCCTTCCCTGCTGCCACGCATTCACCCCAGATCTCCCGACCACGTGCAGCGGATTCGTCGCTGCTCCGACGTGGGTCGCGGATGCACACGGTAAACCC
>JBKPKI010000240.1:0-33479 GCA_046731055.1 Actinomycetota bacterium | reverse complement strand
CCGCACCTCGGCGAGCTGCCGCTCTGTGGACATGGTGACCCTCGATCTGCCCCGCTCAGCGCCGGCTTCCCTTCCGGCGGTCGACTGCACGGGTGCCAGAGGTCACTCTAGGGGCAGGTGTGACGCTTGGGGAAGGCAGCGCGAAGCACAAGGCCGCGGGAAGTCAAGCCGACACGCCGGTATGCACGCTCACCCGCCACTCATACGGCTGCGCCCCCGCCCCCCACTCAGAGGTCGAGAGGCCAAGTTTTGTCGCTTTGAGCGCTTGAAAACGACCAAGGTCGGCCTCTCGCGCACCGGGCCGCGGCGTCCGGCCGCCTGGACGCATCAGTCGAAGTAGACGTCCAGGCCGTGCAGCGGGAAGACCGCCTGGCGGGTGGCCATCACCGCGCGGTCCACGGGATCCTCCGGGTCGTAGCCGAGGTCCCACGAACGCCACCACAGCGGTCCGGCGTCCGGCGTCCGGTCGCCCATGCGGAACGGCGCCGGCCGACCCGTCAGCTCGCGGACATGCTCGCGCCAGTCCTCGGGGATCGGCTCGGTGACGCCGATCGGCCGGTGCGCCGCGATCGCCGTGAGATGGGTCCACGCGCGCGGCACGACGTCGACGACCTCGTAGCCGCCTCCGCCGAGCGCCACCCAGCGTCCGTCGCATACCTCGTGACTGAGCCGGTGCAGCGCATCAGCGGCCTCGCGCTGGGCGTCTACCGTCAGCGCAAGGTGCGCCAGCGGGTCCTGGAAATGGGTGTCGCAGCCGTGCTGAGTCACGAGGATCTGGGGCTGGAATGCCCGGACCACGGGCAGCGCCGTCGAATGGAAAGCGCGCAACCAGCCCGCGTCAGCCACTCCAGGCGGAAGCGCGATGTTCGTCGCCGAGCCCTGCGCGTCGGAGCCGCCGATGTCGGACGGCCAGCCGGTACCCGGGAACAGCGCCCGCCCGGACTCGTGGATCGACACCGTGAGAACTCGCTCGTCGTTCCAGAAGATCCGTTCCACGCCGTCGCCGTGGTGGACGTCGACATCGACATAGGCGACGCGCTCGGCCCCGTGGTCCAGCAGCCACCGGATCCCGATGGCCACGTCGTTGTAGATGCAGAAGCCCGAGGCGGCCTCGGGCATCGCGTGGTGCAGGCCACCACAGAAGTTCACGCCGTGCGACGTCTGCCCGGTCCACACGGCCTGGCAGAGGTCTCGCGTGCCTGCTACGACCCGCGCGCTCGCCTCGTGCATCCCCACGAACGCCGGATCGTCGTCCGTGCCGAGCCCGTATGCGTCGTCGGCGTGCTCCGGGTCCGCGGACGCGCGCTTCACTGCCGCGACGTAGTCGGCGCTGTGCACGGTCTCGAGCTCGGCGTCCGACGCGACGCCCGGGTCGAGCCGGCGCACGTCTTCGTAGTCGAAGAGCCCGAACGCGTCACAGAGCCGTGCCGTGAGGTCGAGTCGCATGGGCGACATCGGGTGCGTGGGACCGAAGTCGTACCGCGTGAACCCTTGATCCCAGACGACCTCTGCCTGCGTCGGCATGAGCGTGACGTTACCGAGGATCGGCACCGATGACCCGCCGGGGAGCTGCTCAGAGAACCTCGGGCCGGCCGCGATCCTCACCGAGCGGGAGGACCATCGCGATCTCCTCCTCGTCGTCGCTCTCGCCGTTCCCGGGCACCACGCGCATGGGGCGCCGGGAGTCGGTGGGCCGGAACCCGATCCCACTCGCGAAGGCCACGGCGCGCCCGTTGTCAGTACCCACCCAGTACGCCACGTGGGTGCGGCCGTCGCGGCGCGCGCGCTCGGCACTGGCCTCGACCAGCTTGGTCGCCACCCCCGTACCGCGGGCGTCCGGAGCCACCCAGAGCCCGAAGATCTCCGCGACCCGGCCCTCCTCGTCCTTGCCCTGGCCGAGACTCACCACCCCCACCGGCTCGCCGTTGGCGTTGCCGTTCCCGTCCACCGGCACCGCGACGAGCCGCACCGACCGACGCATACGAAGCCGCCAGAAATCCTCGTCGAAGCCCTCTTCCTCGTCAGCCGTCGCAACGAATGCGTCGGGCGAATCTCGCAGCGCGGCAAGGCGAATCGCTTTGAACTCCGCCCACTCCTCCTCGCCCAGAGAGCGCACCGTCACCTCGGTCATGGCGTCAGCCTCCCACGTCGTCCCCGGATGTCGGGAGCCGGGTCTCGAGAACCCTTTCCATGCCCAGCTCGTCCAACTCGGGGATGTGCGGCAGGGGTTTCCGGGTGCCGTCGAGGACGAAACCCATCCGCTCGTACAGCCGCCGGGCCGGCAGATTGGTCTCGGTCACTTCGAGGACGACGCGGGACCGGCCGCGCCGTGCCGCCTCGTCTACGACCGCCTGAACCAGGCGCTCTCCCACGCCGGCGCCCCGAGCGCGCGGGACGACGTACATGGCGACCAGGGTCGAGGCGTCGGCGGGCGTCTCGGGATCATCCCAGATGCCAACCGACCCCACCGGGTCGCCGTCCAGCCGTGCCTGGAAGTGACACTGCGTAGCAAGCCGCTCGCGCCAGGTGTCCTCGTCGAACCCCGCCACGTCGGCGTACCGCGTGTAGAACGCATCTGGCGCGGCCTGAAGCATCTCCAGCCGCAGATCGCGGTGCGAGCGCCACTCCTCGGGCGTGACCCGGAGGATCGTGAGCGTCACGGGTTGCCGGCGGCCAGCTCGTGAGACCGCGAGGCTGCCGCCTCCATAGCGGTGATGAACGCAGCCCGCACCTTGTGGTCGTCGAGCTGACGCAGCGCCGCCACCGTCGTGCCGCCGGGGGACGACACCCGCTCGCGCAGCACGGTCGGGTGCTCGCCGGTCTCCTTGAGCATCGTCGCCGCCCCGAAGAGCGTCTGGACGACGAGCTCGGTGCTCGTGGCTCTCGGCAGACCGAGGACCACTCCCGCCTCGATCATCGCCTCGACGACGTAGAAGATGTATGCCGGTCCACTGCCGGAGATCGCCGTGACGGCGTCCTGGTAGTGCTCGGGAACGCGCACGACCCGCCCGCACGAGCGCAGCAGCGCCTCCGCCTCCGCGAGGTGATCGTCGGTGCAGTGCCGCCCAGGCGAGATGGCCGCCATCCCCTGGTCGACGAGCGCCGGCGTGTTGGGCATGACCCGCACCACCGACGAGCCCTCGGGGAGCCGCGACTCGAGGAAGTCCGTCGTGATGCCGGCCGCGAGGGAGACGACGAGATTGCCGGGGGCCACGTGGTCACGGATCTCGGCCAGCAGGCCGTGCATATCCTGGGGTTTCACGACGAGGACCAGCACCTGCGCGCTCTCGGCGGCGGTCGCGTTGTCGAGGACGCTGACGCCGTACTTGTCCTTGAGCTGGGCCGCGTGATCGGCCCGCTTCTCGGTGATGGTGAGATCCGCGACGTCGCGTCCGGACCGAATCAGTCCGGACAGCAGGGTCTCTCCCATCACGCCGGCGCCGAAGATCGCCGTGGTGGCCACCAGAGATCAGCCCCTCGTTGCCACGCCGCGCAGGAAGAACGCGAGATTCCCCGGCTTCTCGGCCATGCGGCGCATGAGGTAGCCGTACCACTCCTCGCCGTAGGGGATGTAGACGCGCATCTGGTCACCGCGGTCGGCGATGCGCTGCTGCTCCTCAGGCCGGATGCCGTAGAGCATCTGGTACTCGAAGGACTTCGGGTCACGACCGTTCTTCGCGGCGAGCGCACCGGCGATCTCGACCAGCCGGGGGTCGTGACTGGCGATCATCGGGTACCCCTCGCCCGCCATGAGCACCTTTAGGCAGCGCACGTAGGACTTGTCGACCTCCCCGGAGGACTGGTAGGCAACGGACTCGGGCTCCTTGTACGCGCCCTTGCAGAGCCTGACCCGACTGCCTTCGTGGGCGAGGTCGGCACAGTCGGCCTCAGTGCGATGGAGGTATGCCTGCAGCACGGCCCCGACGTCCGGGAAGTCCTGGCGCAGCTCGCGCAACGTCTCGAGGGTCGCGTCCGTGGTCGTGTGGTCCTCCATGTCGAGGGTCACCGTCGTACCCGCGTTGGCCGCTGCCTGGCAGATCTGGCGGGCGTGGTCCAGGGCGATCTTGTGTCCGTCACCGGGTAGCGCCTGCCCCACGGCGGACAGCTTGAGCGACGCCTCGGCGGTTCCGTCGGCGGTCAGACCCGCCTCCGCCAGGGCGGCGATGAGCGCGAGGTACGCGTCGCACGTGTGCTGGGCCTGGCCGAGCTCGGTCGTGTCCTCGCCGAGGTAGTCGATGGTCGACATCCGGTGCCGGCTGGCCAGCCCGCTCGCGGCCCGAACAGCGTCCTCCGTGCGGGCCCCGGGTACGAACCGGTGAACCACGTTGCGGCTCACCGGCGCTCGCTCCACGACATCGCGCACCCGGGTCGACGCGGCGAGTTGAAGCATGCCGTTGCGCAGCAGGTCACTCGGCTCCACGGGAGCAATCTAGCGCCGGGCCGGGGCGGCTCTCGACGGCGTCCGGGCCCGATCGACAGGCACGAACGGCTCGAAACGGTCGTTCTGGTCGCAGAACGCCACTCCTGCCTGTCGATCGGGGCCCGGGCCGGGCCGCAAGAGGCTCGAGCCGGACCGGCGGGCGGCCGCGACCTAGGGTGGCGGCATGCCCACGTCGCTGACCTTCGAGGAGCACGGAACCGGGATCGGCGATGCCTGGACCGTGCTCCGCGACAACGCGGCCCGGGCGGGCCTTGGGGCTACGGTCCCCACCTGCCCCGGCTGGACGGTGCGCGACTTGGTCGCCCACCAGGGCATGGTGCACCGCTGGGCCGCCGGCTGCGTTCGCGGTGACGTCGCCGACGACGAGGCGTGCGTCGGGATCGAGCGGGAGGGGCTGGCGTCGCCCGACCCGCTGACGTGGTTCGACGAGGGGGCTCGGGATCTGTTGTCGGCGCTGGCCTTCGCACCGGCCGATCTCGACGTCTGGTTCTTCCTCCCGGACGCTCCGGGTCCGCGCCACGGCTGGGCTCGACGGCAGTGCCACGAGACGACCATTCACGCCGTCGACGCGATGGCGGCGGCGCGAGGCGTGGTCGCGTCAGCGTCGGAGACGTGGATCTCGCCCCGCCTGGCCGCCGACGGCGTCGACGAGCTGATCATGGGTTTCGTGCCACGGCGCCGGACCGGCCTGGCGGTGCCGGCGCCCCGGACGGTCGTCGTGCGCACCACCGATACCGGGCAGGCCTGGACGATGCGGGTCGGCGAAGGGCGGACGACGTCACGCGTCGGCGGGCCGTCGGCGGATGAGGCCGACGTCGTCGACGTGAGGGGAACCGCTGCTCAGATCTATCTCGCGCTCTGGAACCGCGGCGACGAGGTCTCGTGCAGTGACCCGGAGCTGCTCGAGCGTTGGCGCTCCGACGTCCAAGTCCTCTGGTGAATCCCGCGCGGGAAAGAATTCAGGGGTCCACGAGGTAGCGCTGCAAGGTCGGGCCCAGCCAGCGGGCGAGCTCGTCGGGACTGGCGTCCACCATAGGTGGCATCCGGACCACGTACCGCGTCGTCGCCAGCCCGACCAGCTGAGCGGCGGCGAGGGCGCCCCGCAGCTCCGGCTCCGACACCCGGGTACGCCGGGTCACCCGCCCGACGACCTCGCGAAGGAGGAACTGCCGGAAGACCGCGCCGACGTCATCGTTGGTGTGGACCGCCCGGACGAGCGCCACGAGGCGTTCCTGGTTGTCAGGGTCGTCCCAGACCGCGAGGAACATCCGGACCAGCCGCTCGCCCAGCGCGTCCAACGGTCCGTCCAGCACTCGCTCCACGAGCATGGCCGGGTTCACCCGGGTCATGACGACGGCCTGCGCGAAGAGGTCGGCCTTGCCGTCGAAGTAGTGATGCACCAACGCGGGGTCGACGCCCGCGACGCGAGCTATCGACCGCATCGACGTGCCCTCGTACCCCTTGTCGGCAAACTCGCTCCGCGCCGCCTCGGTGATCCGGGCGCGGGTGTCCTCACCGGCCGGACGGCGGCCGCGGCGAGCCGGAGGCGTCGTAGCCGTCACGGCAGGCCTACCACGGCGTAATGGAGCCGGGCGAAGGCTAGAGCCGCCGCCAGGTCCAGCTCGCGCATCTCGCCGGTCAGCCGTCGGGTGCTCACCTCGACGACGATGGAACCGGGGAAATCGTTGCCCGCCAACAGTTCCAGCAGCTCGCCACACGGCTGCGTACCCCGACCCGGAACCAGGTGCTCGTCCCGCGACGACCCACTGCCGTCGGCGAGATGCACGTGGGTCAGCCGGTCGTCGAGGGCCCGCGCCATGGCGAGCGCGTCGGAGCCGGCCGTCGCAGTGTGGGACAGATCCAGCGTGACGTGGTCGTACGGCTGGTCGACCGGGTCCCAGTGCGGCAAGTAGGCAAGCATCTCGCGTTGCCGAGCCCTCCAGGGAAACATGTTCTCCACGGCCAGCTGGATGCCCGTCTCGTCCTCACGGATGGCCAGCCCGTCGACGAACTCCGCCGCATACTCGCGCTGCCATCGGAACGGCGGATGCAGGACGACGGTGGGCGCGTCCAGGGCGAGGGCCATCTGGATCGACCGGTCGACCTTCTCCCAGGGGTCGGTCGCCCATACCCGTTGTGTCACCAGGAGAGTCGGAGCGTGCACCGAGAGGACGGGGATGCCGTGGAGGTCGCTGAGCGCCTGGAGCGCTCCTGGCTCCTGCGAGACCGGGTCGGTCCACACCATGACCTCGACGCCGTCGTAGCCGAGCCGCCCGGCCATGGCGAAGGTCGCCGCGCAGTTTTCGGGGTACAACGAGGCGGTCGAGAGCCCGATGCGCGTCGTCACGGCCGCCATTGTCCGACATCGACTCCCGGCTGAGCGGCCAGGCCGTGTCCGCATACGCTGACGTTGTGGCGGAAGTACCACTGGACATGCCCCGCATCTGGGTCGAGTTCCCCGACCCGGACGACGCGGGCCAGCGGTTCCGCTGCGACCTGACCTGGCTCACGTCGAGCTGGATGTGCATCTACGGCAACGGCTGCCAGGGGATCTATGCCGACCGACCCGACGACGGCTGCTGCACCCTCGGCGCCCACTTCACCGAGGAGGCCGACTACGAGCGGGTCGCCGCCGTGGCCGCCGAGATGGGGCCGGACGAGTGGCAGTACCGGGACGTCGCGTACCGGAAGGGGGTGCTGCGCAAGGAGAACTGGACCGAACGCGAAGACGACGCCACCAAGACGAAGGTCGTCGACGGCGCGTGCATCTTCCTCAACCGCCGCGGCTTCCCCGGCGGCATGGGATGTGCGCTGCATTCGCACGCTGTTCTGCAGGGGTTGCCCCCGACCTCGCTCAAACCGGAGGTGTGCTGGCAGCTGCCGATCCGGCGTAGCTATCGCACCGTCGAGCTCGCCGACAAGTCCAGCTATCTCGAGGTCACCATCACGGAGTACGACCGGCGGGGCTGGGGCCCCGGAGGGCACGATCTCGACTGGTACTGCTCCGGAAACCCAGAGGCTCATGTGGGACGGGAACCGGTCTACCGCTCCTGCAAGGTCGAACTGGTCGAGCTGATGGGCGCCGCCGCCTACGAGGAGCTGGTCCTGCGCTGCGAGGCACACCTGCGTGCCGTCACGGCAGCACGGCGGATCGGCAACCGCAAGCTGCTGCCGCTGCTCGTCCACCCCGCGACCCTGACCGCCGAGGATGTGCGCAGCGCCGAGCGCGCATCAGCCGCCAAGCTCGAGAAGCGAACCACGGCAACGCAATCCGGAAAACTCCGGAAGAAGCACGCTCGATGACCGAAGCGGCGATTCCGAGCCCCAACATCTGGGAGTCGCCGGAGGTCTACGAGCTGGAGAACCGGGCGGTCGACCGTGCTGGCGTCATCGAGGCGGCGATCTGCAACATCCATGACTGGGAGCGTCAGGACGTGGTGGACGTCGGATGTGGCACCGGGTTCCACCTGCCGCGGTTCGCCGCGACGGCGCGCAGTGTCGTCGGCGTGGAACCGCACCCACCGCTCGTCGTGCGAGCGCGTCGCCGCGTCGCCGGACTGTCGACCGTGCGAGTCGTGCAGGCGTCGGCGTCCGAGACGACGCTGCCCGTGGACAGCGTCGACGTCGCGCACGCCAGGTGGGCGTACTTCTTCGGCCCCGGGTGCGAGCCGGGCCTCGAGGAGCTCGCCCGCATCGTCCGGCCCGGTGGGACCGCCTTCGTCGTCGACAACGACGCGACGCGCTCGACGTTCGGGACGTGGTTCCGACGGAGTCTCCCCCGGTACGACCCCGAGGCGGTGGAACGCTTCTGGGCCCGGCACGGCTGGTCGCGCCGGAAGCTGGACATCGCCTGGACCTTCGACTCCGCCACGAACTTCGCCCGAGTGCTGCACATCGAGTTCTCCGCGCGGCTCGCCGACGAGATCCTGGCCGCGGAGCCCGACCGCACTCACGTCGACTACGCCGTGAACCTCTGGTGGCGGCGGTATGCATGATGGGCCGATGACCACCATCGTCTTCCTTCACGCGCATCCCGACGACGAGTCCACACAGACCTCGGGCTCCATGGCGCGGGCCAGCGCCGGCGGGGACCGCGTCGTGGTCGTGTATGCGACCAACGGCGACCACGGTGAGGCTCCCGACGACCTCGGCACCGGCGAGACCGTCGGCGACCGCCGGCATACCGAGGCCGAGGCCTCCGCGCGCGCGACCGGGACGCAGCGGGTGGCGTGGCTCGGCTACGCCGATTCCGGGATGGCCGGCTGGGAGCAGAACGAGGCGCCGGACGCCCTGCACGCCGCGGACGTGGACGAGGCCGCGCGGCGGCTGGCCGAGATCCTGGACGAGGAGAACGCCGACGTCCTCGTCGGCTACGACTGGCACGGCAACTACGGGCACCCCGATCACGTCAAGGTCCACCACCTCGCCCGCCGCGCCGCCGAGCTCGCTGCCCGCCGGCCGCGACTGCTCGAATCCACCATGAACCGCGACCAGCTCCGCCGTAGCCGCCAGGCACGGCTGGACGCGGGCGAGGAGACCGACTTCGACCCGGACGCCCCCATGGACGACGGAAACCCCCTCGGCACCCCCGAGGCGGAGATCTCTTGGGAGGTGGACGTCAGCGGCTACCTCGCCCAGCGACGCCGCGCCGTTGAGGCGCACCGCAGCCAGAAGACCGACACGGCGTGGATCCTCGACATGCCGGAGGAGACCTTCGCGCTGGCATTCGCCCGGGAGTGGTACATCGAGCCCGACCGCCCGGAACCGATGCGAGAGGGCTGGCCCTTCCGGCCGCTGGACTAAACCGGGCCGAGCCGAAGCGTGGCCAGGGCTGTCGGCGCCCTCACCTAGCGTGCCGTGCATGGCATCCCGGGCGTCGGCACGAGCGAGCGGCTACCGCTGCGCCGAGTGCGGCTGGACGACGGTCAAGTGGGTGGGCCGGTGCGGCGAGTGCCAGGCGTGGGGCGCGGTGGTGGAGGTCGGCGTACCGACGATCCGGGGGACCGCCGCGACCTCGGTGTCCCGGCCGGCCCTGCGGATCGGCCAGGTCGACGTCGAGCACGCGGCCGCGTGCAGCACGGGCGTCAGCGAGCTCGACCGGGTCCTCGGCGGCGGTGTCGTCCCCGGCGCCGTGGTGCTCGTCGCCGGTGAACCGGGGATCGGCAAGTCGACGCTGCTCCTCGACGTCGCGGCCCGCGCCGCCCGCGGCGGCCGATCCGTCCTCTACGTCAGCGGAGAGGAGTCGGCGGCTCAGGTGCGGATGCGGGCCGAGCGCATCGAAGCGATGGCCGCTTCGTTGTTCCTCGCGGCGGAGACCGACCTCGCCACGGTGCTCGGTCAGATCGAGGCGCTGCAGCCGGAGCTGGTCGTCGTCGACTCTGTGCAGACGATTGCGAGCGCGCAGGTCGAGGGAGCGGCCGGCAACGTGAGCCAGGTTCGCGAGGTGGCTGCCACCCTGATCCAGGCGGCCAAGAGCCGGGGCATCGCCGTCCTCCTCGTCGGCCACGTCACCAAGGACGGCTCCATCGCCGGCCCGCGGGTCCTCGAGCACGTCGTCGACGTCGTGGTCCAGTTCGAGGGTGACCGGCACTCCCGGTTGCGCCTGGTCCGGGCGGTGAAGAACCGCTACGGCCCCACCGACGAGGTCGGCTGCTTCGACCTCTCCGACGTCGGCATCGTCGGACTCGCCGACCCGAGCGGGCTCTTCCTCTCCCACCGGGAGACCAGTGTCCCCGGCACCTGCGTCACGGTGACCCTCGAGGGCCGTCGCCCGCTGGTCGCGGAGGTGCAGGCGCTGGTGGCACCGTCCAGCCTGCCGGCCCCGCGCCGCGCGACGCATGGTGTGGACGCCTCGCGGGTGGCCATGGTCCTGGCCGTCCTCCAACAGCGGGCGCGCGTCTCGATCGGCGGTCGCGACGCATACATCTCCACGGTGGGCGGAGTCCGCCTCAGCGAGCCGGCGGCCGATCTGGCGGTGGCGCTCAGCGTCGCCAGCTCGGAGGCCGACGCGCCGGTGCCGCCGCACGCGGTGGCGTTCGGCGAGGTCGGACTGGCCGGCGAGTTGCGACCGGTGTCGGGTATGCCACGCCGGCTGGCCGAGGCCGCCCGACTGGGATTCCGTACCGCCTTCACGCCGCGGGGCGTCCTTGGCTCCGGGCCGATCCCCGACGCGATGCGAGTGGTGGAGGTCACCGACGTCAGGGAGGCGGTGATGGCTGCGCTGGACGTTCCGCACAAGGGCACCGCGCGCCGTTAGACTCCCCGCGAGCCGACCGGCCGGTCAGAAGCGCGCCGGCCGACCCGTGAGTGGGAGGGGACAGGGGCCGTGGCGACGACCGCCGAGCGCAGCGACGACGACCTCCTGCGAGCCACCCTCGCCGCCGTCGCGCCCGGCACCCCGTTGCGGGACGGCCTCGAACGCATTCTCCGCGGACGCACCGGGGCCCTCATCGTGCTCGGCAACGACCGAGTCGTGGAGTCCATCAGCAGCGGCGGGTTCCCGCTCGACGTCGAGTTCTCGGCGACGGGGCTGCGCGAGCTGTCCAAGATGGACGGCGCGATCGTCCTCGACCGCGACGGCGGTCGTATCCTGCGCGCCAACACCCAGCTGGTGCCCGACCCCAGCATCGAGACGTCGGAGTCCGGCACCCGCCACCGCACCGCCGAGCGAGTGGCCATCCAGACCGGCTTCCCGGTCGTGTCCGTCAGTCAGTCGATGCGGATCATCGCACTCTACGTCGGCGGCCGGCGGCACGTCGTCGAGGGCAGCGCCGCCATCCTGTCCAAGGCGAACCAGGCGCTTCAGACGCTGGAGCGCTACAAGGCGCGTCTCGACGAGGTCTCCTCCACCCTGTCCGCGCTGGAGATCGAGGACCTCGTCACGGTCCGCGACGTGGCCAGCGTGCTGCAGCGGCTCGAGATGGTCCGCCGGATCAGCGAGGAGATCTCCGACTACGTCGTCGAGCTCGGCGACGACGGCCGCCTCCTCGGCCTTCAGCTCGAGGAGCTGGCCGGCGGCCTCGGCAACGACCGGGAGCTGGTCATCCGCGACTACCTCGACGGCGCGAGGTCGGGCCGCAGCGTCGACGACGCCCTGGACTCCCTCATGCAGCTGACCGCCGCCGAGCTGCTCGACCTCGGAGCCGGGGCGCGGGCGGTCGGGTTCTCGAGCGTCGGTGACGCGTTGGACAGCGCGGTGAGTCCACGCGGCTACCGGCTGCTGACCAAGGTCCCGCGGCTCCCTCCCGCCATCGTCGACCGGCTCGTCGACCATTTCGAGTCGCTGCAGCGGCTTCTGGCGGCCAACCTCGAAGACCTCATGAGCGTCGGCGGGGTCGGCGAGAGCCGGGCCCGCGCGGTCCGCGAGGGGCTTTCCCGGCTCGCCGAGTCAAGCATCCTCGAGCGCTACGTCTGAGGTGCCCGCCGTCGCCCCTGCCCTTCCGCTGCTTCACGAGCGGGTCAACGGCTGGTATGCGTCGAACGCCCGCCCGCTGCCCTGGCGGCGGCCAGGCACCTCACCATGGGGGGTGCTCGTCTCCGAGGTGATGTCGCACCAGACCCCCATCGCCCGGGTCGAGCCCGTGTGGCGCAACTGGCTGACCCGATGGCCGACACCGGCCAACCTCGCCGCCGACGCGCCGGGCGAGGCGGTGCGGGAGTGGGGCCGGCTCGGCTACCCACGTCGAGCGCTGCGCCTGCACGAGGCGGCGCGCGCGATCGTCGACTGGTACGGCGGAGACGTGCCGGACACCGAGGAGACGCTGCGCGCCCTTCCCGGGATCGGCCCCTACACGGCCGCCGCGGTGGCCTGCTTCGCGTTCCGGCGACCGACCGTCGTCGTGGACACCAACATCCGCCGGGTGCTGGTGCGCACGTTGCTCGGAGAAGCGCAGGCGGCACCGGCGATGACTCGCATCGAGCGTGAGCTCGCCGTCCACGCGATGCCCACAGACCCGGACGACGCGGTTACCTGGAACGTCGCGGCGATGGAGATCGGCGCCCTCGTCTGCACCGCGCGGTCTCCCCGCTGCGGCATCTGCCCAGTGGCCGACGTGTGTTCGTGGAACCGGACCGGCCGACCGGCATACGCAGGCGCGATCCGGCGCGGACAGGCCTGGCACGGCACGGATCGGCAGGCCCGGGGTGCCCTCCTCGCACTCCTGCGTGCGGCCGCCGGACCGGTCAGCGCCACCGATCTCGCGCAGGTCTGGACCGGCGACTCGCAGCGGATGCGCTGCCTCGACTCGTTGGTCGCCGACGGTCTCGTCGAGCCGCTGGCCGGCGACCGCTACCGCCTCCCGCGTAGCTGCCGAGCGGCCAAGTCGGCCGCAAAGGAGGAGAAAGGCGGCGGAGCGGGGGGCGCTAGACGATCAGACTCATCAGCATCACGAGGATGAAGCCGACGACAGAGATCACCGTCTCCATGACCGACCACGACTTGATGGTCTGACCGACAGTGAGGCCGAAGTACTGCTTGACCAGCCAGAACCCGGCGTCGTTGACGTGGCTGAAGAACAGCGACCCGCACCCGATCGCCAGCACCAGCAACGCGAGGTGCGACGTGGACAACGTCCCGGCCAGTCCGCCGACGATGCCCGCCGCCGTCGTCGTCGCGACCGTCGCCGAGCCCGTCGCGAGCCGGATGCCGACGGCGACCAGCCAGCCGAGCAGCAGCACCGAGATGTTCTTCCCGGTGGCCCAGTCGGCGATGACGTTGGCGATGCCGGCGTCGACGAGCACCTGCTTGAACCCGCCACCGGCCGCGACGATGAGGAGGATGCCGGCGATGCCGGGCAGGCCTGAACCGAGCGACTCGTTGGTCTGCTCCCGCCGCATACCGGCGCCCCTGCCGAGGGTGAAGTAGGCCAGCAGCACCGCGAGCAGCAGGGCGATCGTGGGGGCTCCGATGGTGTCGAAGACCATGCGCGGCACGGTGTTGGCTGCCGTAGTCAGGTCCCCGACGCCCTTGAGGAGCATGAGGAGCACCGGCAGCACGATGGTGATGAGAGCAGCACCGAATGAGGGGTGCTTGGTCAGCCGGGGCGCGGTCGACCCGATGCCCTGGCTGGCGACGAGCCCCGCGTCGTCCTCGCCCGGACCGCGGACCTGGGTGCCGGTTGTCCTGGACTCGTCGGCGATCGGACCGGCCGACCCGGCCGACCCACCGCCGACCGACGCCGTCTGCATCTCCCGGTCGTGGGTCCGCGCGTCGATGGCGTCCTCACCGAGGGAGGCCGGCGCGTACACCGGAACCCATCGGTCCATGAGCCGGCCCAGCAGCGGGCCCGAGATAATGAGCGTCGGGATCGCGATGAGTAGCCCGAAGACCAGGGTCTGGGTCTGGTCGGCCTTGAGCAGCGCGATCGCCGTCTGCGGGCCGGGGTGTGGCGGGACCAGCCCGTGCAGGACGGAGAGGCCGGCCAGAGCCGGGATACCGATCCGCATCAAGGTCGAGTTCGTGCGCCGGGCGACGAGGATGACCACCGGGACGAGGATCACCACACCGACCTCGAAGAACAGCGGCAGTCCGATGATCGCCGCGATGAGGGCCATGCCCCACGGAAGCTTGCTGCCGCCCATGCGCTGGATGATCCGGGAGACGATGGTGTCGGCCCCTCCGGAGTCGGCCAGCAGTTTCCCCAGCATCGCCCCGAGGGCGATAAGGATCCCGACCGCTCCCGCGGTCGAGCCGAACCCGTTGATGAAGCTGGTGAGGGCGGCGGGCGGCGCGATCCAGGCCACCAGCGCGAGCGCCGCCGAGCCAAGCATCAGTGCGAGGAACGGGTGCATCTTGAGCCACGTGATGAGCCCGACGATGACGGCGATGCCGGCGAGGAGGGCGAGGATCAACTGGGTGCTGCCGGCGCTCGAGATGGGGTCGGCGGCTGGGAGGGCCGAAGCGGCGGTGACGGTGGCGGACATGCGACCTCCTGTGGGCGGCGGTTCAGACGGGCGGGGTGAGTCCCAGAGCGTCGAGTGCGCGCGTGAGCACCTCCGTCTGGGCACCCTCCCCGGAGACGGTGACGCCGGGCTCGTCGGGCTCGAGCGGTTCGAGGGTGGCGAACTGGCTGGCCAGCAGCGATGGCGGCATGTAGTGGTCCTGGCGGTGCTCGAGACGGCCGGCGATCGCCGCCTCCGGGGCAGTGACGTGGCAGAACCGAACGGCCGGCCGGCCCTCCCGGAGCAGGTCACGGTAGACGCGCCGCAGGGCGGAACAGGTGACCACCGAGGAGACCCCGGCCCGCTCCTGCTCGCTCATCCAGTCTCCGATGAGGCGCAGCCACGGCCAGCGGTCCTCGTCGGTGAGCGGGATGCCGCTGTGCATCTTCTCCACGTTGGCCTCCGGGTGGAATGCGTCACCCTCGGCGAAGATCCAGTGCATGCTCACGGCGATGCCCTTGGCGACCGTGGTCTTCCCCGATCCAGAGACACCCATGACGACCACGATGTCGGGATCCTGCCCCGTCCGAGAGGCGTCCATGCAGCCACCCTAGCCACTTGCGGCACGTGCGCATCCGGGCGCGTGGTGCCGATCTCGACCTTGTGACGCCGACACCCGACGAGTAGGTTCTCGCGTCTGTGCGCGGGCAGGGCTGGCGCCGCGACGTCGGCGTGTTCTGGGTGCTTGCCCGGGCCGGGTTCCGCCGGTACTCGACCTACCGACTCGCGACCTTCGCCGGGCTGGTGACCAACACCGTCTTCGGGCTCATCCGCGCGTCGATCCTCCTGGCCGCGCTGGCCGCGGCGGGAACGACCATCGCGGGATACACCGACGCCCAGGCCAGCTCGTACGTCTGGTGGAGCCAGGGCCTGGTGGCGTCCATCGGGTTGTTCGGCTGGAGCGAGGTGTCAGACCGGGTCCGCTCGGGCGACATCGCCGTCGACTTCGCCCGACCACTGGACCCGCAGGTTGGCTACCTCGCCGCCGATCTGGGCCGTGCTGCCCTGCAGGGCCTTGCGCGGGGCGTGCCCAGCATCGCCGTCGGCGCGATCGTCTTCGGGGTGTCGGCGCCACAAGGTCCCGCCGTGGCCGGGCTGGCGGTGGTCAGCGTCCTCCTCGGTGTAGTCATCTCGTTCGGCTGCCGGTATGCGGTCAACCTCACGTCGTTCTGGCTGGTCCAGAACCGAGGCGTGCAGCTCGTCTACATCGTCGCGAGTGGATTCCTCGCTGGGCTGTTCGTCCCTGTGCACTGGTTCCCCGACTGGCTGCTGCTCGTCGCGCGGTGCACGCCCTTCCCGTCGATGTTCCAGGCGCCCATCGACCTGCTCAGCGGTCGCGCCAGCCTGGGTGAGGCCCTTCCCATTCTCGGCATCCAGCTGGCCTGGGCCGCCGGTGTGCTCGCGCTGGGGCAGCTGCTGACCCGGCGCGGGCGACGGGTCCTGGAGGTGCAGGGTGGCTGACCTGCGAACCGACCTGCACGCATACCGGACGCTGCTGGCGGCTCGGGTGCGAGCCCAGGCCGCATACCGGGTCTCCTTCGCCACGGACGTCCTCGGCACGCTGCTCGTCGGGCTGACCGAGCTGGCCGAGGTCTACGTGATCTTCCACAACGTGCCGCGGCTCGGCGGGCTGACGTTCGCCCAGGCGCTCATGCTCTTTGCCCTGGCCAACATCTCGTACTCGCTCGCCGACATGTTCGTGGGCCACCTCGACACGCTGCCGACGTTCATCCGGGCCGGGACGGTCGACGCCTTCTACGTACGGCCATTGCCCCTGCTAGCGCAGCTGATCACGAGCGACATCTCGCTGCGCCGGTTCGGCCGGCTTGGCGTGGGTCTTGCCACCTTCGCGATCGCGTTGCACGTCAACGAGATTGGCTGGTCGACGCGCAACGTCGTCGTCGTGGGGCTCGCCGTCCTCTCCGGCACGGCCATCGTGGCCGCCCTGTTCGTCGGCGCCAGCGCGCTGCAGTTCTTCCTCGTCGACGCCAGTGAGCTCACCAACGGGCTCGTCTACGGCGGTGCGTATGCGTCGCAGAACTCGACCCAGGTCTTCTCGAACCCGCTGCGAGTCCTGTTCACCTACGTCGTGCCGGCCGCGTTCGTCGCCTACCTGCCGACCGTCGTGCTGCTCGACCTTCCCGGCGCGACGTTGCTGCCGGCCTGGCTGGGCTGGTTCAGCCCGCTGGCCGCCGCGGTGGCGTGGGGGGTCGCGCTGCTGCTGTGGCGAGCCGGTACGCGGCACTACCAGGGAGCCGGGGGATGAGCAGCGAGCCGATCCTCGAGCTGGACCGGCTGACCCGGGTCTTCCGCGGGCGCGGCAGCCACCCGATCCGGGCGGTCGACGGCATGACCTGGGCGGTGGCGCCGGGTGAGGCGGTCGGTTACATCGGGGCCAACGGGGCGGGCAAGTCCACGACCATCAAGATGCTCACCGGCATCCTGCGGCCCACGTCCGGGACGGTGCGCACCGGTGGCCTGGACCCCTTGCGTCGCCGTCGTGACGTGGCCCGGCGGGTAGGCGTGGTCTTCGGCCAGCGCTCGCAGCTCTGGTGGGACCTGCCACTGCGTGAGTCGTTCACCATCCTCGGAGCCATCCACGGCCTGCCGCGGGAGCAGGTGCGCCAACGGTCGGCGACGCTCGTCGAGCAGCTAGAGATGGCCGAAACTCTCGACACGCCGGTCCGCCAGCTGTCCCTGGGCCAGCGGATGCGAGCCGAGATCGCGGCCGCCCTGCTGCACTCCCCCGAGCTGCTCGTCCTCGACGAGCCGACCATCGGCCTGGACGTGCTCAGCAAGCAGCGGCTCCGGGAGTTCCTCAAGGCCGAACGGGCGGAGCGGGGCACCACGTTGCTGCTCACCACCCACGACATGGGCGACGTTGAGCGTCTCTGCGAGCGCATTCTCGTCGTCGACCACGGGAAACTGGCCTTCGACGGGACCTTCCCCGCCCTGGCCGCCACCGTCGGAGCGGAACGGGTCCTCGTCGTCGACCTGGCGGCGATGACGCCACCGCTCGCCGACGTTGCCCGGACCCGACTGCTCTCGATCGAGGGCGACGGGTTGCGCCAGCGGCTGGCCTTCGACGCCACCGCCACGACGGCGGCTGCGGTCCTGGCGGCCGTTAGCGCGAGGGCCGAGGTTCGGGATCTGACCATCGAGGAGCCGGACATCGAGGACGTGGTCCGGCGGATCTACTCGGCGAGCCGGTGAGCTGGGGCGGCCGCAGACTGGCGTCGTGAGCCAGCCCGCGAACGCGTTCTTCCGCCGCGAGGAGGCGGCGCGGGTGCTTCGACCCGCTGCGCCGCTGGTCATCACCTTCTCGAACCGCTGCTTCCCGACCAAGACGGTCTACGGCTGGCTGCTCGCGGACGACGACGCTCGGTGCAGGATCGTCGAGGCGTACGTTCGGGCGGCCGGCGGCTACGAGGAACCCGTGACGTCGCGGCGGACCCCTGGCCCGCAGACTGGCTACCGCGGGGACCCGCGCTTCGCGGTCCTCGCCCCGCCGCCGGAACCGGCCCGCTTAGGCTGACCCCATGGCCGCGGCCACGGGCATACCCCTCGACGCCCTCGCGTTCTACGCCGAGCTCGAGGCAAACAACACGAAGGACTGGTGGGCGGCCAACAAGGAGCGCTACGACCGGTCGATCCGGGAGCCGTTCGTGGCGCTCACCGATGCCCTCGCCGACGAGTTCGGCGAGGCCCGGATCTTCCGGCCCTACCGCGACGTCCGGTTCTCCGCCGACAAGACGCCGTACAAAACGGAACAGGGTGCCGTCGCCTCGGCTCCCGGCGGAGCCGGCTACTACGTGCGAGTCGGCTCGGACGGTCTCGTCACCGGCGGCGGCTACATGCACGGGATGCCCGACCAGGTCGCGCGCTACCGTGCCGCCCTGGACGCCGACCACTCGGGTGAGGCGCTCGCCGCGATCGTGGACGGCCTGCGCCGCAAGGGCTTTCAGATCGGCGGCGAAACACTCACGACTCGCCCGAAGGGCGTCGCGGCCGACCACCCGCGAATCGAGCTGCTGCGCCACAAGAGCCTCATCGCGTGGCGAGACCGCGGGACCCCCACCTGGATGAGCACCGGCTCCCTGGTCCGCTACGTCCGCGACGACTGGCGGGCCATCCGCCCGATCGTGGAGTGGATCGGGGAGCACGTCGGCGAGACCACCATGCCGATGCCTGGGCGCGGCCGCCCCTGACCGCGCAGAGAAGGCTCCCCGTCAGATCCGGAGCGCCTCCTCGAGCGCGCGACGCATGACTCGCCGGTCGGCGGCGATGCCGGTCCACAGCTCCATGTTGACGGCGGCCTGGGCCACGAGCATGCCCAGCCCGTCGAGGGTCCGGCAGCCGCGGTCGTTCGCCTCCCGCAGCAGCCGCGTCTGTGGCGGGTTCGGGACGACGTCGGCCACCAGGTCCACGCCCACAAGAGTCTCGAGGTCGAGGTCGACCATGCCCTCTACGTCGGGGGAAAGGCCGGCCTGGGTCGCGTTGACGAGGATATCGGTCTCCGGAGGGACGGCGGCGGACGGTGTCAGCTCCACGGCGTCTGCGGAGGCACGGGTATGCGTCCGCACCAGGTCCGCCAGCGTCTCCGCCTCTCCGACGCGGCGGGCCATGACGGTCACGTGGGCCGCACCGGCCAACGCCGTCTCGACGACGATGGCCCGGGCCGCACCGCCGGCGCCGAGGACGCATACCCGCGCGCCAGCCGGGTCACGCATCGTCTTCAGCGCGCTGACGAAGCCCTGCCCATCCGTGTTCTCGCCGGTCATGACGCCGCCGGCGAGAACGACGCAGTTGACGGCGCCGATGATCCGGGCCGACTCGGCCAGCTCGTCGAGATACTCGAGAACGGCGACCTTGTGCGGAATCGAGCAGTTGAAGCCGGCCCACCCCATCGCCCGGGCGCCGCGCACCGCGTCGCCGAGGCCGGCCGGTGAAACCTCGCAGTTGAGGTATCGCGCGTCGAGGTCGGCATGCCGGTATGCCGCCTCCATGACGGCGACGGTCGGGTTGTCTGCGGCCGGCGTCGAGAACGAGCCGGTGAGGATGCGAAGGAAGGTCATAGGGTCAACAGCATCCTCGTGTTGCCGAGCGTGTTGGGCTTGACCCGCTCCAGGTCGAGGAACTCGGCCACGCCTTCGTCGTAGGACCGGAGCAGCTCCGCATACACCGGCGGTTCGACCGCCTGGCCGTCGATGGGCCGAAAGCCGTGCCCACCGAAGAACGCGGTCTCGAACGTGAGGCAGAAGACCCGGTGGACCCCGAGCTCCCGAGCGTCCTGGAGCAGCTCCCGCAGCAGGGCCGAGCCGAGTCCCCGCCCCTTGAACTCGGGCCGAACGACGACGGTCCGCACCTCCGCTAGGTCCTCCCACATCACGTGCAGCGCGCCGCAGCCGACAATCTCGTGGTCGAGCTCGACGACCCGGAACTCGTGCACCGCTTCGTAGTACGCGACGGCATGTTTCTCGACAAGGCGCCGTGACAGGGACAAGGGCTCGACGAGAGACCGGATGGCGCGGACGTCCCGGGTTCGGGCGCGCCGCACCACGACGCCCTCGATCATCCGCAGCCCGACATCAGCGACCGGTCAGAGCCTGCCGCAGCAGGTGAATGAGAGCGTCGAGCTGGACCGAGTCGCCGGATCCGATCTCCTCGTCGCTGCCGTCGAGCGCTCGTGCCGCCAGGCCCTGCTTGCTGTCGATGAGCTCGGCGATCTTGCTGTCGATGGTCTGCGCCGCAAGGATCCGCCACGCCGTCACCGGCTCGTCCTGGCCGATCCGGTGGACCCGGTCGATGGCCTGCTGCTGCTCGGCGGCGGTCCAGGACAGCTCCCCGAGGACGACGTTGGACGCAGCGTGCAGGTTGAGGCCCACCCCGGCCGCGAGGAGCGAGCAGACCGCGACCGACACGTTCGGGTCCTTCTGAAAGGCGTCGATGGCCTGCTGCCGCTGCGCGCCGGTCTGGTCGCCGCGGATGGAGACCGTCGTCAGCTCGGCCTCGGCGAGGATCCGCTCCGCGGTGTCCATGACGTCGATGTGCTTGGCGAAGAACACCACCTTGCCGACCGACCGGGCCAGCTGGGCCGTGTAGTCCGCGGCCAGCGGGGCCTTGGCCTGGCCGATCCGGCGAACCATGGTGAAGACGTTCTCGCCCCCACCGCCGCTGGACTTCGACGACTCGAGCTCCTGCAGGCATACCCGTCGCATGAGCTCCTCGTCGACCTCGACGGAGGCCGCCGCCGAGACCGCCAGCACGCCGCCCTGGCCGTCGCCCAGCTCCGCCTCGCGGGCGGCGAGCAGCCGCCGGTAGCCGGCCAGCAGGCGCTGCCCCAGCTCGCGCTCCGAGGCCCGGATCGAGCGGGCCGCCTCGTCGTCAAGCTCGACTGGGATGTCGGCGATGCGCTTGTCCGGAAGGTCCTTGGCCACGTCGACCTTGCGGCGCCGGACGATGCCCATGTCGATGACCGCCGAGCGGGCCTCCGGGTAGAAGCCCCGGTCGGCGGGGGTGAGGCCGTTGGCCTCCAGCTTGCGCATGAGCTTCGGCGCCGGTTGGTCACCCTTGACCCAGCCGAGGAACCGCCAGATCGCGTTGAAGTCCTCGACGTCGTTGATGAGCGGGGTACCGGTGAGCGCGAGCAACAACGGATCACCGCCGGGCGTGTTGTCGCGAATCTGCTGGGACAGGGCCAGGACGTGCTGCGAGCGCTGAGAGGTGAGGTTCTTGATGAAGTGCGCCTCGTCGACGACCATCGACCGGAAGCCGAAGGTCGACAGCCACGACAGGTGCCGGTCGAGCACGGTGTAGTTGACGACGAAGATGTCCGCGAACGCGTCGACGTCCACGCCGTCCCCGTGGATCACGGTCACCCGCCGGTGCGGCGTCCAGCGCTCGACCTCGCGGGCCCAGTTGATCTTCACGACGTTAGGGACGACGGCGAGCATCGGATATGCGTTCGCCACCGACGCGGCGATGACCGACTGTGCCGTCTTCCCCAGACCCGGCTCGTCGGCCAGGAGGAACGTGCGGTGGCCCTGGCGCACCGCCTCGATCATCCGGATCTGATGCGGCATCAGCTCCAGGCCGGGCGGCGAGTACCGGTCGATCGACGGCAGCGGAGGCAGCTCCATCGACGCCGACCCGCCACCGGCGCCCTGCTCGAAGGCGCGGTACAGCGGGTCCATGAGGTCCCAGCGGGCGAGCAGGCCCGGTTGGTAGTCCTCGTCGCGCAGGTGACTCAGATCGGGAGCCAAGAAGGGATTCGCGCGGACGCGCGCCGGAACCGACGCCGGAACGACCTGTTTGGCCGCGAGCTCGGCGGAGACCGCCGGTGTCCTCGACGGCGCGCTTGAGGCCGTCGCCATCTCCTCCGGCGAGATCTCCGCGCCGGACTCGAGCAGCCACTCCAGGCGCATCCGCTGCGCCGCAGGTCCCGGGCTGGCGTCGCCGTCGAGGAGGCGCAGCAGGCTGGTGTCGTGGGCGGCCGTCTTGGCCAGGATCGTCGCCACGCCGTCCAGGCGCTTGAGCAGCTCGGTGCGCGCGGCCGGGGTGATCGACGCGTCCGACCTGATGCGGGCCCGCTCCTCCCGGACGAGCAGGGCGATGACCTGGAACTTCGTGCGCTTGGCCGGCCCGACCTTGCCCTCCATCGACTTGGCCTCGACCTCCCGGACCCGCCGGGCGAGGATCGGGATGATCGGCGCCGGGTCGTCGCCGGCGCGCTGCCGCCCCCCACCGTGGTGGCCGGCCGAGCCGTCACCGGATCCGCTCCCCGAACCGTTCGCCGAGCTGCCCGCCCCGACGTTCTCGATGTCGGGAGCATCCGGGACGGCGCCGTTGGTCGCGCTCGCGGGGGCCGGCGCCGACGACGCTGGGGTGCGACGAGGCGACCGACGGCGGTCGGTGGTCGGCATGGTCCTCCTGCTCCGGTTGACCGATTCCGGTTGACTTTTTCCGGTTGACGTTCCGTTGAGCTCGGCTTACCTGTGGTCGCGCCCTCGGGCGAAAGGCTCGCGGCGTCCCGGCTCAGACGGCCAGACGCTCCGGGTCGTCGCTGCGACGGCTTCCGCCGAAGGTGGTGGCGCAGCCGCGGCCAGGTCGCTGTGGGGCGGGGCCTGACGAACTCGTGCAGCACCAGCTCGTGCGGCGCGCTCGGGTACAGCGTACGACCTCCCGCTGGGTGCCGTGCACTCGGCTCCGGCGACCGAATGGTGTCCGGAGCACGATGATCGGACTCGATTGAGGTAGGTTCGTCGCCCATGTCGAGACGGACGGGATCGTTCGCCACCGGCCTCGGGGTTGTCGTGCTCGTCGTCGGCACCCTCGCGGCGTGCCGGAACACCGCTCCGGAGGCCGCACCGCCTGACCGCGCAACGGTCGCCGCCTCCGCACAGGGCCCAGCGACGACGTCAGCGCCGCTGGCATCGACGCCGTCCACCGAGCCGGTGCCGACGAGCACGACGCCAGCCACGCCAGCCCCGGCCTCGTCGACCACGCCCTCCCCACGACGGACGGCCGCGTCCACGCGGACCCCGGCCCCGACCACGACGACGCCGTCATCGCGCTCGACTCCGCGGCCGACTCCCTCCACGACGACCACCTCGCCGACCTCGACCACGGCTACCGCCACCTACGAGGGGCAGATCCTCGCGCTCGTCAACGCCGAGCGGACCGCTGCCGGCCTTCCGGCGCTCACGGCGCAGGCCTGCCCAGACGAGTTCGCGGAGCCGTGGTCGCCGCACATGGCCGCCGAAGGTCAGCTGTCACACCAGTCTTTGAGCCCGGTTCTCAGCCGGTGCGGTACGCGCGCGGCCGCCGAGAACGTCGGGATGAACAGCTCGTCGTCGCCCGCGTCGATGGTCGCCGCCTTTATGAACTCGCCGGGGCATCGGGCCAACATCCTCGGCGCGTCCTACACCGGGATCGGCATCGGCGCCTACCGTGACTCCCGCGGCGTGTGGTGGGTCACCCAGGACTTCGTGGGCTGACCCGCACACGGCAGGTATGCGAAAGGCCGCCTTCGCAGGAAGGCGGCCTCGCGCATACCGCGGGCGGTGTCGCTCAGGCGGACGCGGCGCCCGTCGAGTCCTGCGGCCCACTGCCGACCGCGTCGACCGGCGGCGTGTCGGGGATCTCCGGGAGCGTCTCCTCGCGCTTGCTCCCGGTGAAGGTGAAGGTGGCGTCCTTCCAGCCTTCCTGCTCCGACGACCACGGGGTGTCGACGAGGACGAACTCGCCGGACTTCAGCTCGCCGTAGAGGATCTTCTCGGACAAGGCGTCCTCGATCTCGCGCTGGATCGTCCGGCGCAGCGGCCGGGCGCCGAGCACGGGGTCGTAGCCCTTCTTGGCGAGCAGGTCCTTGGCGGCCATGGTCAGCTCGATGCCCATGTCCTTGTCCTTGAGGCGGACGTCGAGCTTGGCGATCTCGAGGTCGACGATGGCGACGATCTCGTCCCGGGTCAGCTGCGGGAAGACGATGGTGTCGTCCACGCGGTTGAGGAACTCCGGGCGGAAGTGCTGCTTCAGCTCGTCGATGACCTTGGACTTCATCCGGTCGTACTCGCTGCGCGTGTCCGGACCGGCGGTGAAGCCGAGGCTGCCCTTGGTGATGTCCCTCGTGCCGAGGTTGGTCGTCATGATGATGACGGTGTTCTTGAAGTCGACCATCCGGCCCTGGGAGTCCGTGAGCCGGCCGTCCTCGAGCACCTGCAACAGGGTGTTGAAGATGTCGGGGTGGGCCTTCTCGACCTCGTCGAAGAGGACGACCGAGAAGGGGCGACGCCGGACCTTCTCGGTGAGCTGGCCGCCCTCCTCGTACCCGACGTAGCCGGGCGGCGAACCGAACAGCCGCGAGACGGTGTGCCTCTCCGAGTACTCGGACATGTCGAGCTGGATGAGGCTGTCCTCGTCGCCGAAGAGGAACTCCGCGAGCGTCTTGGCCAGCTCCGTCTTACCGACACCGGTGGGGCCGGCGAAGATGAACGAGCCGCCCGGACGGCGCGGGTCCTTCAGGCCGGCGCGGGTGCGGCGGATCGCCTGGGACAGCGCCTTGATGGCGTCGTCCATGCCGACGATGCGCTTGTGCAGCTCGGTCTCCATGTTGAGCAGCCGGCTGGACTCCTCCTCGGTCAGCTTGAACACCGGGATGCCGGTGCTCGCCGCGAGGACCTCGGCGATCAGCTCCTCGTCGACCTCGGCGACGATGTCCATGTCGCCGCTCTTCCACTGCTGCTCGCGCTCGGAACGCTGCTGGGAGAGCCGCTTCTCGTCGTCGCGAAGCCGCGCCGCCTTCTCGAAGTCCTGGCCGTCGATGGCGGCCTCCTTCTGGCGGCGGACCTGCGAGATCTTCTCGTCGTACTCGCGCAGGTCCGGCGGAGCGGTCATGCGGCGGATGCGCAGCCGCGCCCCCGCCTCGTCGATGAGGTCGATCGCCTTGTCCGGCAGGAACCGGTCATTGATGTAGCGGTCGGCCAGGCTGGCCGCGCTCACCAGGGCGGAGTCGGTGATGGACACCCGGTGGTGCGCCTCGTAGCGGTCACGCAGGCCCTTGAGGATCTCGATGGTGTGCGAGAGCGTCGGTTCCTGCACCTGGATTGGCTGGAACCGGCGCTCGAGGGCGGAGTCCTTCTCGATGTGCTTGCGGTACTCGTCGAGAGTCGTCGCCCCGATGGTCTGCAGCTCCCCGCGGGCCAGCATGGGCTTGAGGATGCTCGCCGCATCGATGGCGCCCTCCGCCGCGCCCGCACCGACGAGGGTGTGGATCTCGTCGATGAAGATGATGATGTCGCCGCGGGTGCGGATCTCCTTGAGGACCTTCTTCAGCCGCTCCTCGAAGTCACCGCGGTAGCGGCTGCCGGCCACCAGGGCGCCGAGGTCGAGGGTGTAGAGCTGCTTGTCCTTGAGCGTCTCGGGGACCGTGCCGCGGACGATGTCCTGGGCCAGGCCCTCGACGACCGCCGTCTTGCCGACGCCGGGCTCCCCGATGAGAACGGGGTTGTTCTTGGTGCGGCGCGACAGGACTTGCATGACGCGCTCGATCTCCTTCTCGCGCCCGATGACCGGGTCGAGCTTGCCCTCGCGCGCCGCCTGGGTGAGGTTGCGGCCGAACTGGTCGAGCACGAGGGAGCCGGCCGGCGTGCCCTCCGCCTGACCGCTCGCCTGACCCACGCCAGCTCCCGCCTTTTCGCCCTGACCGCCCTGGTACCCCGCGAGCAGCTGGATAACCTGCTGGCGCACCTTGTTGAGGTCGGCGCCGAGCTTGACGAGGACCTGGGCGGCGACACCCTCGCCCTCGCGGATGAGCCCGAGCAGTATGTGCTCGGTCCCGATGTAGGTGTGCCCCAGCTGGAGGCCCTCACGCAGCGAGTACTCCAGCACCTTCTTTGCCCGCGGCGTGAAGGGGATGTGACCGGTCGGGGCCTGCTGCCCCTGGCCGATGATCTCCTGCACCTGCTCGCGCACGGCGACCAGAGAGATGTCGAGGTTCTCGAGCGCCTTGGCGGCGAGACCTTCGCCCTCGTGGATGAGCCCCAGCAGGATGTGCTCGGTGCCGATGTAGTTGTGGTTCAGCATCCGCGCTTCCTCCTGCGCGAGCACCACCACCCGTCGGGCCCGATCTGTGAACCGTTCGAACATCGCCAAAGCTCCCTAACCTGTCGGCCTTTCCCTACTGCCGGACAACTCGATGGTATGCGAGTTGTCTGTCAGCGCCCCCTGGCTTCCCGTCGGTCGGTCGGCTGGTAGCGAAGGAGCCAACGCGCATACCGGACGGGCTGTTCCCGCCGTTGAGCGGACTCGGCTCACGTTCGCCGTCGGCGAAACCCGGTGTGCGGCCGGCGCGGGCCTCGCCCGATCGACAGGCACTCGCAAGACGGCGTACCCGACACGCCGGCAGAACGGCGGCGACACGCCGGGCGGGCAAGGGCTCTGCCTGTTCGTCCGGCGACCGGCCCACCACGGCCCAGGACTACCCCGACGACCACGCCGCGGAGCTGGCGGCGTGGACGACCTGGGAGCGGCTCGCCTACTTCGGAGAGGCCGTCAAGGTGCTGGGCTCGGCAGGCGTACGAGGGACCGAACGGTCGGGGAACCAGATTGGCGACGACCTGGACTCACGGCCTGGCGACCTGGCCCTGCGGTGATCGCTGACCTCAGTCCCATCGCGGACGGACCCGATCGACAGGCACGAAAGCCGAAAATGGCGCACATCAAGCCCCGGATGTGGCTTCGTGCCTGTTGATCGGTCCCTGGGAAACGCCCTTTCCGGAATAGTGATCATCGGCGGCGTTGGCACCGGCCACACCAGAAGAGGTTGCGACCGGCGACGACCTGGGTCCGAATCCGCGACCCACAGACTCGGCACGGCTCGCCGGCCCGCCGGTAGACGTGGAAGCGCCGCTGAAATCCCGCGGCGTTCGGTCCCGCTAGACCGCCACCCACTTCCTCGTCATCAGCGTCCTCGAGATCGGCGTCTCGCACCGCGTCCTCGACGGCCCCCGACTCGGAGGCAACCTCGGCGATCTCTGCGACGACCCCAGCCGGTCCGCGACCGAGCCAGCGCGCCGAGTCGGTCCACGTCGACGTCAGCTCGGGCACCTGGCCGGCCGCGACCAGCCGTTCCGCCGCCTCGACCTGGTCGTCCATGGTGAGGATCTGGTTGAAGGCGACCCCGAGCGGCATCAACCGCACCAGGTCGTCCCAGATCGCCTGCCAGGTCCGTTTCCGGATCTCACGCCCGGGGCGGAACGGGCTCACCCGGTGCCGGAAGAGCACCTCGCACCGGTAGACGTTCCCGACCCCCGCGACCGCCGCCTGGTCCATCAGCAGCTCCGCGATCGTCCGCCCGGAGCGGGACACCTTCGCCCACGCCCGCTCCGGGTCGGCGTCCGTTCGCAGCGGGTCCGGGCCGAGCCGCGCGACGGTGGTCGCCGCTTCGTCCGACGTCACGACCTGGCAGATGGTCGCCCCGCGCAGATCGGCGAGGTAGTCCTGGTTGACCATGCGCAGTCGCACCGCACCCCACGGCGGCGGCACCGACGCATACTCGGTGATCCGGTCGACCGAGAACTTGCCGATCAGCCCGAGGTGCACGTTCAGCCAAGCCTCGCCGCCGAACTCGACGAACAGATGCTTGCCGTATGCGGTCGCCTCCACGACCTCTCGGCCGTCGAGCAGGGCAGCACCCTCGGCGAACGGCCCCTGCGGCGACGAGACGGCCGGTGTCGTTCCCGCGAAGGCAGCGTCCAGCGACTGCGCCAACCGGTGCAGCGTGTGGCCTTCGGGCACTCAGCTGGCCTTCTTCTTGGCCGTCTTCGCCGCGGTCTTCGCAGTGGTCTTTGCCGTGGTCTTCTTGGCGGTCGTCTTGGCCGTGGCCTTCTTGGCCGTGGTCTTCTTCGCGGTTGTCGTCTTCTTCGCCGGCGCGCTCTGCTTCTGTGGAGCGGCCTTCGTCTCCGTGGCCGGCTCGCCGCGCGACGCCTTGGCCCGGTCGACCGACCGCTGCAGCGCCTCGAGGAGGTCGACGACCTCCCCGGTGTCCTTGGGCTCCGGAGCGTGCTTGACCTCGCCGCCGGAGAGCTTCGTCTCGACCATCACCTGCACGGCCTCGGCGTAGTCGTCCTGGAACTCATCGGGGTCCCAGTCGCCGGACAGCGAGTCGACGAGCATCGTGGCCATCGACAGCTCGCGCTCCGTGGCGCTGCCCACGTCGCCGAGGTTGGCGAAGTCGGCCGACCGGATCTCGTCGGCCCAGATCATCGTCTGCAGGACGATGATCCCGTCGCGCACGCGGAGGACGGCCATGTTCTTGCGGTTGCGAATTGCCACTGCCACCAAGGCCATTCGATCGGAGGCCTCAAGGGCGTCGCGCAGCAGCGCATACGCCTTGGCGGCGCCCTTCTCCGGCTCGAGGTAGTACGACCGGTCGAGCAGCATCGGATCGATCTGGTCGGCCGGCACGAACTTCTCGACGGCGATCTCCTTGCTCGACTGGTTCGGCAGGTTCTTCAGGTCGTCGTCGGTGATGACGACCATCTCGCCGTCCTCGGTCTCGTAGCCCTTGGCGATGTCGTCGTAAGAAACCTCTTCACCGTCGATCGAGCAGACCCGCTTGTAGTGGATCCGGCCGCCGTCCTCCCGGTGCACCTGGCGGAACGAGATGTCGTGGTCCTCTGTTGCCGCGTAGAGCTTGACGGGTACGTTGACCAGCCCGAAGGAGACGGCGCCCTTCCACATCGCGCGAGGCATGGGTCCACTCTCGCAGACGGCACCCACGAACGGCAGCGTTCAGCCGCCGAGCTGGGCCAGCCGGCCCTCCAGGTATGCCCGCTCCGCCGGGTTTGCGCTGAGCTCGACGGCGATCCGGTATGCCTCGGCCGCCTCGATCCCGCGGCCCGCCCGCCGCAGCAGGTCGGCCCGTGAGGCCTGGTATGCGTGATAGTCCGCCAGCCCATCCACCGCCTCCAACGCGGCCAGCCCGGCTGCCGGGCCGTCCCGCTCCGCGACGGCCACCGCGCGGTTGAGGGCGACGACCGGGGTGGGCGTCAGCGCATACAGCTGGTCGTAGAGGGCGACGATCTGTCTCCAGTCCGTGTCCTCGGGGCGGGCGGCGTCGGTGTGGACCGCGTTCACGGCGGCCTGTATCTGGTACGGACCGGGGCGGCCGCGGCGCAGGCACGCGCGGACGAGCCGGTGGCCCTCGGCGACGAGGCTCGTGTCCCAGCGGGATCGGTCCTGGTCCGGCAGCGTCACCAGCACACCCCCGGCGAACCGGGCCGGTCGACGGGCCTCGCTGAGGAGCATCAGGGCAAGCAGGCCGAGCACCTCGGGCTCGTCCGGCATGAGCATGGCGAGAACGCGGGTGAGGCGGATCGCCTCGGCGGACAGGTCGGTCCGGACGGACGCGTCGGGCGACGAGGGCAGGTACCCCTCGTTGAAGACGAGGTACAGGGTCGCCAGCACGCCGGCCAGTCGAGACGGCAGCTCGTGGTCGGGCGGCACCCGGTAGGGGATGTGCGCGGCCTTGATCTTCGCCTTGGAGCGAGTGAGCCGCTTGGCCATCGCCGCCTCGTCGACCAGGAATGCGTGGGCGATCTCTGCCGTGGTGAGCCCGCCGAGCAGCCGGAGGGTGAGCGCCACCTGGGCGTCACGTCCGAGCGCCGGGTGGCAGCAGGTGAAGATCAGCCGGAGCCGCTCGTCGGGGACCGAGCTCACGCTCCCGGGGTCGACGTCGCCGTCGTCGTCGGTCAGCATGGCAGCCTGCGCGTGACGCGCATCGCGGGTGGACTCCCGGCGCAGCCGGTCGATGGCGCGGTTGCGGGCCGTCGTCGTGAGCCACGCTCCGGGGTTCGGAGGCGGCCCCGACTCGGGCCAGCGCCGCATCGCCTCGACGAACGCCTCCTGGGCGACGTCCTCGGCGAGCTCGATGTCGCCGAACCGGCGCACCAGGGACGCGACGACCCGGCCGTACTCCTCGCGGAACACTCGCTCCACCAGCAGCGCCGGGTCGTCGCGCACCGACCGATCGGAGGAAGCCGCCACGCGACGCGTCAGACGTCGTCCTGGAAGGGACGGACCTCGACCTTGCCGCCGCAGGCAGCGGAACCCCGCCGGGCCAGGTCGATGGCGGCGTCGAGGTCCGGTGCCTGGACGACCCAGAAGCCGCCCATCTGCTCCTTGGACTCCGCGAACGGCCCGTCGGTCGTCACCGCCTCCCCTCCGCGCCCGTCGACGACGGTGGCGGTATCCGCCGGGTGCAGCCCGCCGGCGAACACCCAGGCGCCTTCCTGCCGAATCTCGTCGTTGAACCGACCGACGGCGGCGAACATCTCCTGCATCTCCTCGTCCGGCGGGGGCGCCTCGCCCTCGGTGCTCCATACCGACAACATGTACTTGGGCACGTCTCTCTCCTTCGTCTCGTGGTGACACCTTGTCAGCGAATGACGTCCTTGCCGTCCTCGATCGTGGCCTCGCCGACCCGGACCTCGCCGGAGGGACGGAGGACGAGGTAGGTGCAGCCGGCACCGGTGCGCTGCGTCTCCACGAGCTCGAACCCGGTCGGCGCCGAGCCGTCGGCGAAGAGCTTCTTGCCCTGGCCGAGGACGACCGGCGCCACCAGAAGCCGGTACTCGTCGACGAGTCCGGCGTCGTGGAGCGTGTGGACGAGGCCACAGCTGCCGTGGACCTGCAGCTCCCGTCCGGACTCTTCCTTGAGGCCGGTGACGGCGGCCACCACGTCGTCGCCGATGACCGATGTGTTGGCCCAGGTCGGGTCGTTCAGCGTCGTCGAGACGACGTGCTTGGGCAGCGTGTTGATGGCGGTCGCGACCGGGTCCTCCGCGTCGGTCACCTGCGGCCAGAACCCTTCGAAGAGGCCGTACGTCGTCCGCCCGAGCAGCAGCGCGTCGGCGTTCTCAAACCAGCCGCTGACGATCCGGCCGAAGTCCTCGTCTCCGAAGGGCATGAGCCAGCCACCGTGCTGGAACCCGCCGGTGCGGTCCTCGTCCGGCCCACCCGGGCCCTGCATGACGCCGTCAAGGGTGACGAAGGTGTGAACGGTCAGCTTCATCTCGCTCTCTCCTCTTGTTCGTGGGCTTGGCCGCTCGAGCAGCCTCCACCATCACCACGAACGGATGAACCACGGGAGGACACCCGCCGGCGAAGTTCTTGTCGCCGATCGGCGGTGCGTCAGGATGAGCCCATGCGGCCGATGCTCGCGATGCCAGCGACGCGAGTGCCGTCCGGGCCGGAGTGGGTGCACGAGGTGAAGTGGGACGGTATGCGCGTGCTCGCCGACGTCGCGGACGGCCGAGTGACCCTGACCAGCCGCACGGAACGCGACGTGACGGTGGCCTTCCCGGAGCTGGCCGGCCTTCCGAACCTGTACGAAGACATGCTCCTCGACGGGGAGATCGTCGCCATGCGCACCGGTGTGCCGTCGTTCGCCGCGCTGGCCGAGCGGTTCCACGTCACGAGCCACCGGCGCGCCGTCACGCTCGCGGCGCAGAACCCGGCGACCCTGATGGCCTTCGACCTCCTGCGGCTCTACGGCGTGGACCTCACTCAGCGGACCTTGGCGGAACGCCGAGCCACCCTGGAACGGCTCGACCTGTCCGGTCCGCACTGGCGGGTTCCCCCGACGTTCACCGACGGCGAGGCGCTGCGGGAGGCGACGAACGACCAGGGGCTCGAAGGGATCGTCAGCAAGCGGTTGTCGTCCCGGTATCACCCCGGCCTGCGCAGCGAGGAGTGGCTGAAGTTTCCGAACCGGACGTCGGTCTCGGTCGTCATCGGTGGCTGGCGCCCCGAGACGGACAGCGTCGACCGGCTCGGCGCCGTCCTCGTCGGCGCACCGGCACCCGAGGGGCTGCGGTACCTCGGGCGGGTCGGCAGCGGGATCGCCGGAAAAGCGGGCGCGGCACTCGCCCAGGAGCTGGCCGGCATCACCCTTGCCTCGTCGCCGTTCGCCGGAATCGTCCCGCGGGAGGATGCGGCCGGAGCCACGTACGTCACACCCGTCCTGGTCTGCGAGGTCCAGGCCCTCGGACTGACGCCCCAGGGCCGGCTGCGGCAACCCGCATATCGAGGCCGTAGGCCCGACCTCTCCCCCGACGACGTCAGCCTCGAGGACGTCCCCGGTGCCTGAGGAGCAGCGCGTCACCGTGGAGGTAGCCGGCCGGCGGATGACGGTGGTCAACCTCGACAAGGTGATGTACCCCGCGACGGAGACGACGAAGGGCGAGGTGCTGAGCTATTACGCCCGGGTGGCACCGGTGATGCTCCCGCTGCTGGGCCGGCGGGCGGTCACTCGGATCCGCTGGCCGCACGGCGTGGAAGGCCCGATGTTCTTCGAGAAGAACCTGCCTTCGGGGGCGCCGTCGTGGCTCCCGCGCGTCACCGTGTCGTCCCACGGCCGCGATGCCGACGCCCACCCGGAGCGCGACCGGCTCACCTACCCGCTCGTCCTCGACCTCGCGGACCTCACCTATCTCGTCAACCTGGCCTCGCTCGAGCTCCACATCCACCAATGGCAGGTGGACACCAAGGGCCACCCGCTCAATCCCGACCGGCTCGTCATCGACCTGGACCCGGGCACCGGGGCCGGTCTGCGCGAGTGCGCCCAGGTCGCCCTCTGGGTGAAACCGCGGCTGGAAGAGATGGGCTTGACCACGACCCTTCCCGTGACCAGCGGCAGCAAGGGTATGCAGTTGTATGCGGCGCTTCCGGGCCGGCATTCCGCGGACGAGATCCGAGCGCTCGCCCAGGATCTGGCCCAGGAGATGACGAAGAAGCACCCGGATCTCGTCGTCTGGAAGATGACGAAGTCGCTGCGGCCGGGAAAGGTGCTTCTCGACTGGAGCCAGAACACCGCGGCCAAGACGACGATCTGTCCGTACTCGCTGCGCGGAAAGGCGGCGCCTTATGTCGCCGCGCCTCGCACCTGGGACGAGGTGAAGGACGGCGCGGACGGCGGCCGGCTCTCCCAGCTCCTCATGACCGACGTCGTAGAACGGCTCGACGAGCTCGGCGATCTCGCCGCCGGTCTGGTGACGGGTCAAGCCGCTGCTGCAGGAAAACGCAAGAAATGACGGGTTCTTGCAACCGATCGGCACGAAAAGGACACCTCGGATATAACCGAGGTGTCCTTTTCGTGACCATATTCGCCGGAGTTTCGCTCAGACCGCGCTGAGAACCGGCGCGTCGACGCGGCAGCCGCCGTCAGTGGGCCTTGTCGTACGCCTCCTGAACCGCGGCCGAGACGCGGCCCCGGTCGCTGACCTGGTGGCCGTTTGCCCGGGCCCAGGCGCGTACCGCGGACAGGTCACGTCGACTCGACCCACTCGAGGAGCCGCCCGCCGAACGGCGGCCGGTCGTGCGGCGTCCGCCGGAACGGCGCGCATGGCCGATCCACGAGGCGAACTCGTCACGGAGCTTTCCCGCGTTCTTGTCACTGAGGTCGATCTCGTAACTCACACCGTCGAGACCGAAGGTCACCGTCTCGGCGGCCACCCCTCCGTCGAGGTCGTCCTCCAGGACGATCTGGACCCGTTGTGCCATGGGGCTGTTTCCTTTCGGTTACATCAGCAGGGATGATGTA
>JBKPKI010000239.1:0-7571 GCA_046731055.1 Actinomycetota bacterium | reverse complement strand
GGCCCCAGGCGATGACTCGACACGCCAACGCCCTCCTGGCCGCCGCCCGGACCAGCCCGTTCGCGGCCGCCCTGGCCCGGGCCGGCCGCAGCTGGGTGGCAGTCCTGGGCGGTGACGTCGACGCGGTCGCAGTCGATGCCGCGGCCCGCGGCCTGGCCGCGGTCGGGCAGCGGTGGGAGGGGGCGCGGCTGGCCGGGCATGCCGCCGCGCGCGCGGCTGACCGCAGGACCACGGCGTCCCTTCTGGAGTCCGCCCGCGACCTGCTGGCGACGACCGCAGCCCCCGGAACTCGGTACACCGCACCGTCACCGGCCGAGTCCAGGGCGGGCGTCGTCCCCCTGAGCGCTCGGGAGCGGGAGGTCGTCGAGCTGGTCCTCGCCGGCATGACGTACCGGCAGATCGGCGAGTCCCTCTATCTGTCGGCCAAGACCGTGGAGCACCACATGGCGCGGATCAAGCGACGCAGTGGGGCCGCTACCCGGTCCGAGCTTCTGCAGCGGCTCTCGGTCAGCGTGTCGTAGCCTGGCCGCCGGGCGCGGGCGGACGAGGTTAGCCGTTGATGTCCGGCGCCGTCAGCCGGGCGCGGTCGGCTGACTCGTCGTCGGGCATCGTCTGCGACGTCCGCTCGGCTTCCACCCGCTGCCAGTAGTGCTCGACCTCGTTGTCGATCGTCGCCGCGTCCCAGCCGAGGATGGGCGCGACGATCTCGGCGGCCGGCCGGGAGGCCCCGATACCGCGGTCGAAGGTCTCGATCGAGAGCCGCGTGCGACGGGCGAGGACGTCGTCGAGGTGGAGTGCACCTTCGTGGGAGGCGGCGTAGACGATCTCGGCGCGAAGGTAGTCCTCACCGCCCGGCAACGGGTCACCCAGCAAGTGGTCGGCGGCGACCATCTCGAGGATTTCGGTCGTCAGGATGCCGTGGCGCATGAGCATCTTCTCGATCCGCTCGACGTGCAGCCCGGATTCCTTGGCCAGCGCCGCCCGCCGGTTCCACATGGCGTGGTAGCCCACCGCTCCGACCAGCGGGATGTCCTCCGTTGTCGACTCGGGGATGGAGCCTCCCAAGGCGCGAGCCGCCTCGTCGATCGCGTCGCGCGCCATGATCCGGTACGTCGTGTACTTCCCTCCGGCCACGACGACGAGCCCTGGCGTCGGGTGGGCGACCACGTGCTCGCGGGACAGCCGGGAGGTCTGCTCGCTCTCGCCCGCGAGCAATGGGCGCAGACCCGCGTACACGCCCTCGACGTCCTCCTGGGTGAGCCGCGTCGTGAGGAAACGGTTCACGCGGTCCAGGAGGTACTCGATGTCAGCCGACGTGGCGGCTGGGTGGGCCTTGTCGAGGTCCCAGTGGGTGTCGGTCGTGCCGATGATCCAGTGCCGACCCCACGGGATGACGAAGAGCACCGACTTCTCCGTGCGCAGGATGATGCCGGACCGGGAGTGGATCCGGTCACGCGGCACGACCAGGTGGATGCCCTTGGACGCCCGGACGTGGAACTGGCCGCGCTCGCCGACCATGGCTTGCGTCTCATCGGTCCAGACGCCGGTGGCGTTCACCACCTGGCGCGCGTGCACGTCGAACTCACGGCCGGTCAGTTTGTCCAGCGCCTGGATCCCGGTGACCCGCTCGCCCTGCCGCATGAACCCGATCGCTGCCACTCGGGACGCGACGTGGGCGCCGTAGGTCATCGCCGTGCGGGCGACCTCCATCGTGTGCCGCGCGTCGTCGACCTTCGCGTCGTAGTACTGCACCGCGCCGGTGAGGGCGGACTTCTTCAGGGCCGGGGCGACCCGCAACGTCGCGCGACGGCTCAGGTGCTTGTGCCACGGCAGGCCGCCGTCGTTGCCCGTAGTGCGGGCCAACGCGTCATAGAGCGACAGCCCGGTCTCGACGTAGCCACGCTCCCACCCGAAGTGGGTCAGCGGGTACAGGAACGGAACCGGCCGGACCAGATGTGGCGCCAGCCGGGTGAGCATGAGGCCCCGCTCGAGGAGCGCCTCGTGCACGAGCCGGAAATCGAACATCTCGAGGTACCGCAGGCCGCCGTGCACGAGCTTGCTGGACCGGCTGGAGGTCCCGGACGCGAAGTCGCGAGCCTCGACCAGGCCGGTAGTCAGGCCCCTCGTCACTGCGTCGAGGGCGCAGCCCGTCCCGACGACACCGCCACCGACGACGAGGACGTCAAGCTCTTCGCCCGACGCGAGCCGCTCGATCGCCGCCTGGCGGGTCTGAGGGGACAACGGCAGCGGGTTCATGAGATCTCCACCCAGTCGAGGGTCCGTTCCACGGCCTTGCGCCAGCCCTTATACCCCGCAGCGCGCTGCTCATCGGTCCAGTGGGGCGTCCAGCGCCGATCCTCGCGCCAGTTCGCCGTCAGCTCCTCGGTGTCGCGCCAGAAGCCGGTGGCCAGACCCGCGGCGTATGCGGCTCCGAGGGCCGTCGTCTCAGCGACCACCGGTCGGATCACCTCGACGCCGAGCACATCGGCCTGGATCTGCATGCAGAGGTCGTTCGCGGTGACCCCGCCGTCGACCTTCAGGACGCTGATGTCGAGCGGCCGCCCCGCGTCGTCGCTGTCCTCGCTCATCGCGTCGGCGACGTCCTTGGTCTGGTAACAGATCGCCTCGAGCGTGGCACGGGCCAGGTGGGACGCAGTGTTGAACCGCGACAAGCCGACCACGGCGCCGCGGGCGTCCGACCGCCAGTAGGGAGCGAACAGTCCTGAGAAGGCCGGGACGAAATAGATTCCCCCGTTGTCCTCGACCTGACGGGCGAACGTCTCGACGTCCTCGGAGGTGCGGATCACGCCGAGCTGGTCGCGCAGCCACTGCACCGCCGAGCCGGTGACCGCGATCGAGCCCTCCAACGCATACACCGGCTTGGCGTCGCCGAACTGGTAGGCGACGGTGGTCAGCAGCCCGTGCTGCGATCGGACGAGCGTCTCACCCGTGTTGAGAATCATGAAGTTGCCCGTGCCGTAGGTGTTCTTGGCGTCGCCGGGCGCGAAGCAGACCTGGCCGACGGTCGCCGCCTGCTGGTCGCCGAGCGCACCGCCGATGGGGATCTCGCCGCCCCACGGGCCGGACGACGGGGTCTGCCCGTACAGCTGCGGATCGCTCGAGGGGCGGATCTCCGGGAGCATCGAGCGCGGGATCTGGAAGAACCCGAGCAGCTCGTCGTCCCACTCGAGGGTCTCGAGGTCCATCAGCATGGTCCGGCTCGCGTTGGTGACGTCGGTGACGTGTCGGCCGCCGCGCGGTCCACCGGTGAGCTGCCAGATCACCCAGGAGTCGACGGTGCCGAAGAGTGCGTCGCCGCGGTCGGCCGCCACCCGGAGGCCGTCGACGTTCTCGAGCATCCACTGGACCTTGCCGGCGGAGAAGTAGGGCGCCGGCACCAGGCCCGCCCGCTGCCGGATGGTGTCGCCGCGGCCGTCAGCGTCCAGCGCCTTGACGATCCGGTCGGTCCGGGTGTCCTGCCAGACGATCGCGTTGGTGTAGGGCCGGCCGGTGTTCTTGTCCCAGACGACGGTGGTCTCGCGCTGGTTGGTGATGCCGATGCTGTCGATGTCGGGGGCGGTGAGATGGAGGTTCGTCAGGCAGGACCCGATGACCGTCTTGGTCCGCTCCCAGATCTCCAGCGGGTCGTGCTCCACCCAGCCGGCCCTCGGCAGGATCTGCTCGTGCTCCAGCTGATGGCGCCCCACCTCGGTGCCGTCGTGGTCGAACACCATGAAGCGGGTACTTGTGGTCCCCTGGTCGAGCGCCCCGACGAAGTCCGCCATGTCGTCAGGTTTTCACATCGGTTCGACGGTATGCCTTCCGCGGCGGGACGATCGACAGGAATGACGTCGCTGACCCCAGGGCCCTCGCCTCTTTCGCTCTCGACGAACGTCCCCGGGAGCCGAGGTCGGAGGGGTTGGGTCTGCTTGGCTGGTCCCGTGCCAGACGCTCCACCGCCCCGGCGACCGTCCCGGTCGCGGCGCGGCCGGGTGGCCGCAGGCAACGTGCTGCGCCGCCGGACCCGCGAGGTCCTCCGCGCCAGCGACCCGCCGACCGACCCGATTCCCGTCTGGACGCAGCCCGACGGCGTCGACGTCAGCACCGGCCGGGCCGTCGTGGAGCTGGCGGTCCGGGCCGGGATCGCTCTCATGGCCACGGGTGCCGCGGCCTCGGACGTCGTCGCCAGCGTGCTCCGGCTCACCGGCGCGTACGGGTTGCGCTCCGTGCACGTCGACGTGACCTTCGGCGCGCTGTCCGTCTCCTACAACCGCGGCCCGAACGCCGATCCGCTCACCATGACTCGCGTCGTCAAGACCCGGAACCAGGACTTCACCCGGCTGTCCCGCCTCCACGACGTCGTCGACTCTGTCGCCGCCGAGCCCGTCCCGGTGGCCGACGCCCGGGAGCGCGTCGACATGGTCCTTCGGGCGCCACACCCCTACCGGCGCTGGGTCACCACGGTCGCCGCCGGGGCGATGGGCGCCGGGACGTCGCTGCTGGCCGGCGGAGGCTGGCTCATCGTGCTCACCAGCATCGTCAGCGCCGCGGTGATCTTCCGGGTGCTGACGGCGATGAGCCGGCGCGACGTACCCGGATTCTTCTCGCAGGCCATCGGCGCGGCGGTCCCAACGGTCTTCGCGATCGGCCTGGCCGTCGTGCAGGACGCGACCGACGTGCTCCACGGGGCGCTGCCCTCGCTCGTGGTCGCGTCGGGGATCGTCGTGCTCCTGGCCGGGCTGTCTCTCGTCGGCGCTGCGCAGGACGCGATCGAGGGCTTCTACGTGACGGCGGGGGCCCGCGTCTTCCAGGTGCTCGTGCTCACCCTCGGGATCGTCGTCGGCATCGTCCTCGTCCTCGGTATCGCCGGCCGGCTCGGTGTCGTCCTGGCCATCTCGCCGGAGTCGGAGATCCTGGCCGGACCCGTGCTTCAACTCGTCGCGGCGGCCATCATCGCGGCCGGATGGGCCATCTCGACCTATACCAGCATCCGGAGCACCGTGCTGGCCGCGTTCGCCGGCGCCGCCGGCTGGGCGGTGTACGCCGCGGTCACGGCCAGCCCAACGAACCCGGCGTTCGCGGCGGCCCTCGCCGCGTCGGTCATCGGCTTCGGGACCCAACTGGCGCAGGGAAGCCTGCGGTTCTCGGCGCTCGCCGTCACGACGGCCGCGATCGTGCCGCTGCTGCCCGGCCGCGCCGTATACCGCGGTCTCTTCGAGATCGTCTCAGGCGCCAACGACTCCGGCCTCTACCAAGGCCTTGGCACGCTGCTCGGCGCGATCGGCGTCGGCATGGGGCTCGCCGCCGGGGTCTCGCTCGGCACGTATGCGGCTCGTCTCGCCCTCCAGCTCTACCAGCACGTGAGGCGCCCGGTCGACCGGCGCGGAGCGTGAGCAAGGGCACGCCTCGGTGAGGTAGGCGCATACCGGACCGTCCGGCAGGATGCGGCCATGCAGTTCGGGCGCACCTACGAGGAGTTCGAGGTGGGGGCTGTATTCAAGCACTGGCCCGGCAAGACGGTCACCGAGTACGACGACCACCTGTTCTGCCTGCTGACGATGAACCACCACCCGCTGCACCTGGACGCGCATTACGCCGAGGGCTCGACCCAGTTCGGACGCAACGTCGTCGTCGGCAACTACGTCTACTCCCTGCTCATCGGGATGTCGGTGCCCGATGTCTCGGGCAAGGCGATCGCCAACCTCGAGATCGAGTCGCTGAAACACGTGGCTCCGACGTTCCACGGCGACACGATCTACGGCGAGACGACGGTCCTGGAGAAGTGGGAGTCGACCAGCAAGGACGACCGTGGAATCGTTCACGTCGAGACGCGCGGATACAACCAGGACGGCGTCCTCGTCTGCGTCTTCCGGCGCAAGGTCATGGTGCCGAAGCGGTCCTACCTCGACGCACGCGGCGGCGAGCATCCCGGGCGGCCCGCCCCCACGAACGTCGGCCAGGGCTAGCACGCAGACGCCGTCGCTACGCTGACCCGCGTGAGTGGGGGGACACCATCCGGCGTCACCGGACCCAGTCCTGCGGTCGGCGACATGGGACGGTCGACGACGGCGAAGGCGGCCGCCCAGTCGGTCGAGCGGCTGACCTTCTTCTCCGACGCGGTCGTGGCGATCGCGATGACGCTCCTGGTGCTGGACCTTCCCGTGCCGAGCGTCGACTCGGGCCGAGGGCTGGCCGAGTTCGTCGGTGACCACTTCGGCGAGTACCTGGCGTTTCTGATCAGCTTCTTTGTGATCGCGCAGTACTGGCGCGCTCATCACCAGCTTTACCGGTATGTCACGGATGCGCCCCCGCGTGTGGTGACACTCAACATCTACTGGCTCCTGACGGTCGTTGTCACTCCGTATGCGACTCGAGTGCTCTACGGAGGCCAGGACGTATCGCACAGCGACTTTCCCTGGCGCTTCTCGTTCTACGCGCTGGTACAGGCCTTCGCCGCGCTGACGTTCTTCCTCGCTCAGCGCTACCTCGAGCGGGAGCGCCTCCTCGCGCCCGAGACCCCGCCGGATCTGCTCCAGCTCGCCCGGGTTCGGCACCTCGTGCTCATGGCACTCTTCGGAGTCTCGATCCCTCTCGCATTCTGGGTCCACGCATGGGCGTTTCTGGCCTGGGGTCTGATCCCGATGGCCAGGAAGGTGGTCCAGGTCCTCGTCCGGCGGCGTCATCCCGAGGCGGGGTGAGCAACGCTGCCCGGGATCGACCTGCACACGCACTCGACGGCGAGTGACGGCACGGAGACGCCGGCCGACGTGGTCGCGGCCGCGCGCCGCGCGGGCCTCGATGTCGTCGCGCTCACCGACCACGACACGGCGCATGGCTGGGGCGAAGCTGCCGAGGCGGCCACCCGGCACGGTGTGGCCCTGGTTCGCGGCATCGAGATCTCCTGCTCGCGCTACGGCCGGTCGATCCATCTCCTCGCTTACCTCGTCGACCCCGACTACGACGGACTCGCCGCGGAGATCGGCCGCGCCCGCGAGGCGCGGGTCAGCCGGTTGCGCCGGATGGTCGAGCGGATGGCCGGCGACGGCATTCCCATCTCGTATGCGGACGTCGTCGCCCAGGTGCCTCCGGGCGCGACCGAGGGGCGTCCTCACATCGCCGACGCGCTGGTAGCCAACGGGACGGTCCCGAACCGGGACGAGGCGTTCCTCCGATGGCTCGGCAACGACAGTCCCTACTACGTACGCCACTACGCTCCCGACCCCGTCGACGCGGTCCGACTGGTCGTCGAGGCGGGGGGCGTCGCCGTTCACGCCCACCCCTTCGGGCGCGGCCGGGGTGCCGGGGCCGGCGACGCGGTCATCGAGGAGATGGTGGCAGTGGGGCTGTCCGGTCTCGAGGTGGACCACCGCGACCACGACGAGGCGGCGCGCGCGCACGGCCGTGAGCTGGCCGCGCGGTTCGGACTCCTGGTCACCGGGTCCAGCGACTACCACGGCACCGGAAAAGAGAACCGGCTCGGCGAGAACACCACGAGCCCCGAGGTGCTGGCCGAGATCGAGGCCCGCTCCACCGGCCTGGTTCCGGTGCTGCGGTGACCGAGAACGTGTCCG
>JBKPKI010000238.1:0-2952 GCA_046731055.1 Actinomycetota bacterium | reverse complement strand
GAAGTGGCTCGCGGACAACGGCATCGACCTGCTGCGGGGCACCGGCCGTCTCGCCGGCCCCGGTGCCGTCGACGTCGACGGTGAGCGGCACACGGCCCAACAGGTGGTGTTGGCCAACGGTTCAGACCCCTCGTTCCCTCCGATCCCCGGCCTGGCCGACATGGATGGGGTGTGGACTAACCGCGAGGCGACCGCCATGACGGAGGTCCCCAGGAAGCTGCTGGTGCTCGGCGGGGGTGCCGTCGGCGTTGAGATCGCCCAGGCGGTGCGTCGACTGGGCGGGGACGTGGTGCTGGTCAGCGACAAGATCCTGGGCCGGGAGCCAGCCCCGCTGGGCGAGGCACTGGCTGAGGTGCTGCGCCGGGACGGCATCGACCTGATCCTCGGCACGGCCGCCTCCACGGTTAGCCGCGAGGGACTGGATTACGTCCTCTCGCTTGAGGATGGTCGCCGGCTCCGAGGCGACCGCCTGCTA
This sequence comes from Actinomycetota bacterium, assembly GCA_046731055.1. Taxonomy (GTDB): domain Bacteria; phylum Actinomycetota; class Actinomycetes; order Actinomycetales; family Dermatophilaceae; genus Lapillicoccus. The sequence goes on along the minus strand of JBKPKI010000238.1, from coordinate 2,477 downwards.
GTGGCCACAGGGAGGCGGCCACGCACCGACGGAATCGGGCTGGAGACCGTGGGGATTGAGGCGGACAGACGGGGCGTGCCGGTTGACGCGTCGATGCGGGCGGGCGAGAGGCTCTGGGCGATCGGAGATGTGACCGGACTGTTCCTCTTCACCCACGTCGGCAAATATCAGGGCGACGTAGCAGCCGCCAACATTCTCGGCCAGCCCCGCGAGGCCAACTATGACGCCGTGCCGCGGGTCGTCTTCACCGACCCCCAGGCAGCGGCGGTCGGGGCAACCGAGGCCCGTTACGGTGGAACCGCGGCGGTGTCCGAGGTGCCCCGGACGGCCACGTACACGCGGGCTTACGCCGAGTCGAACGGCTTTCTGACGTTGCTCAGCGACGGCGAGCGGCTGACCGGTGCGTACGCCTTGGGGCCCGAAGCCGGGGAGTGGCTCCAACAGGCAACCGGGGCGATCCGCGCCCGGGTCCCTCTGGACGTACTGGCTGACACGATCCAGCCGTTCCCAACGTTTTCGGAGATCTACAACGCCGCCTACAAGACGCTGCGACACCAGATCGCGACCCACCGCGGGGCATGACGGGGCCCAGCAACCGGCGGCAGGACCAGACGTTGTCGTGATGGCGACATGCGCGGGAGACCAGGTTGGAGGGGTCGTCCAGCGCGTGCAGAGGGCACCGGTAGGACCGCGGCTTCCACTGTCACTCGGTACGGCGGCACGATCATATTTGGGCCTGTACGCGCACGTTGACTTTCAGCACCGGAACAGAGGAGGCTGATTGCCTCCGACGGCGAGACGAATGCGCGCCCATCCGCTCGCGCTGTGAGGGATCTGCCCCGTCGAGTGGTTCGCTTCGGCGGGCCGCTCCGGATCGGTCGAGTGGCCGTGAGCATCAAGATGGCGCCCCGATCAAGGGAGATCGCATGAACAGCAGCGACATGAGCACGACTACTTCTACCGAGACGGCGGAGCTCAGCGCGATCGACATGGCCCTCGAGGTGGTCCAGGTCCCGGTCTCCGATATCGATGAGGCCAAGCGGTTCTACCAGAGCCTTGGGTGGCGATTTGATATCGATCTGGTCGTCGGGGACCTGCGGACGGTGCAGTTCACGCCGCCGCACTCGGCGTGCTCGATCCAATTCGGCCGCGGCCGTACAAAGGCCGAACCGGGCTCGGCCCAGGGAACGTACCTTGTGGTGTCAGACATCGACGCTGCCCGGGGCGATCTGGTCCGTCGTGGTGTCAACGTCAGCGAGGTCACGGTGCAGGTGCCGCCCGGCCTAGATGCGTCAGCTGGCCGCTCGTACTTCGCGACGGCCACGTTCAGCGACCCCGATGGCAACAGCTGGGTGCTGCAGGAAGTGACCAACCGGCTTCCTGGCCGGGAATGGCTGGACTGACATGGACGTCGGCGCGCTGGCGGACCTACTGCATGAGACATCTGAGCGGCACGGGTTCTTCGAGGCCGTGGCACCATCGCACAACTGGTGGGACTGGTACGCGGCATACATGGATGCACGTCAACACGGCGAAAGCAGTGATGACGCCGCCGAGGCAGCCGGACGTTACATGGCGGAGGTCAAGCACGTCGTCGTGTCTTGATCAGGCCGTTGCCGCCGAGGCTGTTCACGCGGCACTTCCCCAGCGGATCCGTTGGACGGGAAAGTCTTGACTACCGCCGTTAACGACTGCGGGGCAATGACCGTCGCTAGCAGAACACATTGCTGACCTCGTGCCCCTCGCAACGTGGTTAAGGCCTTCAACGCGTTCTTGGCACCCCTCTTCGACAGACATCAGGGACGCGGACTGCTCCTGCTGTACGACGCCCCCAGGACCGCGAATCTCGCCCGGCAGGGTCCGCTCCATGTTCCGTTAGCGAAGTGCGCCGCCCAAACGCCGCTTCGGCCAAGGCGAAACAGGGAGCACGGAGAGGAGACGGCCACACTCACCGCCGTGCCACAGGCCCACCTCATTGCCGGCTCGAACGGCTCCCTCGAGTAGCCGCGCGCTGGACACGGGTCACCTCGTCACCTCGGAGAACCGGCCGCGTAGCAGAGCGTTAGCAGCGCTCGCGCTGGTACGGCGGCTTCGCCACCCGCGCCCAGGCCGAGGCCGCGAGGGATGCAGCTCGTCATCGGGTGAACCGCGGAACCTACGTTGCCCCGCAGAACCTCACGCTGGCGGAGTACCTCACCCGCTGGATGGAGGCGCACTCGGTGGAGCTCAACCCGTCGACGGCGAAGTCCTATCGAGGCAACATCGCCCGGTACCTGGCGCCGGCCATCGGGACCGAGCGAATCCAGTCGCTCTCACCGTTGCGGCTATCGCTCGTTTTCCGCGAGCTGTATGAGCACGGCGGCAAGAACGGCAAGCCGCTGTCCCCGCGGACCGTCGAGTTCGCTCGAGCGGTGCTGCGGCGGGCGATGCAGGACGCTGTCATCGACCGGGTGCTCGAGGTGAACCCAGTCATAGGG
>JBKPKI010000237.1:0-25740 GCA_046731055.1 Actinomycetota bacterium | reverse complement strand
CCGCCGGTGGTGTGGTGAGCGTCGGTCCCGGAGCCACGTGGGGGGCGGTCGCTGACGCTCTCGCTCCGCACGGCTTAGCCCTCAGCTCTGGAGACGCGCGGTCGGTCGGCGTCGGCGGCAACGCACTGGGCGCCGGCGTTGGGTGGTTGGTGCGGTCGGTCGGTCTTGCCGTCGACCAGCTGGTCGGTGCGGAACTCGTCACGGCGGATGGCCGGGTGGTCGGCGTCTCGGCCGACGAGAACCCCGACCTGTTCTTCGCGATCCGGGGCGGCGGCGGCAACTTCGGCGTGGCCATCCGGCTCGACTTCCGGGCCGTCCGGCTCGACCGGGTCGTGTTCGGGATCGCCCCAGTCCAGGCCGACGCGCTCGCCGCGGTGATCCGCGGCGTCCGAGACGCCATGCGCACCGCCCCTCGCCAGCTGGGCGTGACGGTCATCAACCCACCGCCGATGGGTCCGCCGGCGCCTCCCGTGGTGGAGATGATGTGGGCCGGCGACGACGAGGACGCGGCCCGCGACGCCATGGCCCCCCTGCTGGCCGTCGACGGCGTGGGGGAGGCCGACCTCCAGGTGAGGTCCTACTCGTCGACGCTCGTCGAGCCCGCGGTGCCGCCCGGCCCGCCGCCACGGATGACCAGCTCCAACGGCGTCTACCGTGAGCTGTCCGACGCCACGGTCGAGCTCGCAGTGGACACGCTCACGCAGCACCCGGCGTCGTTGTTCGAGGTTCGCTTCCTCGGTGGCACGTTCGCGGACGTCCCGCCGGCCGCCACGCCGCTGACGTGGCGTGACGCCGAGGCGCTCGTCCACTGGATCTCGCTCCTCCCGCCCGATGCGACCGACGACGCCGTCGCACGGGCAGCAGCCGCCTGGGCTCCGGTCGGGGAGCGCGCCGACGCGATCTGTGGCACGTTCACCGACCACATCGATCCGGGGCTCATCGACCGGATGTACCCAGCGGCGACGCTCGAGCGGCTCCGTGCCCTCAAGACGGTCTGGGACCCGGACAATCTGTTGCGGCGCAACCACAACATCCCGCCCGGCTGACCGCAGGGCGGCGCGGTCACGTCGTGGGGTCGGCACGCTCCGTAGAACCTCGTGGTGGATAGGTGACCCCCTGACGTCACCGATCCACCACGATCCTCCACTCGGCAACGGGGAGGGCGGTCAGGTCGGGGGGCCGGGGTACGGCGCGGGCACCGGCATGCGGATCTGATGCGCGTCGAGCGCCGACTTGATCCGGGTCCGCAGCTCGCGCTGCACGGTGTCGCGCTCGTTCGCGCGGACCCTCGCGGTGACCCGCACGGTGACCAGACCTTGGGCCATCGACTCGATCCCGGTCACGGACGGTGCGTCGAGGAGCAGGTCCTTCCACGGCTCCTCGGTGGCCAGCGGCTCGGTCGCGGCGCCGAGGATCCCCGTCAGCCGGGCGACGTCCTCGGTGTAGGCCACCTGAACGTCCACGACGGCAACCGACCAGCCCTGGCTGCGGTTGCCGAGCCGCAGGACTTCGCCGTTGCGGATGTACCAGACGACCCCGTCGCCATCCCGGAGGCGCGTGATCCGCAGGGTCACCTCTTCGACGGTGCCCACTACGGTCCCGGTGTCGATGACGTCACCCACGCCGTACTGGTCCTCGACGATCATGAAGAGGCCGGAGAGCGTGTCCTTGACCAGACTCTGGGCGCCGAAGCCGATGGCCAAGCCGGCGACGCCCGCCGAGGCCAGCAGCGGGGCGAGCGGGATCCCCAACAGGTCGAGGATCATCAGCAGCGCGGTGCCGACGATGAGGAAGGAGACCGAGCTCTTGACGATCGTGGCAGCCGTGGCGACCCGCTGGTCGTGCCGCGCACTGCCGTAGCCGGTCGCGTTGGCGATCACCCCGCCCACGGTCCCGAGCGCCTTGAGCCGCTCGACGTGCCGCTTGTCGGCGTTCCGCACGTACCGGTCGATCAGCCGGTGCGCGATGAACCGCGCCAGCGCCGCGACGAGCAGGATGACGACGATGCGCAGCGGCACCCCGACCAGCGTCTCCCACGGTTCGGGCAGCGCCGTCGGGACGAGCTGTGCCGCCAAGGCGTTCAGCCGGTCAACCACGCTTTGCGTCGCACTGCTGGGCCAGCACGGCGGTCCGCGCGGCGTCGAGCTTCTCGAGGACCAGCCGTCGAAGCGCCTGTGGGGCGTCCTCGTTAGCCGCGAGCCACGCCTCGGTCGCCTCGACCAGCTCGGGACTGGCCAGGCCCAGCGGATAGAAGGCCAGCGGATACTCCTTGCCGATGATTCGCTCGCGGATCGCCGCCGACCGGCCGTTCCACACCGGCAGCAGCGCGTCGAAGAACCGCGGCACGTAGGACGCGAGCAGCGACTGGTCGAGGGCGCGGTTCCATCCGGACGACAGTGCCTCGATCACGGCGTTCGGCTGGCCGTCCTCCTCGACGGCGAGGCGCCAGGCCTCCGCCTTGGCCTCCGCGGTCGGGCGCGCCGCCCGCGCGTGGAACGCCTTCTCGCGCCCCGCGTTCGTGTCGTCGCGGGCCAGCTCGCTGGCGATCTCCTCGTCCGTCGCGTCACCCAGAGCGGCGAGCGCCGAGAGCAGCGACCAGCGCAGGTCTTGGTCGAGCTCGAGCCCCGGGTACGGCTCGTTGCCGTCGAACGCCGCCCGCAGTCGGGCGACGTCGTCCGCACTGCGCGCGGCGCGGGCGAACGCGCCGACCATCTGCAGCTGACGGTCGCTGCCCGGCTCGGCGTCCTCGGCCATCTTCCGGAGCGCCTCGGCCACCTTGGCCTGGGTCTCGTCGCGGTGCTCCGGCGCGCAAAACAGCGTCGTGGACGTCAGCAGCTGGGAGGGGATCTGCTTGGTGGTCTGGAGGATCGTCCGGATCACCGTCGAGTGCGTCTCCGTGGCCAGTGACGCCAGCAGCAGGTCGACGAAGTCGCGGGCCGGCATCGCGCCCTCGCGGACCATCTCCCAGAACGCACCGATGACCAGCGAGCGAGGCAAGCTCTCGGCGAAGTCCGCCGTGTGGTCCAGCAACATCGCGTACGAGCGGTCGTCGAAGCGCAGCTTCGCGTAGCTCAGATCGTCGTCGTTGGGCAGCAGCACATCCGGCTGCGGCAGCCCGACCAGCTCGGGCACCTCGGTGCGTGCGCCGTCGACGTCGAGCTCGTGCCGCCCGACCCGCACCAGCTTGCCGTCCTCGAGCGAGTAGCGGCCGATGGCGATCCGGTGCGGGCGCAACGTGGGGTATGCGTCGGCGGCGGTCTGCCGGACCGCGGCCGACGTGATGATCCCGTCGGAGTCCGTCTCGACGACCATCGCCAACGTGTTGACACCGGCGGTCTTCAGCCACAGCTCCGACCAGCGGCCGAGGTCGCGGCCGGATGCCGCCTCGAGCTCCGTGAGCAGGTCCGCGAACCGGGTGTTGCCCCACGCATACTTCTCGAAGTAGCTCCGGAGGCCGGCGACGAAGGGCTGGACGCCGACGTAAGCCACCAGCTGCTTGAGGATCGCGCCGCCCTTGGCGTAGGTGATCCCGTCGAAGTTGATGAGGACGTCGTCGAGGTCACGGATGTCGGCGTAGACCGGATGCGTCGACGGCAGCTGGTCCTGCTGGTAGGCCCAGGTCTTCTCATGGCTCTGGAACGTCGTCCACCCCCCGGTCCAATGTGTCGCCTCGGCCTGGCAGTACGTGGAGGCCCACTCCGCGAACGACTCGTTGAGCCAGAGGTCGTCCCACCACTGCATCGTCACGAGGTCGCCGAACCACATGTGCGCCAGCTCGTGGAGGATGGTCAACCCGCGCCGCTCGACCAGCGGCTCGGCCACCTTGCCGCGGAAGACGTACGCCTCGGTGATGGTCACGCAGCCGGCGTTCTCCATGGCCCCCGCGTTGTACTCGGGCGTGAAGATCTGGTCGTACTTCTCGAACGGGTAGGCCGCGTCGAACTCCCGCTCGAAGAACTCGAACCCGATCTTGGTGAGGTCGAGGATGTCGTCGGCGTCGACATACTCGGCCAGCGAGCGTCGGGCATACACCCCAAGCTCGACCGGACCCCGACGGCTCTGGACCGTGTCGGTAACGCCGACGTACGGGCCGGACACCAGGGCCGTGACGTAGGGGGAGAGCCGGGGAGTGGGCGCGAAGGTCCAGGTCGCGAGCGCCATGCCGTCGCGGTCGCCGGCGGACGTCGGCTCCACCGTCGGTGACACCGAGCGGACCGTCCAGTGCGCGGGCGCGGTGACGGAATAGGCGAACGTGGCCTTGAGATCGGGCTGCTCGAAGACGGCGAAGACGCGGCGCGCGTCCGCGACCTCGAACTGGGAGTAGAGATAGACCTCGCCGTCGACCGGGTCGACGAACCGGTGCATGCCCTCACCGGTATTGGTGTAGAGAGCCGTCGCCTCGACGACGAGCTCGTTCTCGGCGGCCAGGCCTGGCAGCGCGATTCGCGAGTCGGCCCAATGGGTGGCCGGGTCGAGGGCGACGCCGTTGAGGGTCACCGACTCGACGGACTCACCCACGAAGTCGAGAAACGTCTCGGCGCCCTCCCGGGCGCCAAACCGGACCGTGCTCCTCGTCGCGAAGGACGTCGGACCGGTGGCCAGGTCGAGGACGACGTCATACGACTGGACCGTGAGCAGGTCGGCACGGGTCGCCGCCTCCTCGCGGGTGAGGTTCTGGCCGGGCACTAGGAGGCTCCTGCACACTCGGGGTCAAGGCAGACCCAGGTATGCGGGTACGCCCGGGCCGTCGTCCATGCTCTCACGGCGCGCCGTCCTCCTGACCTGGTGACAGGATGCCCACCATGACTCCGACGGCGGCTCGGACGGGCCGGGCAACGACACGACGTACCGGCTCCTCGTCCTCCTCCAAGGCGCGCAAGGCGCAGGTGCGGATGTGGTTCGACCCCGCGTGTCCTTGGGCCTGGATGACCTCGCGCTGGCTCATGCAGGTCGAGAAGGTCCGCGACATCGACGTGACGTGGCGGGTCATGAGCCTGTCGGTCCTCAACGAGAAGCGGGACCTCGAGGAGGGCTACCAGGCGCTGATGGACGCGTCGTGGGGCCCGGTTCGGGTCATCATCGCGGCCCAGGAGGAGTACGGCGACAAGGTCGTCAAGCCGCTGTACGACGCGATGGGCACGCGCATCCACCTACGCCGGATCCGCGACCGTGAGGTGGTCATCGCGGAGGCCCTCGACGAGGTCGGTCTGCCCGCCGAGCTCGCCAAGGCAGCGCACCAGAAGAAGTACGACCGGGCGCTGCGCCGCAGTCACCGCGAGGGCATCGACCTGGTCGGGACCGACGTCGGCACGCCGGTTATCGCCTTCGGTGACATCGCCTTCTTCGGTCCGGTGGTCACGCCGGCGCCGAAGGGTGAGGCGGCGGGCCGACTCTGGGACGGTTGCGTCCTCGTCGCGGGCACGCCAGGGTTCTACGAGCTGAAGCGAACCCGCACCCAGGGCCCGATCTTCGACTAGCCGCGGTGGCTCCGCCCCCGCGTACCCCCGAATACCCGCGGCGAGATTTTCGCGACGAGGAGGACGATCCCCATGCGCGTACACATCGGCGGCGACCATGCGGCATACGAGCTCCAGCTTGCACTGGTCTCCCACCTGCAGGAGAGGGGGCATGACGTGACGAACCACGGACCGCACGTCTTCGACGCCGAGGACGACTACCCGGTGGCCGTGCTTCGAGCGGCCCAGGCGGTCGCCGAGGACCCGGGCTCGCTCGGGATCGTTCTCGGCGGGTCCGGCAACGGCGAGCAGATGGCGGCGAACAAGGTCAAGGGCATCCGGGCGGCGCTGTGCTGGACGCCCGAGCTCGCCCAGCTCGCCCGCGAGCACAACGACGCCCAAGTGGTCTCGATCGGCGGCCGGTTCACCGCCACAGAGGAGGCCAAGGAGATCGTCGACACCTTCCTGGCCACGGAGTTCTCCGGTGTCGACCGACACGTGCGTCGCCTCGAGATGGTGTCGGCCTACGAGAAGGACGGAACCCTGCCGCCGGAGCCCACGACCGCGTAACCGGCTAGCCGGTCGGTGGTCGGCCGCCCGGCTGATGCGATGCTCACCCGTTTGGGGGAACCTGCCCACGCTGCACAGGGCGGCGACCTAGATTGGCGGGATCATGACGTGGTCCAGCAGCCTTCCGCGCCGCCGAGCGTCGCGGATCCTCTCCGCTGCCCTCCAGCCGGAGGTGGCCCGGTCGTCGCGCTCGGCGGTCATCACCCAGACCGTGCTGCTCATCGCCATCGGCGTCACGCTGATGTGGATCGGATGGGGTTGGCCGCGGCTGCCGTTCACCGTCTACGCGCCCTTCGTCGTCGTCGGCGGTCTCTATCTCACTCCCGGCGCCTTCCTGGTCGTGGGGAGCACCTACCTAGCCGAGATGGTGGCGCTGACCGTCCGGACCAGCCAGATCCCCGCGATCTCGCAGCTGGCCCAGATCATCGCGCTCGCCGCGCTGGCCATCGTCATCGTCCTCATGTCGGCGACCTCGCGCTCACGGGCCCGACTCGGGGTGCAGGGCAGCCGCGGGGAGTCGATGTTCGTCGACCTGCGCGACCGACTCAAGGCCTTCGGTGAGCTGCCGGTCCTGCCCGGCGGCTGGCACGCCGAGAGGGCGGTCGAGTCCGCGTACGGGCAGTCGTTCTCCGGCGACTTCGTCGTCGCGACCAAGTCGCCGGACGGGCGCTGGTTCGAGGTCGTCCTCGTCGATGTGTCGGGCAAGGGGGTGCAGGCCGGGACCCGCTCGCTGCTGCTGTCCGGGGCGCTCGGCGGACTGCTCGGCGAGCAGGAGCCGAACCGATTCTTGACCGCCGCGAACAATTACCTGCTGCGGCAGCGCTGGGAGGAAGGCTTCGCCACCGCGGTGCACGTGTCGATCGACCTGGCCACCGGGGACTACACGATCGGCAGTGCGGGGCACCCGCCGGCCGTCCAGTTCAACAACGGCTCCGGACGCTGGGAGGTGCTCGGGGAGGCGGCTGGGCCGCTGCTCGGCGTCATCGACGACGCGACCTACGTGCGGTCCTACCGGAGGCTGGGCCGCGGCGACGCGCTGGTGCTCTACACCGACGGCGTGGTCGAGTCCCGGTTCCGTGACCTCACGGTCGGAGTGGACCGGATGCTCGGCGCAGCAGAGCGCCTCGTCCGCGGCGGGTTCGCCGGGGGAGCGAAGCGACTCTGCGCCTCGGCTCGGGCCGGGGAGACCGACGACCGCGCCGTGGTGATGATCTGGCGAGACTGACCGTCAGGACTGGGAAGCGTCGTCCTGGCCGCCGAGGTTGCCGAGAGCGTCCTTGGCCCGCTCGGCGCCCTGGTCGATCTGCTCGGAGTGCTCGCCGCCGGTGCGCTCGTCGATCGCGTCACCCGCCTTGTCGATTCCGGCGTCTGCCTGGTCGCCGTGCTGCTGCAGCAAGTCCTCGCCCTGCTCCTTCATGTTGTCGAACGCGCTCATATAACCGGCTCCTCCGGTCGATGGTCCCCGAGGGGTCTGATTCCGTCAGGCTAGGCGCATGACCGCCAGTGCGCCCGTCGGAAACCGGCCTTCGCCAGATCCGGCTCAGATTCGCACGTATGCAGGTCGTTCCGGCCGCCTCTCGGCGCTGACCCGCGAGCGACTGGACCGGTACCTGCCGTCACGTGCGCTGCCTCCCGGACCGCTCGTGCCCCTCGAGGCGTTTGGTCGCGAGGCGCCGGTCGTCCTCGACGTCGGATGCGGGCACGGCGCGGCGGCCATCGCGTATGCGTCGACCCACCCCGCACACGACGTCCTCGCCGTCGACGTGCACCTGCCGGGGATGGCTCGCTTCCTGGCCGCTGCCGACGCCGCCGACGTTGCAAATCTCCGCGTCGAGATCGGCGACGCGGTCACGCTGCTGACCGAGCGGATGTTGCCTGGGCAGCTGGCGGCCGTGCATCTCTTCTTCCCCGATCCCTGGCCAAAGCTCAAGCACGCCAAGCGGCGGTTCGTCCAGGCGTCGACGCTGGACCTGCTCGCGTCTCGACTGACCCCGGACGGTCACGTCCTCGTCGCCACAGACCAACTCGCATACGCAGCGCACGTCCGGACGGAGGTGCGGGCGCACGGCGGCTTCATGGTTCTGGACGTCCCGCGTCCCGCGTGGCGACCTGTGGACGGGTTCGAACGCAAGGGTCTGGCCGCGGGTCGCCGGATCGTGGACCTACGTCTCGACATGCGAAACCCCTGCTGAAGGCGCCCCTGAGCGTAGGGAGATTCGGGAGGCTTGCCCGCTTGTGCATCGGTGCACAACGATTGCTCGCATCGTCAAAGAAAGGGGCATCGTGAGATCACGAGTTCCGTCAGTTCTCGTCATTCTCGCCGGCGTGGTGTTCTTCGTGGCCGGCGTCGCGACGTACGCGCTCGTCAGCACCACCCTGGCCGCCCAGAAGATCACCGTCTCGGAGGATGCGAACTATTTCGCCGGCCAGCTGGTCTCCCAGCCATGGCAGGCGTACGCGCAGGCCAACGTCATCGCCGAGCACGCCAGCGAGATCGCCGACGGCAAGACCTACGCGGAACTTCCCCAGGACGACCCGCGCCGGACGACAGTGATGACCGCGTCGTTCCTGCAGGCCTCGCTGTTCACGTCGGTGGTGGCGTTCGGCGTGGCCGCGATGGCAGCGGTTCTCGGCGTGCTGCTGGTCATCATCGGGGCGGCGATCCGGCCGCTGAGGAACGCTTCCAACGAGGAGGTCGTCGCGGCCTCGAGGGTGCCCAACCGCGAGTAGCGCGCCGGTCCGTCGTCGACCTGCGGCTCGACCGGCGTTAGGCCATGCGTTGGCGTGCCCGGAGATAGAGCGGAAAGAAGACCACCCACAGGACCAGGCAGGACGCCGCCCACGCCGCAGGCGTCTCGACTCGCAGCGCCCGCGTGAAAGGGAGAACCGTGACCGGCTCTGGACTCGAAAGCGTCCAGCTGGAGTCGCTGCGCGACGTCTATCGAGACCTCCATTCGCACCCGGAGCTGTCCTTCGGAGAACACCGCACGGCCGGAATTGTCGCGGCCTGGCTGCGCGACCAGGACTTCGAGGTCATCGAGAACGTCGGCCGGACCGGGGTCGTGGGGGTCCTCGCGAATGGGGACGGTCCGGTCGTCGCCGTCCGCGCCGACATGGACGCGCTGCCGGTGGCCGAGGCCACGAGACTGCCGTACGCGAGCACGGTCCGGGCGACGGCGTCCGACGGTGAGGATGTGCCGGTCATGCACGCGTGTGGCCACGACATGCACGTTGCGTGTCTGTTGGGCGCCTGTGCTGCGCTCGTCCGGACACGCGGGGAGTGGAGTGGGACCGTCGTCGCGATCTTCCAACCAGCGGAGGAGCTGGCCCGGGGTGCGCAGGCGATGGTCGAGGACGGTCTCTACGACCGAATTCCGCGGCCCGACGTCATCCTCGGGCAGCACGTGGCACCGCTGGCCGCCGGTACCGTCGGGATCCGGTCCGGGGACTTCTGGGCGGCGAGCGACAGCCTGCGGGTCGTGCTCTACGGCGCCGGTGGGCACGGCTCCCGACCGGAGACGACCATCGACCCGGTCGTCATGGCGGCGTCGTTCGTTCTGCGGCTGCAGACGATCGTGTCCCGCCAGGTCGCCGCCGCCGAAACAGCGGTCGTGACGATCGGCTCGCTCAAGGCGGGGGACACGGCGAACATCATCCCGGACTCCGCCGAGCTGAAGGTCAACGTCCGTAGCGTCGACCCGGAGGTCCGCTCCCGGGTGCTGGCAGCGATCACGAGGATCGCCCAGGCCGAGGCGGTAGCCGCCGGCGCTCCACGTGAGCCGGACATCACGCTCCTGGAGTCCGCGCCGACCCTCACGAACGACCCCGCGGCCACGGAGCGCACTCTGCCGGCACTCGCGTCGGTGGTCGGACCCGAACGGGTCCTCGACCCAGGACCGGTCCCGAGCAGCGAGGACGTCCCGATTCTCGCCACGTCGATCGGTGCTCCGCTGGTGTTCTGGCTCCTCGGCGGCGCGGACCCGGCGGTGTATGAAGGGGCGCGCACCCTGGAGGAGATGCAGAGCGTTGTCGGCCGGATCCCGTCAAACCACTCGCCGTTCTACGCGCCGGTCATCAGCCCGACGCTCGAGGTGGGCATGGCGACCCTCGTAGCGGCGGCCCGCGTCTGGCTGGCCTAAGCACTGACGTCCGCGGTGTTTCGGCGCTAACCAAGCAGAGCCGGAGTCTGAGAAGGTAGACGGACTAGGGCTCATGGAGGGAGCAAATATGCCCAAGCCGCCGCGTGACGTCGAACGTCTGTACTCGACTCCGGAAGTGGTCGCGAAGCTGCGTCGCCTGGCCGATGCGTTGGAGCAGGACAAGCCGTTCCGGATTCAGATCGCGGGCGAGCGGTTCTGGGTTCCCGAGCGGGCACAGTTCTCGATCGAGCACGAGCGCGACGAGGACGAGGAGGAGGTCGAGTTCCAGCTGAAGTGGTCGATCGAGTCAACACCCGTCGAGGAACCGGACGGTGACGGTGCGCCCCTCGTGTGACGAGGACGCGGTCGATACCAACCATATCTAGCCATACCGAAACCCTGGGCAGGCATGACCGCAACCGACTACGACGTACTGGTTATCGGGTCGGGGTTCGGCGGCTCGGTCTCTGCGCTGCGGCTGACCGAGAAGGGCTACAAGGTCGGGGTCCTGGAGGCCGGTCCGCGGCTGGCCGACAATGACTTCGCCGACACATCCTGGGACCTGAAGCGATTTCTCTTCAAACCGGCGCTCGGCTGCTACGGCATCCAGCGGATCGAGATGGTCAAGGACTGCCTCATCCTCGCCGGGGCTGGCGTGGGCGGTGGCTCGCTGGTGTACGCCAACACGTTGTACGAGCCGCTCGACCCGTTCTACAACGATCCGTCATGGGCGGACATCACCGACTGGAAGGCCGAGCTGGCGCCGTACTTCGACCAGGCGAAGCGGATGCTGGGCGTCGTCGAGAACCCGTTCGTCACGCCCGCTGACAGGGTGATGCAGCAGGTCGCCGAGGACATGGGGGTCGCCGGCTCCTACCACCAGGCGCCAGTTGGCGTCTTCTTCGGACCGGAGGGAGTGGCCCCGGGCACGGCCCTAGCCGACCCGTACTTCGCGGGCGTGGGACCGACCCGAAACACGTGCACCGGATGCGGCGAGTGCATGGTCGGCTGTCGGCACAACGCCAAGAACACCCTGGTCAAGAACTACCTCTACCTCGCCGAGCAGAACGGCGCCCGTGTGCACCCGCTCACGACGGTGACCCGGGTTGTCCCGAGGGCCAGCGGCGGCTACGAGGTGCATGCCCGGTGGACGAAGGCGAAGCTGCGCCGCTGGTCGGCGACCACGGTGTTCACGGCCGACCAGGTCGTCTTCAGCGCGGCCGCAATCGGCACCCAGAAGCTCCTGCACAAGCTCAGAGCGGTCGGCGACCTTCCGGCGATCTCCGACCGTCTAGGTCACCTGACGCGCACCAACTCCGAAGCGATCCTTGGTGCGATCGCGCCTGACCTGAGCATCGACTACTCCCAGGGCGTCGCGATCACCTCCTCGATACACCCCGACGAGAGCACTCACTTCGAGCCGGTCCGCTACGGCAAGGGCTCGAACTCCATGTCGCTGCTACAGACGGTGCTGACCGACGGCGGACCGGACCGCAAGAAGCGATGGCTGAAGGAGATGTGGAAGCAGCGCTCCAGCATGGCGCAGCTCTACGACCTCAGGCACTGGTCGGAGCGGATGATCGTACTGCTGGCCATGCAGGCGCTTGACAACTCGATCACCGTCTTCCCGAAGAAGACGCCGCTCGGATGGCGTCTCTCCTCCCGACAAGGTCACGGAGAGCCGAACCCGTCGTGGATCCCGGCCGCCAACCGCGGCGCACGCCTGATGGCGAGGGCCATGTCGAACGAGTCAGGAAAAGGATTCGCCGGCGGCACCATCGGCGAACCGTTCAACGTCCCGATGACCGCTCACTTCATCGGCGGCTGCACGATCGGCGACTCACCCCAGACCGGCGTGGTGGACCCCTACCACCGGCTTTACGGATACGACGGCCTGCACGTCGTGGACGGGTCGACCATCTCGGCCAACCTGGGCGTCAACCCGTCGCTGACCATCGTCGCCCAGGCGGAGCGAGCGATGGCGTTCTGGCCGAACAAGGGCCAGCCGGACCCGAGGCCGCGGCTGGGGTTGGCGTACGAGCAGGTGGCACCTGTCCACCCCCTGCACCCGAGCGTCCCGCAGGCGGCTCCCGGTGCCCTCCGGCTGCCCATCGTCGGCATCAGCTCCGCCGCAAAAGGTTGCCGGCCCCTCCCACTCGGTAGGCGCACCCCCTGAGATGGGTCAAGCCGCCGGACCGAATGCGCTCTCCTCGCCGACCGTGCGACTCCGGTGGGCCGCCGCGACGGCGTCTGCCTCACGCTCCGGGAGGAATCCGGAATCGGACTCACAGTCGTGGCACACGGCAACGGCGCGATGGCCGAGATGAACTACCTCGACGACATGCGGGTGACATGACGTCGCGATTGCATGGTGGTGATCCCGCCGATGTACCGCTGCGGCCGTGCACGCTTCGATGAGAGCCGCACCCTCCTCTGCCGAACACCCTGGCATGGCCCCTCCCCGCCACTCCGCTGCGAGCTACAACCTTGTTCAACCTTGCACTTCGCCCGCCTTCGCCGGGGCTGGACTCGCCGGAACTGCTCCGTTCGACGTGACCGCATCGAGCATCTGACCGATGGGGGTCGACCGACCAGCTGAGCCGCCTCGGTCACCCTGGCCCCGTCCCCCCGACGACCGGACCAGAGACAACGTGCAGACCCTCAAGAGAGCACGAGAAACGTGACAGATACAGAGCCGGCACGCGTGCAGCGGCGTAACGCATCTCCGTCGACGACTGACCGGTCACGCAGTCCGTTCGCACTTGAGGGCTGAACGGGGTCAGCTGCCGTGGAGCGGGCGACGAGAATCGAACTCGCGTTGCCAGTTTGGAAGACTGGGGCTCTACCATTGAGCTACGCCCGCGCGGCCCGACGGTCAGGCGCCCGGCGGGTTTCGGGGCGTTAGCCTAATGCCCGCGCTCCTGCGGCACCGAATCGTCGGACCGGCCGGGCGGGCGGCGGGGTATGGCGCAGCTTGGTAGCGCGTCCGCTTTGGGAGCGGAAGGCCGCAGGTTCAAATCCTGTTACCCCGACTCGGTGGTCACTGGTCAGCCCAGGCGGGTGACCGGGCCGTCCTGCGCGCCGCCGCCGAAGCCGAGCACCTCGCGCAAGCCGGTGCGGGCGCCGTCGGCCTCGAGGCCGGCGACCACCCTGTCTACGGTCCGCAGGGACGGCCAGACGTGAACGGCGAGCAGCAGCACGGAGATCGCCGCTCCGAGGTCGTAGAGCAGCACGGTTCGGCCCGCGACGAACGCGAGGGCGATCCCGATGATCGCCACCGACTCGGCCAGGGTGAGCCGCAGCATCAGTGTCGAGCGGAACGCGTTCATCGCCGCATCCCGCGCCTGCTCCGGAGGCAGCGACGGGGACACCGGCTTGACCCGGTACCCGAACGACTGCAACACCGCATACACGGCGACCCCGATCAGCAGCAGCAGCAGGACGGCCCACAGCGGAGGAGCGCCGAAACCGAGGACGAACATCAGCGCCACCGCCATGAGGAACAGCGCTCCGACCACGGCGCCGACGAGCATCCGCAGGGTGAGGATCACCGGAGTCTTCTGCGCCGAGGCCACGGACCCCACCGTAGCCACACCGGTCAGGCCCGCGACCGCGCGTTCGGGTGTATGCGGGTGAGCGGCTAGCATGGGCCCTTGGTCGCTTCGCGCCGTCCGCCGCGTGCGAGCGGGCCGGTTCGGCGCTCGCGAAGAGCCGACGCCATTGGTCCAGCGACCTGCCAGCGCATCCCGCCCGCCGACCTGCCCGGAGACCTGTAGTGAAGAGTGCCCTCGAGACCGTCAATCCCACTCGGGTCAAGATGACCGTCGAGGTGCCGTACGACGAGCTGAAGCCCAGCCTCGACGCGGCATACAGGACCATCGGACAGCAGATCCAGGTCCCCGGCTTCCGCAAGGGCAAGGTCCCGTCGCGGATCATCGACCAGCGGGTCGGCCGCGGAGCGGTGCTGCAGGAGGCGGTCAACGAGGCGCTGCCGCGGTTCTACGGCCAGGCGGTCGACGACAACAAGGTGCGGCCGCTCGGCCAGCCGGAGGTCGACGTCACCGAGGTGCCGGCCGAGGAGGGGCAGGAGCTGAAGTTCACCGCGGAGGTGGACGTCCGGCCCGACATCGCGCTGCCCGACTACTCCGGCATGACGGTCGAGGTCGACGCCGTCTCGGCCTCCGACGAGGACGTCGACCAGCGGATCACCGAGCTGCGGCAGCGGTTTGGAACGCTGAAGGGCGTCGACCGCCCGGCCCAGGACGGCGACTTCGTCTCGCTCGACCTGTCGGCGACGATCGACGGCGAGGAGATCGACTCGGTCAAGGGCGTCTCCTACGAAGTGGGCACCAACAACATGCTCGAAGGCATCGACGAGGCCCTCGTCGGTATGTCCGGCGGAGAGACCAAGGAGTTCCAGGCACCGCTCGCGGGCGGCGATCACGAGGGCCAGGTCGCCCACTGCGTCGTGACCGTCCAGTCGGTCAAGGAGCGCGAGCTGCCCGAGCTCGACGACGACTTCGCCCAGCTGGCGTCGGAGTTCGACACCCTCGAGGAGCTGCGGGCCGACGTGGTCAGGCAGGTGGAGCAGGCCAAGCGCTTCGAGCAGGGCGTGCAGGCACGCGACAAGGTTCTCGAGCGGCTGCTCGACGCGACCGACGTCCCGATTCCTGAGGGCATCGTCGAGGCTGAGGTCCACTCCCACCTCGAGGGCGAGGACCGCCTCGAGGACGACGAGCACCGGGCCGAGGTCGACGAGTCGACCCGCAAGGCGCTGCGTGCGCAGCTGCTCCTCGACGCGATCGTTGAGAAGGAGGAGATCCGGGTCGAGCAGCCCGAGCTCGTCGACTACATCGTCATGTCGGCCCAGCAGTACGGCATGGACCCGAACCAGTTCGCCCAGTCCATCGACCAGCAGGGCCAGGTTCCGGCGATGGTCGCCGAGGTCGCCCGGCGCAAGGCCCTGGCCAACGTCCTCGAGCAGGCGTCCGTGGTCGACACGAACGGGACGGCGATCGACCTCGACCAGGCGGTGCCCCAGGCCGAGGCGGGCGCCTCGCCCACCGACGTGGACACCGACGCCGCGGACGAGAGCGCTTTTGACGAGAACGCGGGCGCGCGAGCCTGAGCCCGCGCGGCTGTGGACAGGCGGCGCCGCCGCCGAAAAGCGGCCTAGACTGGGAACTTCCCCGACTCAGACCCCGGGTCGAGCCAGTTCCACAGTGCCCCAGCACGAATCAGGCGGACGATGCACCCACGGCGCCGCGCCACGGCCATCGTCGCGGCCATAGGCGCCGCGGCTGGCTTCGGCGCGTCCTCCGCGGTCGCGTTGCCGACCAAGACGGCCGACCCGCAGAGCGGCGGCGTCCTGCCCCGCGCGGTTCCCGCGGCGGGAACGTTCTACCCGACGACCGTCGCCCGGTTGCTCGGGTCGAACGACGCCGGGTATGCGGTCGAGCCGGGCGTCGGTGCGACGATCGGCGCCGCCGGTCGCGCCGGTCTACCGAGGTCCGGCATATCCGCGGTCGTCGTCAACGTCACCGCGGTCGCCGGTCCGGCGGACGCCGCGCTCTCGTTCGGGCCGGTCGGCTCGGCGGCGGCACCTCCCTTGCTCGTCGCGCCCGCCGGCAGCACTCGGTCCGCCCTGCTGACCCTGCCGCTCGGCTCGGGTGACTCCATCGCCGTCACGACCACGGCGTCCGCCGCGGTGGCCGCGGACCTCGTTGGCTTCTACGCCGCCGACGACACGGTCCTCGGCAGCCATGGCGTCTCGGGCGGGTACCAACCGGTCGACGTGACCCGGGTGTTCGACAGTGACGGCGCCCAGCCGCTCGCGGCCGGGGTCCGGCAGGTGCTGGCCGTCGACCTCGGAACCGCGGCTACGCCGCATACCACCGCGCTGCTCGTCCGGGCCACCGCCAAGGGAGCACAGGCCGCTGGAACCCTCACCGTGGGGTCGTCCGTCGCGGCGACCCCCTCCGTACCCTTCGTGGCTGCCGTTCCGGCTTCCAACCTCGCCGTCGTCCCGGCGTCGGCGGACGCCGACGGGCGGCTGGACGTGGCGGTGACGAACGCGTCGACCGGCGCCACCGGTGTCTCGGTGGACCTCGTCGGGTTTTACGACGACGGAGCCCTCGGCCCCAACCTGCGGTTCCGGCCGTTGCCACAGACCCGGGTCGTCGACACGGCCAGCGGTCTCGGGACGGGTCCCCTCGAGCCCGGACGCCCGACGACGGTGACGCCGAGTGAGAGCGTGGTCGGAGACAGCACATTCGGGGTGGTCGGCGTGGCCACCACCACACCGGCCGGGGCGCCGGCAGCAGTCAGCGTCGATTCCCCGAAGGCCACGCCCACCACCGACGTCGAGGTGCCCGCCGGCGCGACGTCGGTCCCGGTGCAGTCGGAGGTGAGTGCTGCTCGCGGCCTGGCCTTGCGATCCCGTGCCGGCGGCGCCCCGACCGGTGTGACCGTGGACGTCACCGGCTCGTTCGAGGCATATCCACCGGTGACGAACCCGGCCGCCCGCGGCTGGGTGGCGCCGGTGTCCGGCTGGCAGGTCTCCGCGACCGCGCGCTGACGACCCGACCTGCGCGAGATGCGCTCAGGGCGAACACGGTCCAGAGCGGGATTCGTGCGTCGTGCGCCGACGTTAGGGTCATTGCGAAGCACGACCGGACTTACGACCTGATGGAGGCCACTGTGGCCAACGACCACGAGATCGTCGCTGCCGGCGAGACCCAGACTCTCGGCCTGGACGACCACATCTACAACCGCCTGCTCAAAGAGCGGATCATCTTCCTCGGCTCCGAGGTGCGCGACGACAACGCCAACGCGATCTGCGCGCAGATGCTCCTCCTCGCGGCGGAGGACCCCAACAAGGACATCTGGCTCTACATCAACAGCCCGGGCGGTTCGGTGACGGCGGGCATGGCCATCTTCGACACCATGCAGTGGGTGCCCAACGACGTCGCGACTGTTGCGATGGGAATGGCCGCGTCGATGGGCCAGTTCCTGCTCAGCGCAGGTACTCCGGGGAAGCGGTATGCGACGCCGCACGCCCGCGTCATGATGCACCAGCCCTCGGGCGGCATCGGAGGCACGGCCAGCGACATCAAGATCCAGGCCGAGCAGATGCTTCACATCAAGAAGCAGATGGCCGAGCTCATCGCCCAGCACACCGGGCAGCCGCTCGACCAGATCGAGCGCGACTCCGACCGCGACCGGTGGTTCACCGCGGAGGAGGCCAAGGTCTACGGGTTCGTGGACCAGGTGTTCACTCGCGCGGAGCAGGCCGAGCGCGGGAACGACGAGGGCGACGCGCCGCTGACCGGAGACGCGAGCACGAACGGAGACAGCAAGTGACCGGCATCAACTACGCGCCGCAGGGCCGTTACATCCTGCCGCAGTTCGAGGAGCGCACGTCCTACGGGATGAAGCGCCTCGACCCCTACACGAAGATGTTCGAGGACCGGATCATCTTCCTGGGCGTCCAGGTCGACGACGCGTCGGCCGACGACATCATCGCCCAGCTCATCGTGCTGGAGTCGCAGGACCCCGACCGCGACATCCTCATGTACATCAACAGTCCGGGTGGCTCGTTCACGGCGATGACCGCGATCTACGACACCATGCAGTACATCCGGCCCGACATCCAGACCTTCGTCGTCGGGCAGGCGGCGTCAGCGGCCGCGGTGCTGACCGCGGCGGGAGCGAAGGGCAAGCGGTTCGCCCTGCCCAACGCCCGTATTCTCATCCACCAGCCGGCTCTGGCCGGCGGTGATTACGGCCAGGCGTCCGACATCGAGATCCAGGCCAACGAGGTGCTGCGGATGCGCACCTGGCTCGAGGAGACGCTGGCCAAGCACACCGGGCGGACTCCGGAGCAGGTCAACGAGGACATCGAGCGCGACAAGATCCTCTCGGCCGATACCGCCAAGGAGTACGGCCTCATCGACGAGGTGCTGCTGTCCAGGAAGGGTTCTGCGGACGGCTGACCATCGATCAGGCGCGACATGTGCACCAGGGGAGGGTCCACGACATGAGGACGTCGCGGACCCTCCCTGGTGTCCGCCGAGAGCGGAACGGGCGAATGCGGCGTGCGACGCGGCCGGGTCTGCGCGTGTAATAGAAGCGGACAGGCGGTCATACCGGTAGCGTCAGTCGGACCGCGGCCCCCGGAAAGCAGCTCCCGGACAGCAGGAGGACCCACGTGGCACGCATCGGAGACGGTGGCGACCTCCTCAAATGCTCGTTCTGCGGAAAGTCGCAGAAGCAGGTCAAGAAGCTCATCGCCGGACCGGGTGTCTACATCTGCGACGAGTGCGTCGACCTCTGCAACGAGATCATCGAGGAGGAGCTCGCCGAGTCCTCCGAGCTGGGCCTCGACGAGCTGCCCAAGCCGCGCGAGATCTTCGAGTTCCTCCAGAACTACGTCGTCGGCCAGGACACCGCCAAGAAGGCGCTCGCCGTCGCCGTCTACAACCATTACAAGCGCATCCAGGCGGGCGAGTCGGGGCCGGTCAAGAAGGATTCCGACCACGTCGACATCGCCAAGTCCAACATCCTGCTGATCGGCCCGACCGGTTGCGGCAAGACCTACCTCGCGCAGACGCTGGCCAAGATGCTCAACGTCCCGTTCGCGATCGCTGACGCCACGGCCCTGACCGAGGCCGGCTACGTCGGCGAGGACGTCGAGAACATCCTGCTCAAGCTCATCCAGGCCGCCGACTACGACGTCAAGAAGGCCGAGACCGGGATCATCTACATCGACGAGGTCGACAAGATCGCCCGCAAGAGCGAGAACCCGTCGATCACCCGCGACGTCTCCGGCGAGGGCGTCCAGCAGGCGCTGCTGAAGATCCTCGAGGGCACCACGGCGAGTGTCCCGCCGCAGGGCGGCCGCAAGCACCCCCACCAGGAGTTCATCCAGATCGACACGACGAACGTCCTGTTCATCGTTGGAGGTGCCTTCGCCGGCTTGGAGAAGCTCATCGAGTCGCGCAACGGCAAGAAGGGCCTGGGGTTCGGCAGCCAGCTGCACACGCCCAAGGACCTCGTGGAGTCGATGCACGAGGTTATGCCCGAGGACCTCATGAAGTTCGGGCTCATCCCCGAGTTCATCGGCCGCCTCCCGGTCATCACGACGGTCAGCCCGCTCGACCGCGACGCGCTGGTCCAGATCCTCACCGAGCCGCGCAACGCGCTGGTGAAGCAGTACAAGAAGATGTTCGACATCGACGGCGTCGAGCTGGAGTTCACCACCGACGCCATCGAGGCGGTGGCCGACCAGGCGCTGCTCCGCGGCACCGGCGCGCGTGGGCTCCGGGCCATCATGGAGGAGGTTCTCCTTCCGGTGATGTTCGACGTCCCGAGCGAGGACGACATCGCGCGCGTCGTCGTCACCCGCGAGGTCGTCCTGGACAACGTCCTCCCGACGGTCGTCCGTCGCGACGTACCGGTTCGGGCGAAGCGTCAGCAGCGTAAGGAGAGCGCCTGACCCTCGGCGCCCAGCCAGCCAGGCGCCAGCATGGGTATGCGTCGGCCCCACCGCTCAAAGCGACGTGCGTAGCGGCGAATCGGTCGTGATCACGACACGGCAGCCGCTACGGAGCCCGCTGCGCCCGCCACAGGTCAATGACTGCTGCGCCCGCCACAGCTCACGGTGGGGGCGCCCGGCGAGGTCGCGGCGCAGGAGGCCGAGCTACTGCCCGGATCCCCATTCCGCGGGGGCGAACTGACTCAGTGTCAGCGTCGCCCCCTGCGGGTCGCGGATCACGGCCTCGCGGGTCCACTCGTTCTCGCTCGACGACAGCACGAGAGCTCCCAGCCGTTCGGCCGTGGCCGCGGACTGGTCCCGGTCGGCAACAGTGAACATCACCTGCCAGCCGGCCTGCTCCGGATCGGCGTCTTCCACCATCCCGGCAACCACGTCGGCAAACCCAGGCGGCGCGAAAGCCTGCCGCTCGTAGATGTGGGGGTCGACGGTCGCAGCCAGGTGGTCGCCGTAGCCGGGCAGCCGGACCATGCCGGCGCCCAGCTGTGGGTCGACCGCCCAGCCGAACACCTTCGCGTAGAACGGCAGAACGGCCGCGGGTGCCGCGCTGTGGAGGATGCTGAAGTTCCAGGCGCCGGGGGAGTTGGCGATCTGCGCACCCAGCCGCCGACGGGCCTGCCACAGGCGGAACTGCGCGCCCTGCGGGTCGGTGCAGGTCGCGTCGCGGCCACCAGGGCCACCCTCACTCGGAGCGGCGACCACGGTGCCGCCGTGTTCCGTCACCGCCGCGGCCGCCGCGTCGGCATCGTCCACGGCGACGTAGGTGCGCCACCGGCACTCCGCCGCCGCGTCGACGGGAGCGATCCCGGCGACGTCGTGCCCGCCGAGCGTGGCCACGAAGTACGCCCCCGGCGCCCCGGGTGGCATGACGTTGGCGACCTCCCATCCGAACAGCCCCTCATAGAACTCACCAGCCTCGACCGGGTCGGTCTGGCCCACGTCAACCCAGCTGGGCACGCCGTGGGGGTAGTGCCGCTGGTCAGACAGAGTGACCTCGGTGCTCATCCTCCGATCGTCGCAGTCCCCGCCGACAGTGCCATTTGACCCTCGATCCATCGGAGCGTAGAGTCGAGATAGAACGAAACAGTTTCGTTTCATCCACGTCTGCATCGAGGATTCTGTGAGCCCGACCGCAACCGCCACCCGCCCACGGGTCGAGGGTCAGCGGGCCACCGAGATCTACGAAGCGGTGATCCGACTGCTCGTCGAACACGGCTACGACCGGCTCACCTTCGACGCCATCGCCGCTGAGGTCCGCGCAAGCAAGGCCACCCTCTACCGCAAGTGGCCGACCAAGGCCGCCCTTGTGGTCGAAGCGGTGGTGGAGACGATCTGCCCCTCCGTCCTGGAGCGCCCGGACACCGGCTCCCTGCGCGGCGACCTGCTCTCGGGCGCCTGTCAGGAACGTGGCCTCACCGAGGGCCTGCCGTCCCTGATTGGCGCGGTCATGCCGGCTCTGCATCGCGATGAGGAGCTCTACCGCGAGTTCCGAGCGCGGTTCGTCGAGCCCATGACCAGTGCGGCACGGGCCGTTTTCCGCCGCGCCCAGGATCGCGGCGAGATCGGTCCGCACGCCGATCTGGAGCGGCTGGCCGGGATCCTTCCCGCCATGTGCGTGCACCAGGCGGTGCTCTTCGGCCGCGACTGCGACGTCGCCGACATCACCGCCATCGTGGACGAGATCGTCCTTCCGTGCTGCCGCGCGACGTTGCTCTGACGCATACCTCTTGACGTCGCCGTCGACGGAGACGGCCGCCCAACCCAACCGGCACGCCCGGGTACACCCGCGCGTCCGCACACCCCGAAAGGCTTTCATGTCCTCCGTCATTGACCGCCCCAAGCCGGTGGTCGCCGCCCCCTCGCGGAACCGCTTCCTTGGGCTCGCGCTCGCCGTCATCGGCGGCGCACAGCTGATGATCGTCCTCGACGGCACCATCGTGAACATCGCGCTGCCCCACATCCAGCAGGATCTCGGCTTCTCCTCGTCCAGCCTGTCGTGGGTCGTCAACGCCTACGCCCTCGCTCTCGGCAGCCTGCTGCTGCTCGGCGGCCGACTCGGCGACCTCCTCGGGCGGCGGCGCATGTTCACCGTCGGCGTCCTTCTCTTCGCTGGCGCCTCTCTTGTTGGCGGACTGGCCGTCAACGAGGCCATGCTCCTCGCCTCGCGCGTCGCCCAGGGCATGGGCGCTGCCCTCGCCTCCCCGGCCGCCCTCGCGCTCATCACCACGACCTTTCCCGCCGGCAGACCCCGTAACCGCGCCATGGGGGTGTATGCGGCGATGTCCGGTGTCGGTGCGGCCGTCGGCCTGATCCTGGGCGGCGTGCTCACCGAGCAGGACTGGCGCTGGACGTTCTTCATCAACGTTCCGATCGGCCTGCTCGTCGCTGTTGTCGCTCCGCGGGTGCTCGTCGAGTCGGAGCGGTCCGAAGGCAGCTTCGACCTGCTCGGCGCCCTCACCGGCACCGCCGGCCTCGTCGGCATCGTCTACGGCCTGACCCATGCGGCCGACCCGAACGGCGGCTGGGGGTCTTCGCTGACGATCACCTCCCTCGTCGCGGGCGCCGTCCTGCTGGCCGTCTTTGTGACCGTCGAGCGCCGAAACGCCCACGCGCTGCTGCCGATTCGCATCCTCGCCGACCGCACCCGTGGCGTCAGCATGCTCGTCATGCTGCTCGTCGGCGCCGGGATGTTCGCAATGTTCTACTTCCTCGGTCTCTACATCCAGCAGGTCCTCGGGTACAGCCCGCTGGAGGCCGGCTTCGCGTTCCTCCCGTTCTCGGTCGCCATGGTGACCGGCGCCGGTATCGCCTCGACGCTCGCCAGCCGGATCGACCCACGCTGGATCGCCGGACCGGGTGCCCTCATCGCGGCCGTCGGCCTGTGGGGCTTCAGCCACCTGACGGTCGAGAGCTCGTATGCCACGAACCTCCTGCCGTGGATCCTCGTCCTCGCGGTCGGGATGGGTCTGACCTTCGTCCCGATCACCCTGAGCGCGGTGGCGGGCGTCCGCGACGAGGATTCTGGAGCCGGTTCGGCCGCCCTCAACACGGCCCAGCAGATCGGCGGCGCGGTTGGACTGGCGGCACTGACCACGGTCTTCACCTCCGCGTTCACCGACCGGATCACGGAGCTGACCGGCGCCATCCAGGCGCAGGCGCAGTCCGGTGTCCTGAGCGCCGACCAGGCCCAGGCGGCCCTCGCGCAGGCCCAGCTGGTCGCCCAGACCGACGGATCGACGCGCGGGTTCCTGGTGGCATCGGGGATGATCCTCGTCGCCGCACTGCTGGTCCTCACCACGCTCCGCGTGCGCCACGAGGAGCTGGCCGCGCGTGAGGAGATGGCCGGGCCGCACCTCGGCTGACGCCTGGTCGGGTCCCCCGAAGTATCGGAGCGAAAGCGGAGAACTTCGTGGGGTGACTAGAACAGCGTCGGGACCGTGACTGGAGGCTTCGCGGTCACGGTCCCGACCTGTCGGTGCTCCGCGACGTGCCGACCGGCCAGGCCATGCCGTTCGAGCAGTGGGCGGACCCGGCGAGCCAGGTCCTCGCGGTAGGCCGGGGTCGCGTAGGTGCCACGCGCATACAGAGTCCGGTATGCGGGCACGAGCGCCGGCTCCGCACGCTCGAGCCAGGTGAACCACCACTCGCGCGTCCCGGGTCGAAGGTGCAGTGCGAGGACCGTCGCCGAGGTCGCGCCGGCCGCGGCGATCCGGGCGAGGAGGGCGTCGATCGTGGCGTCGTCGTCGCTGAGGTGCGGGATGACCGGCGCCACCATGACGTGGCAGGGCAGTCCGGCGTCGGTGACGGCCCGGACGAGGTCGAGCCGCGCTCGCGGCGAGGACGTCCCAGGCTCCAAGCGAGAGTGCAGCTCTGCGTCACCGATCGCGATCGAGACGGCGAAGCCGACGTGAACGTCACGCGCGGCCGTCGTCAGCAGCGGTAGGTCGCGCCGGGCGATCGTTCCCTTGGTGAGGATGGAGAACGGCGTTCCCGACCCGGCCAGCGCCGCGATGATGCCGGGCATGAGCCGGTAACGGCCCTCCGCGCGTTGGTAGGGATCGGTATTCGTGCCGAGAGCGACGGGATCATGGGACCAGCTCGGCCGGTGCAGCTCCCGCCGGAGGACTTCTGCGACGTTGGTCTTGACCACGATTTGGCTGTCGAAGTCACGACCGGCGTCGAGGTCGAGATACGTATGCGTGTTGCGGGCGAAGCAGTAGACGCACGCGTGCGTGCACCCGCGGTAGGGATTCACCGTCCATTCGAACGGCAGCTGGGCGGCGGCCGGGATCCGGTTGAGGGCGGACTTCGCGAGCACCTCGTGGAAGGTAATCCCGGCGAAGTCCGGCGTCCGAACGGTCCGGACGAAGCCGTCGTTGGCGTCGAGACCGGGTAGCGCCCCGGGTGTCGTTGCGCCGACCGACTGGCCCTGCCATCGCATAGGGAATATTCGAACACACGTACGAGCCAGTGTCGAGTGTCCGACCGGCGAGTCGACGACGATGGGCCCACCGGCACCCTGCGCCGGTGGGGTCCACGTCTCGGATCGATCAGCGAACCGTCACTGCGGAGGGACGAGGAGACCGACCTGGTTGCCCTGTGTGGCGTCGCTCACGACCCGGATCGTGGAAGACCGGCACGGCAGGCTTGGAGGCGATGGAACCAGCCGTTGATATGCAACGTGATCGGGTCCGTCGGCTCGAGCCCGAAGGTCGAGTCGTGGACAGGATCCGGGGCCGCATCAGCGTGTTGTCCGGCCAGTGGCTGAAGATCCGAACGCTGTGGCGAGTCTGGTGCGCTCGTGGCCTTGCTCGGTGGCGCGTTCGACAAGCTGGTCACGGTCGTCTCTCGTTGACCGCGGGCCTCGGCGGTTCGTCTTACAGCTGGAAGACTGCCGCGGCGTCGAGGTACGCCGCCCACGCACCCTTCGGGTCGTGCAGGTCTCCGGGTGTCTCCAAGGTGGCCAGGGCCCGCGCGTGGATTGCGGCGCCGGGATCCTCGGCGACGAGGTCGACGCACAGGCCGGCGACCACCGCGGCGGCGTCGTGGGCATCGAGATCGTCGAGGACGAGGCCGTTGTAGAGCAGCGTCGCCGCCTCCTCGAACACCTCGCGAGCCATCTCCGGGTCGACCTCGGGCCGGGCCTTGGCCACAGCTTCGGCGGTGGCCAGGAACTGGTCGAAGGGCGGGCCGATGGTGCTGGACGGCATCCCGGGAGCCTCGCAGGGCACCCAAACTGCGGGCAAGGGAAATACGCATCGCGCCCCGCGAACCAGGCGGTGCTAGGTGTCCGGCTGGCCGTCGGCCTCGGTCCGGCGAGTGCCCCACCACAGCCAGAGCGAGACCGCGAGGAGCGCTGCGACGGCGAGAGCCAGCTGTCCGGGCACCCGAACCGAACGGACCACCTGGGCCAGGGCGGCCACGCCGACGGTGATGACCGCCACCACTCCGAGCCGGCTCCGGACCCGTGACCAGGTGTCAGACGCCAGGTCGCCCGACGCCGGTCGGCCGCCGAGCAGGATCAAGGCGGTGTGGGACGTGGCGATGGCCAGGGCCGCCGGCACCGACCACCAGGTGAAGGGACCCGGCACCGCGGTCACCCACACCACGAGCAGGAGTACCCAGAGGATCAGGTGCCCGGGCGACTCCGGTCGGGCCGCTCCCACGGCCATCAGCGGAGTGAGGACCAGGAACCACCACGTGAAGCCGCTGCCGCCGAGAATCATCGCGGCGAGGAACACGACCGGGCCGAGGACCACGATCGCGGACAGCAACAGCTGCACCGAGCCGTACTCCTCGGACAGTCCGAGCCGTACCAGCCGTACGCGGCGAGCTGCCGCCTCCACGCTCATCGTCGCGCCATCCGGGGAGCCCGAGCACGCCGGGACAGCTCGCGCAGCACGTGGTCGAGGCTCTGCGGGCCGTGCCAGGGAACCACCGGGACGCCGGCCGCGGTCAGCCGGTGGACGTCGACCGAGCGACTCAGCCGTCGCAACCGCCAAGCCAGTGCGGTGAACGGGTC